>CAWWAI010000006.1:0-31633 GCA_963934885.1 uncultured Rickettsiaceae bacterium | reverse complement strand
ATAAAATACCGGTAGGCACAAGGACAGTGATTGCTCCTGGAAGGTTATTTAAGTCTTATGCTTCAGATTATAGCACTATATTTCCCGAAACAAAACTTCCAGAAGACGAAAATTTTATGATTGAATTTTTTAACTTCGACGAGAGTATTTTAACAGAGAAGACTACATTCAAACATGGTGGAACTGGTAAATAACGCTCTTGTAAACCACAAATAACATAAGGTATAGCCGGCAATATACTTTAATTTGCAATTATTCGCATATTACCTAGGACTATAAATTACAATTTCTTGCCTTAAAATTGAAGATAAACACACAGAAGATACGCACACACATTTTATTCAACATTATTAGCATATCGCTGCGTTTGAATAATACAGGTTTTTAAATATCTACCAGTGTGACTAGCTTCGCATTCAGATATTTTTTCTGGCGACCCTTCGACAACGATTAAACCACCTTTATCGCCACCTTCTGGTCCAACATCTATTACATAATCAGCTGTTTTAATTACATCCATATTATGTTCAATTACAACAACGCTATTACCTTTATCTACTAACTTATGTAAAACCATTAAAAGTTTTTTAATATCATCAACATGCAAGCCTGTGGTTGGCTCATCTAGTATATATAAAGTCTTCCCCGTTGAGCGCTTTGATAATTCCTTTGCAAGCTTAACGCGTTGAGCTTCACCACCGGATAAAGTAGTAGCTGATTGACCTATTTTAATATAACCAAGACCAACTTCTTTCAATGTAGCTAATTTTTCATAGATAACTGGAACTTTTTCAAAAAATTTAGTTGCATCATCAACTGTCATTCCTAAAACATCTGCTATATTTTTACCCTTGTACTTTACTTCCAAAGTTTCACGATTATAACGCTGACCATTACATAAATCACAATTTATATATACGTCTGGCAAAAAGTGCATTTCAATCTTAATTAAACCGTCACCTTGGCAAGCTTCACAGCGCCCTCCTTTAACATTAAAGGAAAAACGTCCTACTTTATAGCCTCTTATTTTTGACTCTGGAAGTTCTGTAAACCAATCACGAATTGGTGTAAACGCACCCGTATAAGTAGCTGGATTTGAACGTGGAGTCCTACCAATCGGCGACTGATTAATATCAATAATCTTATCAATATGCTCAAGACCCTTTATCGACTCATATTCCCCAGGATACACTTTTGATTTTGGCTCTAAAAATTTTAACGCCGCTTTATAGAAAGTATTGATAATTAAACTAGATTTACCGCTACCAGACACGCCAGTAATTGCTATAAACGTACCTAATTGCAAAGTAATTGAAACATTTTGTAAATTATTGACTTTGGCTCCTATTAAAACAATTTGTTTTCCTTCATGCCCTGTTCTAATTTTATCTGGCATAGGAATATACTTCCTACCGCTCAAATATTGTCCGGTTATGCTATCGGCTGATTGCTTAATTTCAGCGGGTGTACCTTCTGCAATAATTCTACCACCATGTATACCAGCACCAGGTCCAACGTCAATAATATACTCTGATGCCAACATCGTTTCATCGTCGTGTTCAACAACAATAACCGTATTACCTAAATCCCTTAAATTTTTAAGCGTTGCTATAAGAAGTGAATTATCACGTTGATGCAAACCAATCGATGGCTCATCAAGAACATATAAAACACCACTCAAGCCACAACCAATCTGTGAAGCCAAACGAATACGCTGACTTTCTCCACCAGATAGAGTCCCTGACTCCCGGGAAAGACTAAGATACTCAAGACCTACATTATTTAAAAACTTCAAGCGCTCTTGAATTTCTTTAATTACTCGTTTAGCAATTAATTGTCTTTTTTTATCAAGTTTACTATTAATAGTTTCGAACCATTTCTGGGCTTCACAAATAGTTTTTTCTGAAATTTTTCCAATATGCAAATCATCAATTTTTATACATAAAGATTCTTTTTTTAGTCTATATCCAGAACACGAAGAACAACTATGCTTAGACATAAATTTACCAAGCTCTTCTTTCATCCAAACAGTATCCATTTTACGATACTTTGCTTCTAAACTAGGGATGATACCAGCAAAAGATTGCTCTATAATTTCTTCTTTACGATCATCGTGATATTTAAATTTTATTATTTCTTCACCCGATCCATAAAACAATACTTGTCTTGATTCTGCTGATAATTCTAGAAAGGGCGTTGTTATTTTAAATCCATAATGCTTAGCTAACGACTCTAAAGTATCCGTAAAAAATTTTGATGACGACGTGCTCCAAGGAACGATTGCACCATCTTTAATACTAATAGTTTCATCTGGTACGATTAACTGTTCATCAAAAAAAGCTTCCTTACCAATTCCTTCGCAATCTGGACAGGCTCCAAACGGACTATTAAAAGAAAATATCCTAGGCTCTATTTCTTCCAATTGAAACCCAGATTCTGGACATGAATATTTCTCAGAAAAAACTATTCGCTGTTCTTTTTTATAATCAGATTTATGATTTTTTGGTAAATCAACTATATCTATGTATGTTATACCATCGCCCAATTGTAATGAAGCTTCTAAACTTTCAGCTAACCTATTACCTAAGGAGTTTGAAATCATGAAACGATCGACAATAACTTCAATATTATGCTTTTTATTTTTATCAATTTTTGGGATTGCATCTAGCTCGTATAATTCTCCATCTAAGAATAAACGCTGATATCCGTGTTTTCTTAAGTTGGCTATTTCTCTACGAAATTCACCTTTTTGCCCACGAACCATTGGAGCTAAAATATAAATTTTTGTGCCGTCTGGAATAGCAGATACTATATCAACCATTTCTGAAACTGACTGGCTCTTAATAGGAAGCCCTGTAGCAGGAGAATATGGTATGCCAACTCTTGCGTAAAGTAGTCTCAAATAATCATAAATTTCAGTAATAGTGCCTACAGTTGAACGTGGATTCTTAGAAGTTGTTTTTTGATCTATAGCAATTGCAGGTGATAATCCAGAAATAGACTCTACATTAGGTTTGTTCTGTAGATGCAAAAATTGTCTTGCATAAGAAGATAAACTTTCTACGTATCTACGTTGACCTTCAGCATAGATAGTATCGAAAGCTAAAGAAGACTTTCCAGATCCGCTGAGTCCAGTAATAACAACAAATTTATTTCTGGGTATATCAACGTTTACATCCTTAAGATTATGTTCCTTAGCACCACGAACCTTTATATATTCTTGCATAAACCTTAACTGATATTGACTTTTAAAAATCTTGATTAATATTATAGGCTGGAGCAACCCGCTATTGCAATAACAAAATTCATTATATTTTTGTTTGATGCTATAGGTAATCTGTGATATAAACTTACATAATGATTCTATCAAAGACTATTATAATTATTAAGAGTTTTATGTAATGGCAGGAAGTTTAAATAAAGTTGTACTAATCGGTAACTTAGGTCGTGATCCGGAAATTAGAAGTACTAATGATGGTAGAGAAATAGCAAATTTTAGCATCGCTACCGGTGAAAGCTGGAAAGATAAAACGACAGGCGAAAAAAAAGAAAAAACCGAATGGCATCGTATAGTTGTATTTAGTGAAGGACTAGTGCGTGTTATAAAAAATTATGTCAAAAAAGGTACAAAATTATATATTGAAGGCCAGCTACAAACAAGAAAATGGGTTGATAACGAAAACCAAGAACGCTATACTACCGAAATTGTATTACAAAATTTCAATTCAACCTTAATATTATTAGATTCTAGAGGTGATACCCCTGCCGACCAAACCGATGATGGACGTAAACAAAGTTCCCCAACTTTTGATAATAGTGACTTAGATGATGAAATACCTTTCTAAAATTTTCCTTTTACTGCTTTCAACAGCTTTATTATCCTCATGTAAAACATTGACCTATGGCTATGAACCTGGTTCTATTGGTAACATGTATGGATTTCAAAAAGTTTTAGTTAAAGGTGGTGATTTTTGGATTACCACTTATCAAAAAATTAGTAATCAACATAAACCTTATGTTTTTTACATAGAAGGTGATGGTGCAGCTTTTTCTGGGCGATATAGAATCTCTCATAATCCGACCCCAAGAAGGCAAATGTTCATTGATCTTGCAGCTATGGATGATCGTCCTAATGTCGTATATATAGCGCGCCCCTGCCAATACACCCCTATGACCTTAAATCCAACATGTAAGATGCAATATTGGACAGACAAAAGAATGTCTGATGATAGTGTGAAATCAATAAATGAAGTAATCAATAAAATTAATAATAAGCATAAATTTAGTCTTATGGGTTTTTCTGGTGGCGGAGGAATAGCTGTACTTATTGCTGCTAGAAATAATATGGTAAAAGATATAACAACTATTGCCGCTAATTTAGACCATGTTGCATTTACAACACTACACAACGTTACCCCTATGATTGGGTCCTTAAACCCAATTGATTATACTGAGCAAATCAAAAACATCCCTCAATTACATATATCTGGAGGAAAAGATACAATTATACCACCATTTATTGCTGATAAATTTGTTCAAAAATCTTCTTCTAATTGTGTAAAACAGAAAATATATGAAAATATCTCTCATACAAATGGTTGGAAAAGAGTTTGGGAATATATATATACAAGACCTGTACGGTGCTACGATTAATCTAATTATGCAGTATTATTAGTGATAAATTTGGATTATGTAAATGATTTTCTATTCTAGAAGGTGTGAGTGTTATGTTTATTAACTAACTTATACTATTAACGCCAGTTATCTTTGATCCATTTTGTAGGACGAATATATTTCCAAATACTACCAAAAAATCCACCTTTTGCGGCATCTTCTGGTTTAGGATTCCCATGAAAGACTACTATTTTAACATCCTGAGGCTTAATTGGTGTTACAAAATAACGAATAATATAACCGGGCATACAATGTCTTTTAAAAGATTTACACCAACTATCTGGCCAATAATCTATATCACCAATTTTTAAAGATAGATAAATTTGTTCATTACTATATTGATTTGTTACTTCTAGCGTATTTTGATTATAATAATTAAGAACCTCTACGTGCTCGCCTATATTGAAACAATATACAGATGAATTACCAATACCACGTCCTTTCTGCGTCCAATTTTCAATGATAGTGAATTTATCCGAGAAAGTAAAAAAGCAATCTATATTATCAATAATCACTATATCTAAATCTAGAAATATCGCCTTGCCCTGCAAATCTCCAATCTCTTTCGAAAACATACCAAGTTTACGCCAAGGGGACACATCTTTTTCTTTTGGCACTTCAATTAGTGGCATATCAAAACATTCTATTACCTCGTTAATACCGCTTTTATCATCAGTAAGGCATATAAATCTGTGTGGAATGGTTAAATGCCTACTTACCATGGAGTGTAAAATATTTACATCAGTGAATGTATATTTTGTGCCCCACTTCATGCAAATTACGTTAACAACTTCTTGTGTCATGATTTTTATAATTGAGAAATTAAATTTAACACTATTTTGCCTAAATCTATAAAATTGTCAAGCAATGCTAATTATAGTTAGCATTGCAATCATTTCTTCTAAACCGTAATGAATGTATGAAATGGTGCACCCTGGAGGATTCGAACCTCCGACCTACGGATTAGAAATCCGTTGCTCTATCCAGCTGAGCTAAGGGTGCGCATAAAACTAGAATGTCTATTAGACTGAACTTTTATAGCAGTGAATAAATATTTTTTCAAGTTATTTTCAAGGCTATAACAAAAAACTTAATCCAATAAATATATACCATAATAACTAAGCACAAATGCATCGCACCTTGCGTAAACAAAGACAGCAATACTTAAAATCTTTAAGAGAAAATTATATAACAAGGTTATAGACTCTTAATACATTAAATAGTTCGTATACGCGCATTATTTTTATATATCATGTACTTACTAAAATTCAAGAACTGACTTACTGAATCAACTATATCATCATTTTTTGCGTTAGGAAAAGTTGTTAACTCTCTCAGTAATTCTCTCTTATAAGCAGACTTTCTAGGTAGAAAAACCTTCTCTGCCTGAAAAATTGCTACAATCGATGCAAATCTTGTGACTTTATCTAACTTAGGACTTATAGGGCGAATATTAGCATAACCAGAGAGTTTTAAATCTTGTATTACCGACTGCCCACTAGCTTTATCTTCGATCAATAAATGTCTTGGCTTGAATTTATCAGCAAACTTCTCCATTTCTACTTTTAGTTCAGGGTAGCTCATTTTTTTGCGTATCATAGATATCAGGTAATATTTATTGGAAACTACCCCCCAACATGTGCCCACGCTATAATCTGACTTTTCGGATGTTTTTATTGCTGTGTCCCAGCTTTGTACATAATAATCAAATTGATCAGGTATTTTTTCGTAAAAAGATATATCTTCTAAATTTAATAAATTAAATCCTGCAGGTAAAGGCTCCTGCAAAAATTGTGCAGCATAATTTCTTGCCCCTACTTCTTGTTCTATATTGTTTAAAAATTCTATTTGATCCCGCTTTGCATTTAACAATTCACCTTTATTATATTTATACTTTTTCTGACTGATATCATACACCATATCTTCTGGAGCAATAGCGGGTATTTTTAATAACTCCCAACCTCCACTTGAAAGTAAGTGTGCAGATAAATCATCCGCGTGCAAACGTTGCATAACAAGTACAATAGCACCTTTATTCTTATCATTTAGCCTAGTGACAAAAGTCTGTTCAAACCATTCGATTGCCCTATTACGTATTTTTAAAGAATTAATCTGTGTTGGGTTATGTGGATCATCAATGATAAGTACATCACCGCCTTCACCAGTGGCAGAACCACCAACACTAGTGGCAAATCGAAACCCATTCTCCGTAGTTAAAAATTTACTTTTTTGATTATGCTTACGGCTTAATATTGTGCTTGGAAATAATTTTTTATACCAATCAGAATTAACTACAAGACGGCAATCTAGTGAATGTTTAATGCTAAGCACAGAAGAATAACTCGCAGCCATAATCCTAGTATATGGTTGTTGTGCTAACAACCATGCGGGCCATGCAACATTAACGCACACAGATTTCAAAGCTCTTGGCGGCATGTTAATAATCAAACGCTTTATTTCTCCAGCGCGTACAGCCTCTAAATAATCAGCAATTAACTCTATATGCCAATTAGCTTGATATTCTGCCCCAGGGTTAATTGTATGAAACACCTTGCCAATAAAGCTGCTAAAATCTTGACGCAATACTGCGTCGAGTAATTTTTTATCATATTCCATTATTTATACTTACTTAAAAATCTTTCAATAATTTCTTTATCTTCAAGTGGCATTGTTTTTTCAGTATGAATTACTTCGTCCTTACTTAACTTATTTAACTGAATAATTAAAGTCACCAATTTATTCAGTGTATCTGTAATATTCTTTTTTACATTCACCGCGCTTTTAGATTTACTTGTCTTTAGTTCATTCAATTCTTCTTCCAAAAGAATTACAAGCTGTGCAATAAAACCATATAGTTTATTAACCGTGCTTTTCATATTACTCTCCTTTTTCGCGCCGATTTAACTCCCCTCCATTTTCTATAGGACCTAGGCCGACAAAAGCCCTTTTTTCGTTGATAGTCATAAAGTCGGCGCTAGTTATTTTAGACCATAAATTTTCCCTGCGTGATGTTAAAACAGAAATAGATTCACGATCAAAATCAACTATTAGGTTTTCTCCGTACCAATATGATAACCAATTACTTAAAGCATCTGCATATTTATCAAGTAATGGTATAATATTCTCTTCCCATAAAGCGAGTCTTGCTTCCTGCATGTTGCTATAAGTATTATCACCATTTAAACCTAGTAATTGTGGTGGTACATTAAAGGCCACGGCTATGTCTCTGGCACTAGAGTCTTTTAGTTCAATAAATTTTTCAAAGCGCTCTGCATTGTTAGTTTCTTGCCATTTTAGACCACCTTCTAAAATCAAGGGCTTACCAGAATTTGATGCACCACTGAAATTATCATAAAATTGCTGTTGCAAACGCTCGAACTGCTCTTCAGTTAAATATCCATTACCATCTTGAAATATCAATGCACCACTCGGACGAATTGCATTTTTAAGTAGCGATTTATTCCAATCCATGATTTTAGCATATAAATTAATTGCCTTTGATGCAGCAGATAATGAGCTTAAACCTTTCTGTCCATCAGTAGGGTTATAATTCTTTAAATGTAGAATACAGCTCATTCTGCTAATTGGATCTATAGGCAATATCTGCTCTTTAACGCCCTTATATTTATAGGCTACTAAATATTTATTAGACATTACATGCTCCACTGCTTGAGGATGTAAATTATACAACTCAGACGGAATGGTATGACTAGCAGACAACACATAACTACTGCCATATAACAATAAGTTTGATATATTTTCTGTAAAAAAATCTGCGCCTGATTTTTCGGGATGTGGGCTCTTTAACAACTTAGCCGCTGGATGATTAGACAATAATTTTTTATGCTCTCCACAATCTTTATATACATGCCAATGAACATGGCTTGCAGATGTAGCAATCAAACTAACACAGCGATGCACAACACTATTATTCTTATAGGACTCTACCCCTACTCTATCTTCTTCTGTGTATGAAAAAAACGGTATGTCTAATGTAGTATTAGATTTCTTATTAGTTGAGGTTGATATTTTTTTCAAATAAGCTGCAAACATTTTTAATACACCTCTTAAATTAACTTTTAATATAAATGGCTTATATCACTCAAAACTTTACTCACTAAGCTCAAAAACTAATAAATAGCTTTGCAAAAAAGATGTTTTGTAATAGGATATATTTAATTAGAATTACAAGGATCTATACAATATGTCTGGACAACTCATAGAATTAATAATATTTGCAGTGTTTGCCGTTTTTATAATAAATAAACTACTCTCAACTTTGGGAACAACATCAGAAAACGATCCTACCAAAAACAAATCATTCTTTGGCGAGGGTGGAAAATTGAAAGATGTTACTAACACAGGTGGTGCTAAAATCTCTAAAATTGTCAGACCAAATTTCAAAAAGAAACAAAACATTCCTCTAGAAGGATTAATTGTCGTAGAAAATGAAGAAGATATTAAAAAAGGAATGTTAGATGTACTTAATAAACTTCCATCATTTAATCCAAATAACTTCCTAAAAAATGCACAGTCTGCGTTTAAAATGATCCTAACAGCTAATGAAGATAATGAACTAGAAGAATTAATAGATAAAAGATATATTGAACATTTTAAATCCATGTCTACAAGCTATGGAACTTATGCTGCTAATAATGCGCTTACTGCTCATATTTCAGAAATTTACCTATTTGGTAATAATATATTTATTAAAATATTATTTGCAGGTAAAAATATTACTGATAAAGTCAAAGAAATGCATGAAGAGTGGACATTCACAAAAAGCGCTCTTAACATAAGTCCCAAATGGCATCTAACTAACATTGATAGACCACAATAAATTAACTCTGGTACTTCACAATGAAATACCCATTTTTATTTATTATAAAATTTTATCAATTTTTTATATCGCCTTGGCTTGGTTCAAATTGTAGATATTCTCCAACATGTTCTAACTATACAATAGAAGCTCTACATACTCATGGAGCTATCAAAGGTTTACTCTTAGGCATGCGACGTATTTTGCGCTGTCACCCATTTACAGATGGTGGCTATGATCCTGTACC
This sequence comes from uncultured Rickettsiaceae bacterium, assembly GCA_963934885.1. Classification (GTDB taxonomy): domain Bacteria; phylum Pseudomonadota; class Alphaproteobacteria; order Rickettsiales; family Rickettsiaceae; genus Megaera_A. The sequence goes on along the minus strand of CAWWAI010000006.1, from coordinate 21,893 downwards.
AAAATCTAGAAGTTCTAACGATATAGATAATTTGTTATAACTACAAATGAATGGCAAAGAATTAATTAAATCTTATTTACCTAATGCACCTGAATTACCAGGCGTATACCGTATGCTTAGTGTAGATAAAAACATCTTGTATATAGGCAAGGCAAAAAATCTCAAAAATAGATTATCACAATACACACTAGAATTAAGTGGCAAAAACAAAACTATGGTTTCTCTGGTTTGCTCCTTGGAATACAGTGTAACAGATTCAGAATCTTCAGCATTACTGCTAGAAGGACAATTAATAAAAAAATTTAAACCTAAATTCAATATTTTACTAAAAGATGACAAGTCTTTTCCCTATATAAAATTACGCCTAGACCATGATTATCCGCAATTACAAAAATATCGAGGAAAAAATCTTAGTGATGGTAAATTTTTTGGACCATTTGCTTCATCTAATCATGTTGACGTAACACTTACTGAATTACAAAAAATATTCAAACTAAGATCCTGCACGGATAGTTATTTTGAAAATAGAAAAAGACCTTGTCTACAATACCAAATAAAACGCTGCTATGCACCTTGTGTTAATAAAATATCCAAAGCCGAGTATAATGATTTAGTTCTTGAAGTAAAAGCTTTCCTTTCCGGTAAAAATCAAAAATTACAAGAAACACTTTCCTCTAAAATGGAACAGCTAAGTAACAATATGCAATTCGAAAAAGCTGCTGAAATTCGTGATCGTATTAGAGCGCTGAGTTATGTACAACTAAAAGCCGATGGAGTACAAAATTTAGCAAATGCCGATGTAATAGCTCTTGCCTCGCATAATGGGGAGTTTTGTATTCAGCTTTTTCTCTATCGCTCGCATCAACCATGCGGAAACCAAGCTTATTTCCCTGAACATACCAATATTGAAGAATCAAATGCGGAAATTCTTGGAGCATTTATAATGCAGCTCTACCAAAACAAGCAACCAGCAGATCTAATTCTAATCAGCTGTGAATTAGATAATTATGATATTTATATTGATGCCCTAAAAAAACTACATGGAAAAAAAATCAAAATATTCAACCCTAAACTTGGCAATAAATATGCAATCATGCAAAATGCTATACATAACGCAGAACTTGAACTAGAGAAACACCTAAAAATATCTGCCAAAAATTCTTCTGCATTATTTGAAGTACAAAAATTATTTAATCTAGAAACTATACCACAACGAATCGAAATATATGATAATAGTCATATACAAGGCGCCTTTGCTATTGGTGCAATGGTTGTCGCTGGTGTTAATGGTTTTGAAAAAAAAGAATATCGCTTATTTAATATAAGAGAAAATTCTCCTCTAAAGCATGGTGGTGATGATTATGCCATGTTAAGGGAAGTACTAACAAGGCGTATAAACCGCCTTAAAAATGAACCATTTAGAACACCAGATCTAATGATAATCGATGGCGGCAAAGGACATATGAAAATAGTTTCTGATGTAATGAATAATCTCAATATACATATACCGTTTATTTGCATGTCTAAAGGCGCACAAAGGAATAGTGGCTGTGAACAATTTCATTCTTTAGGTAAAGATAGTTTTACTCTAGATCGTAATTTAAGTGTCATGAAATATTTACAAATACTTCGTGATGAAGTACATAATTTTGCAATAAAATCGCATCGAAATAAACGCTCTGTTGCAATAAAAGTTTCTTCATTAGATAAGATTCCCGGTATTGGCGAGGCTCGAAAAAAAGCGCTATTAAATTATTTTGGATCCTTTAAAGAAATCACTGATGCAACAATAAAAGAATTAACTAATATCGAGGGTATCAGCAAAGATTTAGCTAAATTAATCTATGATTCTTTACACTGACTATGTTTATTTACTCCATGCCAAGTAAGCATAAAAAATATAGCCCCTATTAAAGCCGAGGAAATAAAGAAAATAAAGGCACTAGACCATCCCCAATTATCAATCAATGCACCCACACATATACCCGATAAACCTGAGCCAACATAACCCATAGTACCGGCTAATCCATTGGCTGTACCGATTGCTTTCTTTGATGCAAAGTCTGCTGATGCAACCCCAACTAGTACCTGAGGACCATAAACAAAAAATCCTACTAAAATAAGAGCTAGAGTACTAAAATATATATAACTTTCTGGCATCTTCCAAAACATAATTAATGCTATAGCTAAACAAATCATAAACAAAGCACCAACTGGTCCACGCTGTCCTCCCATGATTTTATCAGAAACCCAACCTGCAGAAAAACCACCAAGTAAACCTATTACCTCATAGGCTGCAACCTGCCATCCAGCATGCTCTAAAGAAATATTTTTAAATTCTTTCAAGAATAAAGGAGCCCAAAAAATAATACCTATTCGCACAATATATACGCACATATTAGCAAAACAGATATACCACATATTACGATTTACAAATACCTTACGAAAAATTTCCATGCTAGTTAAATGATCTTCACTAATATCTTCTTCGAAATCTTCATCACCTTTATAAGCCTCAACTAGCGGTAAACCTAATTCTTTTGGTGATTCACGCAACCTATTAAATAAAATTACAGCAATTATAATTGCAATAATACTTGGAATAAAAAATGCATATCTCCAACCGAAATTTGCTACTAAATATCCAGAAAATACTAAGGTTATAGCTCCACCAATTTGATGTGATGCAGCGCCAAGTGCCCATTTAGTACCTAATTCTTTTGGCGCAAACCAATGTGTTAGCATGCGTGCTGCTGGTGGCCACCCCATCGACTGAAACCAATGATTTATAATTAGAAAAAAAGCTAGAAACCATATATTATCAGAAAAACCAAGTATAAAAGTGATGATTGCTGAACATATCAACCCAATAACCATAAAATATCTAGCATTCGATTTATCACTTATGTAACCATTCACAAATTTACCGATACCATATACTATAGAAGCTGAAGTAAGAACCCAACCTAATTGGGTTTTAGAGTAACCAAATTCTTCCATGAAGGCTGGCATTATCATAGAAAAATTTTGTCTACATAAATAATACGTACCATAACCAAATATGATCGAGATCAAGATTCTAAGGCGCCATTTATTGTATATTTTACGCTCTGGCATGCTCATAAAAGACTTTTTTACTATCGTATTATGATCATCTACCAAAATTTTTGTCATCAATAAGGCTTTATTAATTTATTATTTATGCGCAAATATTAACTAATAACTACAGTTCTGGCAAGTTATTATTTTTTACATGCTTACAGAAATTATTGTATGTTACACACCTTTTAGTATGATGTATCTATTTTTATATATTTAAAATTAATGATAAATTTAAACTCTATCCCTTAAATCTAACAAGTTTATTAGAATTGAATATTCGAAGTTTGCACTTTTAGCCGTCAAATTGCATGTACTAGTTGGTTGCGGGGGCCGGATTTGAACCAACGACCTTCAGGTTATGAGCCTGACGAGCTACCAGACTGCTCCACCCCGCGATAATAAACGATTGCTTATGACGTGTATTGTATACTAGTTACCCGTGGCACGCAAGATAAAATTATATTTAAGACAAAGCTTGCATTCAATTTCAAATACACCCTATCCTATATAAAAATTCTGTGCGGGTAATTATTCTATATGCTCATCTCTAACTATTCAATGAAAATAATATCCATAAAATCATGCTCATTAAACAACAATTCGCTCAAATAACAATTACTAAAATTAGCTTTATCTAAAGAAGATTTATTAAGATAGAATACTTTGATAGTCTCTAGGATTTACCCATACCTTTATTTTGCTTGATAGATGTAGTATTATTACTCACTTCAACTTTATTCTTAAGATTATTATTTAATTTTTTTCCAACTTCTTTTGCTTGTAATTTAGGTTTTGTAACTTGAATTTTTGCATTGATAACAGGTCGTTCTAAAGAATTGGGAATTGATTGCGCTAAAAATTTTTTCTGTATCCTGTTTTGCTCCCTAGTTTGGCTTATATTTTCACTCACAGCAGCCTCTAAAACAGGAGCTTTATATGAATTATTCGCATGCTTATTTGCGTTCAAGAGCTTCTCTTGTTCTGCGCTTATTCCTACAGAAGAGCCTAAACTTACTACTTCACTAACTTTAGTAATGGCATTACCAACCAATTCATCAATAGATTTACCTACCACTAATTTTACAGCTTGATTCGCCCCAATAGCAACTCCACCAGCTAGAACCGCCCCTATAGGACCACCGGCTACTACCCCGCCTCCAATACCAGCTATAGTAGATAAACCAGTATGCTTGGCAGCATAATGACCAGTTACTGCTCCCACTCCCGCAGAAGCAGTAACTACACCAGCTAAAACCACTAGGCCTAAACCACCCGTTAAGCCTAATGCTACTGCCAACCCAACGCCAACGATAGCTCCAATTATACGACCCCATTTTTCCGACATTGGCTGTTTTATAAATTCACCTGTTTTTTTAGTATAATGCCCAAATGTTTTACATACATTACCAAAAAACTTACCAACAGCCCCTACTTGCTTTGCTTTATGGACTTGGTCATCACAGCGTACTTTTTCCTCAGGAGACATTTCAGTTTTTTTACCAGAAATATCTTCATGTTCTAGATCGCCTTTAACATTAGTTATATCAGCGCCATGTAAATTGGTAGCATCATTTACTTTTGCTTTATCCATTTTAGCTTCTGATAACTTAGCTTTTTCTAATTCTGCATTACGAAGGTCAGCTTTTTGTAAGTTTACTTTTTCCAAAATGGCTGAGTGCATCTTAACTCCTCTTAGGTTAGCCCCTTCCATTACTGAATTTGTTAAATCTGCATTATGAGCAGTCACCCCCTCTAATATAGAGTCTTGCAGCTTGGTCCCTCTTGCTTTAATATTTGTTAGATTTGATCCAGTCATATCTACACCATTAGCTTTCGCTCCATCCATAACTGCATTTTCTAGGTTTGAAAATTGCATATTAACACCTTCGAGTATAGACTCTTTTAATTGAGCGCCAGTAGCATCAACCCCTTTCATATTAGCGCCAACAAAATTTACGCGGTCTGCTTCCACCTCTTTTAAAATGGCCTTCTCTAAATCAATACCTTTTAGCTTACATAAATCATCAATTGTTGCTCCTGATAAATCTATTTTTCTAGCGTCAACATCCTGTAATATTGAATTTTTTAGTTTTAAATTACTAGCTTTGGCTTCGGCCATAAATGCAAATGTTAGATCTGTATCGACCATCTCACACCCTTCTAGAATAGCTTTGTCTAGGTTAGCATGTTGCATAGAAGTTTGTTTTATTACCGCATTAGCAAGAGAAATTCCTTCTAAATCTGCATAATTAAATGTTGAGCCATTTACTTTTGCTCCATCCCATACGCCGTTTCTAATATCTGCAAAATTAAAATTAGTTTTTGATACTTGTGCTTCATGCGCACTGGAATGTGACAGATAAGCACGACCAAAATCTGCGCCACTAAATTTAGCACCATCTATATTAGCCGCGAACATATTAACGTCACGCGCTGTAGTTTTTATAAAATTTGCATTTTCTAAATTTGCCCCTTCGAACGTAGCCAGACTTAGGTTAGCTTCATTAAATTTAGTTTCTTTTAAATTAGCCCCAGCAAAGCAAGATTCCTGTAAATTTGCTTTACTAAAATCAAGGCCTGACAAATCTACAGCAACTCCAGCGTATAAAGCATCTTTTTTATTTTCAATATAAGTGGAGAAATCAGCAATAATTTTAGCATTGGGGTTTACATCAATGCCTTTTTCAGACATTTTACTTACTGCAAACTCATTCATGGTTAATTGAGGACTTTCTTTAATAGCCTCGATATAATTTTCAGCATCTTTACGCGTTAATCGTACATATTGTTTTTCCTGCTCTCTAGCAACATTATCACTACCTCTTTTATAAGCTGGATCAAATTTAATAAGCCCTACATCGCCCATTATCAGTGGTAGCTCTACTACACTAGGATGCATGACATATTTTATATTATTCTTATCAAAATCTTTTTCAAAAGATAGTGCTTGAGTTTCCTTCTTATTTTTCTGTAATTGGACTAATTCTGCGCTTAATGTATTATATTCTTCATTAGACCCCCTAAGATATTCAATGTTGCCTAATGTTTTATATTTATCATTTACTTGCAGCTGTTGTTTTACAATTACATCTTCCTGCAACTCTAATTTTTTAACTTTTTCTTTATCATATCTCTCTTCCGTAACTCCTTTTATTTCTTCATTAAGATCTCTATATTGGTGCATCAGAGATTCTAAAGTACTAAAATGCATACCAGAATACCTGGTGCGATTACTATGCACGGCTAATTCAGATATCTCCGCAGGCTTAAGCTTACTGTCATAATTCAAACGATCATCTAAAAGTGTTTCGTTTAAACTACAATTGCTAATATCTGCACCACGCATATCAGTACCTGGCATATAACAATCGTTAAAAGCAACATTACTTAAATCAGTATCACAAAAACTAGCACTAGCTAAATTGACCGCTTCAAACTTTGCTCCTTTGATGTTAGCGCCCGTAAAATCAACACCTGATAAATCTAAATAACTCTCATGCTCTCTATTCAAATCTTCAATAGTTATATTTACTACCTTGTCATATTGCATTTTTTTGCCAATAGTAAGACCTGATAAATCTGGCACTACTACTATGTTTTTTTGCTTTGAATAAAATTTATCTGTGATGTAATCAGTGAGAGAAATAGTTATTTTAGAATCTTTGACCTTTTCAGCTTTAACATGCTCAATAAAATCAACCATTTCATCTTGAGATAATTGATATTTCTGTATTACAACTTCTTGCTTAAAACTAGCTGCTATTTTTTGTGCAGCAGTTTGAACCTCAGCCAATGCTCCAGTGGAAGCTTTAGACATAATCAAAATCCTATATAAATTTATTATTATATTAGTATATAATAATATGCTGTAATTAGGTAATTAATATTATATGTTGACATATAATATTAATTATACCACAGGAATAGAGACCTTTTCACAACTAAAATAAACCAATTATATATTATTAATCTATAAATAATATACTATCAATTTTGGTGTTTTTCGTTTAGTATCTTCCATTTTGCGATCTAATATAAACTTAAGTAGTATGATGAACTCAGAACATGAAAAACCGTTACTAAAAAAAATACTAAGCAAGTGTATTTACTTTATTTTTAGCGTGAAAAAGACTCAGGTTTGTTTTCTTATATTACTAATAATTATCTCTGGTATTGCCCCTTCTATCGATAGTATTCTCCTGCAAAATATCACCGATCAAATTGAAACATATTCGGATCAAGACATAACTGGGATTGATCTAGCATCTATTTTGTCTAAATGGGTTATAATATATGCACTATGGTGGGAAAGCATGAATCTTTTATGGAGATTATATGATTATATATACCTAAAAACAATGCCTGAAATTAAAGCGCATGTTATAGAGAAATTTTATGACTATACACAGTATCACGAACATCATTTTTTTCAAACTACATTAGCTGGAGATATTTCTAATAGGATTACCGAAGCGGCACGTTCTATGGAAATGATTTTTGCTTATGGTAATGAACAAATATTGCGACAATTGGCCATCTTATTATTCGCTCTTATAACCCTGTATACTGTACACCAACATATTGCAGCAATATTTTTAATTTGGATTATATCATTCATTGGTATTAGTTTATATTTTTCAAAAACTTTAAATAATTACTCAACTTTATATGGAAAAGATAAAGCCTTAGTTGCAGGAAAAATAGTTGACTCAATCGCTAACATTTCTGCAATACGTATATTTTCTTCCTACAAACACGAGAGCAAATATCTTAGAAACTATACAAACAAATCAATAAATAGCGACCAAAACATGCAATGGTTCATGTTAAAATTACGCTACGTACTAGGAATATCCTGCACTTTGATGATGACTACGCAAATTTATTACATAATAAATTTGCGTAGCAACCTAGAAATTTCAATTGGAGAATGCATTTTAATCATTACATTATGCGTTTCTGTAATGGAAGAAATATGGTATTTAACTCAATCTTTTGGAGATTTATTTGAACAAATCGGATCTTTCAATCAAAGTATGAGCTTATTAAAAAAATATGAAATTCACGATGATCTCAATGCTGAACCATTAAAAGTAAAAACACCAGTAATAGAATTTAAAAACGTAACTTTTAAATTTCGTAATAACAACAACTTCTTTAAAAATCAATCGATTATTATAAAAGCGTATGAACGAGTAGGATTAGTTGGTTTTTCTGGATCCGGGAAAACTACTTTTGCATCTATGATTTTTAGGTTATATGATATTGAGGAAGGTTCAATTTTAATAGACAACAGAGATATAAGCAAAGTACCACAAAACAGTCTAAGGGATAATATTTCTATTATTCCTCAAGAACCTATATTGTTTCACAGGTCAATTTTAGAAAATATTCGCTATGGAAACCTCGAAGCAAGTGATGAAGAAATATATGAAGCAGCCAAAGCTTCATATATACATGATTTTATACTAAACTTACCTGATGGATATAATACTATATGCGGCGAACGAGGCAATAATCTCTCAGGAGGGCAGAGACAACGAATAATCATTGCACGTGCATTCCTAAAAAAAGCCTCAATATTGATACTAGATGAAGCTACCAGCTCTCTAGATGCTCATACGGAACATCTAATACACCAATCTCTACAAAATTTAATGCAAGGTAAAACCGTATTAATTATTGCACATAAACTTTCAACATTTCTAAATATGGATAGAATACTAGTGTTTAAAAATGGAAATATAGTCGAGGATGGTACACATTCAGAATTACAAAAAGATGGGAATATATATAAAATGCTATGGAATCACTGCTAATTTATAAAATCACTAGGCTTAATATAACTGAATGGTAATTATGCAATAATTACCATTCAAGTTTAAGTAGAGCATAATATATCTAATACTAATTTACGTGGCTAGAAATAATTTTTATTAAAAATTATCGCTCTCTATAGCAATATTTTCCATATTTATCTACTTCACCCTATCTAATAATGGTCCAGTAGGCATAGCTGGGGCGGTTAAAGAAGAATCCTCCTTAACATCTATCTCTAGAACTTGCCCTATATTACCAGTGATATAATGATTGCCTGAAAAAACCGCCTTACTTTTATAATTCTTGCCGTAACCTCTCTCTAAATAATCATCTGGATTATTTGGTACATATACTTGTATCTCTCCAAAATCATGAAGTTGTAAAGGAAATAGATGCTCTTTTTTATAATAAAATTTAGGCCAGGCACTTTGAGCATCTGTGTTTTTTTGCCTACAATTCTTTTGATCCATTTCAGCAATAAAAATATCCATAAAAGCACCTGATACAATATCAGTAATTTTATACCAAGCATTACGAAACTTAGAAACTTGATAACCTAATTTTTTAAAATATTCAAAAGCTTCTTCTTCAAGAAGTTTCTCGTATTCTTCTGGTACAAATATATCTATATCATCATCATAAGGTATTTGTCCTTTATTCCGCATAGTGCCAAGTAAAGCACCTCCATCAACCCAATAAACAATTTGAAATTTTTCAAATATTTGATGTGTGTCCTTCATAAGTTGATATATACTTAAAATATATTCAGGAGATAGGTAGTGTCTTTTTAAAATTTCTATAGGTGTTGCAAGCCTCATTTGCATTAGATCGGTGCTGGTAACTTTACACTTAGCTCTCACATTAGAAAGATCCATAAATACTTCCGACATCTCTTTAGAAAGATCCATAGATAATTCAGCCCTCTCTTGTTTTACATCAAGATATTTTGAATTGATCTTATAAAATTGTTTAAGAACTAATGCAAATACTAGTATTATTACCAATAATACTAACAAAATAATTCGTTTAGACAAAAGTTTCATTGCGCCTCCTCTTTATAATTTAATAACACATCTTGTGAAGTATTTTCTTTTTTAATATTAGCAAATGGATCGTGTTCTAGTAGTTGACCTTCTATTAACTCTGGTGAATCATCAAGCGCTGGGTTGTAACCGTTAATTTTAAAAGCCTCTAGGATTGCATCTTTTTCTGTTGATGGCTTACCTGTATTGTAATCTACCATGCCCAAAATAATAGAATCAGGAACAATAAAGTCAACTGATGGCTCATCTTTATAGCCATTTTGCATAAAATGCACAAAAATTGGTAATGCAATTGATGCTCCAGAGACTCTTTTTCCCATAGTTTTTGGTGTATCATGACCAACATAAGTACCAACTACAATTTTAGGAGTAAAACCCATAAACCATGCATCCTTTGCCTTATTAGTAGTACCCGTCTTACCAGCTATAATCTGAGTAACCTGCTTAGCTCCCCGCCCCGTACCTCTTTGAATACCACCCATCATCAGTGAAGTTATTTGATAGCTGCTTGCCTCATCTGTAATAGATCGACCTTGGGGGGTGGTAATAGCAGGAGGAAGAATCTTTCCATCATTATCTAACATATATGATTTACATTCGGGGCATTCAGTATAGTCCCTTTTGTATATCACATTTCCCTTACGATCTTTTATCAACTCAATATAATGCGGCTCAACTTGGCGACCATTATTTGCAATAATACTATAAGCTATTGTCATTTTAGACAAAGTAGTTTCTAAAGCGCCAAGAACTATAGATGGAACAACCCTTGGGTTATCATTAATACCAAAACGCTTCATGGTATCTGCTACCTTCTGCCACCCAGAAAATTTTCCTACTCGTACTGTAACAGTATTACGTGATTTTTCAAGACCCATACGCATAGTGACTGGTCCTAAAAAGTTATCTTCATAATTTTTTGGTTTCCATAAAGGTAATCCTGCCCCTTGTTCTATTTCTATTGGTGCATCTTCAAATATATCCGTTGGTTTTGCCCCTGCTTCCAAAGCAGATAAATATACAAATGGTTTAATTAAAGAACCTGGTTGACGTTTAGCTTGCGTTGTACGATCAAATTTACTAATACCAAAATCATATCCTCCTTCTGCGGCCAGCACACGTCCAGTTTTATGCTCTACAACCATTATACCACCATTTACTTCCGGTATTTGCTGCAACATATATTTACCGTTCAACTTCTCAACTACTATCAGATCACCAGTTTTTAGCAACTTATGTATTGATTTAAGATTGGTTGCTGCCCACTTCATATCCTTCAATAACAATTTTGCTACACTACCATCACTTAAACCTATCTTAGCTTCACTATTATGCACTTCAAGAACAACAGATAATTTATAGTTAAGAAGCCCCTCTGGTCTAACTATTTTTTGTAGCTTATCATTCCAATTTATAATATCAATATTCTTTAATGGACCTCTATAGCCACGCATCATATCAAATTTTTTAATTCCAAAACGTAGAGCATTAGTAGCGGCTTCTTGCATCTTAGAATCAACGCAAGTAAAAATCGTGAGTCCTGCGGTATAAAAATATTCCTCACCAAACATACTAATAACTTCTTCTCTAACTTTTTCTGCATAATAATGGGCATCTAAAGTTTGAATTTTATCAAAATTCGCCAGCTTAATTGGTTCAGCCATAGCAGACCTAGCTTGTTCCTCTGTAATGTAACCATCATCATACATACGCCCTAATACATAATTTTTACGTTCAAAGGCACGACTATAATCACGAGCAGGGTTATATTTTGATGGTGCTTTAGGTAGTGATGCAAGCACTGCCGATTCATTTAAAGTCAACTCTTCTACTGATTTATTAAAATAATTCAATGCAGCAGACGCCACCCCATAAGCCCCCTTACCTAAATAAATTTGATTCAAATATAATTCAAGAGTTTCTTCTTTAGTAAATGTTTGTGTTACCATATAAGATAGAATGGCTTCTTTTATTTTTCTATCTAGTGAGCGCTCAGAAGTTAAAAGGAAATTTTTTACTACTTGTTGGGTAATAGTCGAACCGCCTTCAAAACGTCTATTATTAATAATACGTGATACATTATTGATTGCCGCGCGGATGATACTAACTATATCAATTCCTTCATGGCTGTAGAAATTTTTATCCTCAGCTGCAATAAAAGCCTCAACTAATGACCTTGGAACAGCACTAATTGGTACAAAAATTCTATGCTCTCTAGCGTACTCTTCTATCAGTTTTGCATCAGCTGAATACACTCTGGTAATTGAGGGAGGATAATATCGTTTCAGATGTGAATAATCTGGTAAATCTTTGCTATAATGATATATCACATATACTGCAACTGCTAGGCTTATGGCACCTAAGAACAAAGTAATTTTTGTACAAAAAATTATAAATCTTAATAACATAATTAAATTACTTCACCCGATACACTAATCGCTGATCCCTTATTAACTTTTATATTAACAATCTTGCCAATTAAGCTTTTATCAAAATTATCTATGTATGCAGACTGCATATATGGAGTTTTACCGACGATATGACCATCAAATTTACCTGTTTTCTCAAACAACACTGGCATAATTTTTCCTACGCAACTTTCATTAAATAGTAGTTGTTGTTTAGACAATTCTTTTTGCAAAATAGACAGTCTTTCAACTTTTATATTTTCTGGAACTTGTTCCATAGAAGCAGCAGGTGTACCAGGTCTTGGACTATACTTAAAAGAAAAACATTGACCATAACCAACTTTTTTTACTAAATCTAATGTATCAGCAAAATCTTCATCAGTTTCTCCTGGAAAACCAATAATAAAATCTGACGACATTACAATATCTGGTTTTGCTACTCTGAGTTTATCAATAATAGTAAAATACTCTTCACGCGTATGTTTTCTATTCATAGCTTTTAAGATCTTATTAGATCCTGATTGAACAGGTAAATGCAAAAATGGCATTAATTTTTGTTCTATGCCATGCAATTTAATCAGATCATCATCCATGTCTTTTGGGTGCGAAGTAGTATAACGAATTCTTTCAAGACCTTTTATTTTAGCAACGTGGCTAATTAAGTCTGCTATAGAATAATTTTGACCATCAGCAGCTTTGCCGTGATAGGCATTAACATTTTGTCCTAGTAAATGTACCTCAGATGCACCTTGGGTAACTACAGCTATTGATTCACGATAAATCTCCTCTACTGTTCGAGAAAATTCTGCACCTCTAGTATATGGAACCACGCAAAATGTACAAAATTTATCACACCCTTCTTGAATAGATACGAAAGCACTCGCGCCTTGTCCTTGATAATTTTGTGGTAAGTTATCGAATTTTTCTTCTTCAATAAAATCCAATTCGATTAGGCGTTTTTCTGATCTAGCTAATTTTGCAACTAGATCTGGCAAGGTATGGTAGGATTGCGGTCCCACAACAATATCTACATAATATGCTCGTCTAAATATCTCCTCTCCTTCTGCCTGTCCTACACAACCAGCTACTGCGATTATCATATCACCAAGTCCTTGTTGCAAGCGATAATCTTTAATTTTCTTAACACGACCAAGTTCTGAATAAACCTTTTCTGATGCCTTTTCTCTAATATGACATGTATTTAAAATAACCATGTCTGCATCATTCATATCATCAGCAGATTCAAAACCAAATGGAGCTAATAATTCCTGCATCTTGATTGAATCATACACATTCATCTGGCAGCCATAAGTTTTGATAAAAAGCTTCTTAGACATAATTATTAGCGCTAATTGTTAATAGTACGTGACAAAAATACTTGCTAAATATATCATAATTTAAATAAAATTTATACAAAATAATTATCGTGGAAAAAATCAACTGGTACGGCGCCTACACTCTAACCCAACGAGAAATAAAGCGCTTTATGCGGGTTTATAATCAAACTATTTTCACTCCTATGGTTTCTGCTCTAATTTTTTTAGCAGTATTTGTTTTAGCAATAGGTCAAAATCGTCCTGATGTGTATGGAGTTAAATTTATCAATTTTATGGGGTACGGTCTGATTATAATGAGTATAATACAAAACGCCTTTGCTAATAGCTCTTCTTCCTTTATCATGAGCAAAGTACTGGGTTATATTTCTGATATATTAACACCGCCCCTAGGAAGTACTGAAATAATAATTGCTTTCACAATAGGAGCTACGTTACGTGGTATCCTAGTAGGACTTGCGGTGACTATAGCATTAGCACCCTTTATTGATTACAACTTGTACCATCCATTTTTATTAATTTTTTATGTACTTACGTCTTGTACTTTGCTTGGAAAGCTTGGTATTCTATCTGGCCTAATATCAAATTCTTTTGACCAACACGCAGCTATCACAAGCTATCTAGTAACACCATTATCATTTCTATCTGGTACTTTCTATTCAGTACAATCTTTACCCTTAATATTTCAAAAAATAAATATGGTTAATCCATTTTTCTACATGGTAGATGGTTTTAGATATTGCCTTACAAACCAAGCTGACGGCAACATTATGGCTGGAATAATATTCCTAATAATAGCTAATATTAGCATGTATTTACTATTAACAAAACTAATAGATAATGGCTGGAGAATAAAATCTTAATTCTAGAGAAGAGTTAAGAATCAATGTAAAAAAAAATGGACCACTTTAGCCGTCAGGATAAGTTCATCGTCAGAGAACCTTAAGTTAAAGTGGGTTCGGCAATAATTACGCCACGGCGCAAATCAGAGGCCAATCCCGAATAGAATAATTATAGTCCAGAAGATTTATATCAAACCAAACGAACCAAGTAGCCCAATTCCAACTATTAACAGTTTTCAATTTTTTTTGCAACAGTTTTTAATTCTAAAGAAACTATTGACAATATTTTTTGAAAGTCTGAATTAGCCTTTTCTAGAACTTCTCCTCCAGTTTTTTGCTCCCGAGAAGTTGTATCATCTATAAGACCAAGTGCAGTAATAATCAAAGCCAGTTCAAATGAAGCATTAGGGTTGGCTTTCTTGGTATCATCAATTACACAATCTAACTTTTCAGCCAAAGATTCTAATTTCTCTTTACTTTCTTCGGGGCAAGATAACTTAAATTTTTTATTGTTCAGTGTTATTGTAACTATCGACATAATGATTTCTAATTTGCTCTAATTCCTTAATATACTCTTTAATTTGATCAAGGGTGGCTTGATTACTATTTTTTAGTTCTTCGTTTTGGGACAATAAGTCTATTATCTGCTGTTCTTTCTTAGCTGATTTGACCATTATCTCATCTATTTTATCACTAATATGGTTAATAGTTTCAATCAATTGTTGCTTCGTTACTTCCATGCTTTTCTATTATATTAGGTGTTATATCATTTTGGGGAACAACTTCATTTAAAACTGTATATTTTAAATAATATACATAGAAACATACAATAATAACTAAAATTATAGCCGATATAAATACTATATATTTTTGATCAATGTTTTTTTCTATCTTAGCTAATTTAGGAGTATTAAAAGATACATTATTTTTTATTGGACAATCTAATCCTAGAAACTCATGATATATTTTAGTATATCCATCAACGTAGACTTGACCAGGAATATCATCAAAAACTTCTTCTTCTAAATTAACTATATATTGCTTACGAATTTTTAGAATATTAGATATTTCCTCAATACTATAGCCCGCAGCCTCTCTAGCTTCTTTTAACTTTGAAGTCATCACTCTACCTTTAATTTTCTTAAAAAGATCTCTAATTTCTTATTAGCAAGTATAATCATATTAAAGTTAATAGTTTCTTGCATTTTTATATCTTTTACAAAGTTAAGAAAAATACTAGCAGCAAGATAATTTTCTTGCAACCATGATTTAAGCTTTATATTTTTTTTGTCGCCAGATACTATCTCAGCAATTAATCTTCTTTGTTTATCATAAAAATCATCTTTTAGAGCTTGCACTGACAATCTATTCCAATAAGACTCATTGATCTGTGCTTCACAAGACTGCCTGAGCCAATCTATACTGAACATGTCTCCACTTTCAAAATATAAATTAGCTATATCTTCATTTTTAGTATTTGTTTGCTTTGCTATAAGAATGATATCAAAAGCCGATACTAACACCTCTAAAGTAGCAATTTCTTTAGCTAATATTTTGTCTACTCCAGAGTCAATATAATGCTCAATTCTACCAAAGAACCTAGTCTTAGTGGTACCAATTAGTAGATTACTAATAATACCAGATAATGCTTCCATTTGCTTACTAAACCCGGCAATAGCATCATTAATATCAATTGGATGTTTACGATTTCTAACAAACCAACTAATACCACGTCGCATGATACGACCAAGATCTGAAAACATTTCCACCTTGATTGACATATTAACCGAATTACCAAGATTAGCAACTCTACTCCACAAAGAATCAAGTTCGAATATTTCTGTAACTACAGCATGTGCTCTTGCAATATCACACGAATACCCACCTGTTTCACTTTTGATGAAACTAATTAATGGCCCTCCTAACTGGTTCACCAACTTATTCGTTATAATAGTACGAATAATTTCTACACGCAGTGGATGATTAATAATTTCTTCTTTAAATTTCTCATGCATTAACTCTGGAAAATAATTAAATAAATATTTTTCAAAGTACTTATCATCTAGATTAGCTGAAGATAATTCTAAATCAAATGACATTTTACTATAAGATAACAACACAGAGAGCTCTGATCTTGTCATGCCCTCATTAGATACTGCTCGTCTGGAAAGCTCTGCTTTATTTGGCAAAAACTCCACTTCACTATTTAACAAACCTTCTTTTTCTAAAGTTTGTGCTAATTGACTAAAAGACTCAATATTAACAGACTTTGAAAGGAGAGATATTGTCAAAGCTAAATTTTGATCATAATTATCTACCAATACTAATTCTTCAATATCATCTGTCATCTGACCTAAAATATTATTACGCTCTTGCATGGTAATCTTTTTAGACAAAACAGCCGCATTAAGAGCAATTTTAATATTAACTTCATGATCAGAACAATCAACTCCCGCTGAATTATCAATAAAGTCGGTATTAATACGCCCGCCACTTAAAGAATATTCAATTCTTCCAAGCTGGGATAGGCCAAGATTTCCACCTTCAGCAATAACTCTAGAGCCAACTTTATTGCCATTTACTCGTAAAATATCGTTGGTTTTATCACCAATATCAATATTATTTTCAGCAGCAGATTTAATGTAAGTACCAATACCACCATTCCAAAGTAAATCTACTTTTGCCATTAAAATAGCTCTAATCAATTTATCTGGTGTAATGGTGTCGGTTTCTAAGCACAATAATATTTGTATTTCCTTTGAAATATGCAGAATCTTTGCTGAACGCTCAAATACGCCTCCGCCTTGAGAAATTAATTGCAAACTATAATCAGTCCATCTTGTTCGTGGTGTCCTAAATAAACGCTCTCTTTCTTTATAACTAGTTTTACAATCTGGCGTAGGATCAATAAAAATATGCTGATGATTGAAAGCAGCAACCAATTTAATATATTGCGATAATAACATACCATTGCCAAACACATCACCAGACATGTCTCCAATACCCACTACGGTAAATGGTTCTTTTTGTATATCAATACCCATATCTAAAAAGTGCGCCTGTGCAGAAATCCAAGCTCCTTTTGCTGTAATACCCATTTTTTTATGATCATAACCAACTGATCCACCCGAGGCGAAAGCATCTCCTAACCAAAAACTATATTCTTCAGACACGGCGTTAGCATAATCAGAGAAACTAGCAGTACCTTTGTCCGCTGCAACAACAAGATAAGAATCATCCTCATCATATATAATAGTATTCATAGGATGAATCACTTTTCCATCTACTAAATTATCTGTAATATCTAACAGACCACGTAAGAAATCTTGATAACAAGCGACTACCTTTTTCATATAATCTTCTTGATTCATTTCACCTTGATCAAAATGAAGATAAACCCCCCCCTTAGAACCAACTGGTACAATTACAGAATTTTTAGTCATTTGAGCTTTCATTAAACCCAAAACTTCTGTTCTGTAGTCCTCTCCACGATCAGACCAACGCAAACCACCTCGCGCAACTTTACCACCACGTAAATGTATTCCTTCGAAATCATTTGAATAAACAAAAATCTCAGCATAAGGTATTGGCAGCGGCAACTCTGGAACTTTACTAGAATCAAACTTGAACGATAGGTAATTCTTAAGATCTAATTCGCTATTTTGATAAAAATTAGTCCTTAGAATAGCATCAACCATACCACGCATATTTTGCAACACTTTATCTTCTATGCTACTAGAAACGTTTTCTAAATAGGCTAGCATATCTTTTGATATCAAACCAACTTGTTCTTTTGAACAAATTTTTGGATCAAATTTAGCAGCAAACAAATTCACTAACATTTCTGTATATTTATTATGCTTAAGTAATGTTTGTTGTACATAATTCTTACCATACAAAAATCCAGTTTGATGCAAGTAACGCGTTAAACATCTTAGCAATTTTACTTGCGTCCATTTAAAACCAGATATTACCAATAATTTACTCAGTATATCACTAGTTAATACACCATCACTTATTTTACCTAACGCCTCTTCTATATTATGTTTTAATTGAGGAAAAGACTGTTCAATAGTAATAGGGCTAAATAATCTGAATTCATAAATCCAACTTTTCTTAAAATCAGAAGATTTTTTTATTTCAAAGCTTTGCTCATCCATCGCAATAAAGCCAAGATTTTCAATAGCTGGCAATGTATCTGACAATGTCAAATTAACTTCTGGACTATAAATCTTTAGAATAAATTCATTACCTTCCCCTTTGGTTAAATTAAAACCCAACCTAGAATTTGCAGAAGCTTTTTCTAGATGATGCACGTCATCAAGAGTTATATCTGCATTAAATTTATGTCTGTATTCCGTAGAAAATGATGGTTCAATTTCTTTATGTCTAATACCACCTGCATATTCACCAAGTTCTTCACATAATTTATGCAATAATCCTTCAGACCAATTAGTAGTTATTTTAACTAAATCAGCCTTCATTTCATTCTGTGAAAAATCTAATTTTGATACATCATCTATAGCAATAGTTGTAAATAAATGCGAGAAATCTTGAGCTACAACAGTTATATTGTCTGCGATAATTTCACTACCAAATTTATTAGACAAATAACAGCTAATATTATTATATACTTCTGGAGTCAGTCTTTCTCGTGGTAAGAAAATAATTACATTAACAAAAGAATTAGACCAATCTTGCTGTACGAATAATTTTAATTTACGGCTATGCATGCTAGATAACATGTGTATACACATGCAATATAAATCTTCTTCATCAATTTGGATAAGTATGTCCCGAGGTAGTGATTCTATAATATTCTTTATCTTTTTAGCATTATATCCACTTAGAGGGAATTCTGATTCATCTAGAACATAATTCATCTTACCACATAATATAGGAATGCTTTTAATTGATTGAAAATAAATTGCTGTACCATATAGACCAAAGATTATTGTACCAGTTCTATAGACCCCATCTTCATCTAGTCGCTTTACTAAGATATAATCTACTAATGCATTACGATGCACGGGGGATAAATTATTAATCTTACCAAGCATCACAAGCTTATTTTTATAATAATCACTTTTAGAGAACTCAATAATTGTAGAAATTTCTTCTAAATTATTTCTCCATATATCTTTCACTCCTTCTTCGCTTGTTATTCTCTTGGATTCTACATCAAAATCCAATACTCCAAGAAAAGTAATATTATTATTTTGCAACCAATTTAAAAAATCCAATGTTTCTTCGGCTGGCAAAGACGCTTTTTCGTACATAATTTTATTATGAACTATATCTGTAGTAATACTGATAATCTTATTGAGCAATGTTTGCCATGAACTGTAAGTATAATCAACCAGATCAATAATATTATTAATCTCAAACTTAATAGACTCTAGAGCCTTATCATCAAAAGAACCTAAAATTTTAATACAAATCAAAGATTCATTAACTCCGCCTTCGCCTTTATTTACAACATCTTGTAATTTTCCATCTTCATCTCTAACAGTCAAAATAACTGGATGAAATATAAAAATTGTCTGTAGAGATAATTTTGTTAACAAACTATTTAATGAATCAATAATAAACGGTCTATTTTCTGTAGAAATCAATATGGTTATGGAGGGCTCCTTATGAAACTCACCAACATGTATTTCAATATTTCGTTTACCCAAAGAACGACTTACAAAAAATTCAAATGCTTCATACGTAAAATCTTCAAATAAATTAATTTTATCACGAGATCTGTAGTCAACAGGGATGTATTTCAAGAATTGTTTAACGAATTTTATGTATAATTCACCCTTACTTTCAGCATTTACTATCTCTAGAATATCTGAACTAAAATCATCAATTTTGCAATCTAGTCGGCTAAGTGCAAGTGATTTCTTGATATTTGTACTACTATCCATAAATTATGATTCCATTATAGCTTTATAAAATTACAAACTGCGAGTATAATATAAGAAATAATATCTCTTATCAAGCATTTGGATTATATAAATGAATACTATTTTTGCTCAGTGCTCGGCTCATGGTAAAGCTGGGGTAGCCGTATTTAGAATTTCTGGCCCTAAAACCGCTTTTATCTTAGGAAAACTTATATGCGGAAATATAGAACAATTAGAGCCACGAAAACTATATTTTCGTAATATATTTAACCCACACAACAAACAACAAATAGATGAATCTATGATTGTGTTTTTTAGCAAAAATTCAAGCTTTACTGGTGAAGATTCTGCAGAAATTCATACACATGGCAGCTTAGCTGTAATAAAATTACTCAATGAAGCGCTAACTAAGATGCCTGATATTAGATTAGCTGAAGCAGGTGAATTTGCTAAAAGAGCTTTTTTAAATGGAAAAATGGATCTTACTGCAGCAGAAGGACTAGCTGATTTAATCGATTCAGAAACTGAATTACAACATCGACAAGCTATAAAACAACTAGGAGGTGGACTTGAAAAACTCTATGAACAATGGCGCGTACAACTACTAAAACTAATAAGTTTACTAGAAGCATATATTGATTTTCCAGATGAAGATATACCCGAGGAAACTCTAAAGCAAGTAGGCAACCTAATAAAAAAGATAATTCATGAAATAAAAGAACATCTCGATGATAATAATCGTGGAGAAAGATTACGTAGCGGTTTAAAGCTAACTATCTTAGGAAAACCCAATGTCGGAAAATCTAGTTTACTAAATTATTTAATGCACCGAGAATTAGCAATTATATCAAATATTGCTGGCACCACGCGCGACATAATAGAAGGACATATTGATATTGGTGGATACCCAATCATCCTACAAGACACAGCCGGAATTCATAAAAATACTACAGATATAATTGAACAAGAAGGTATGAAGAGAGCCAAAAAAGCCTCCGTTGATTCTGATATTAAAATTATAATTTATGATGCCTCAGAAGATTTAGATAATGATGATTATTTTAAAGAAATCATTGATGATAATACGATTATTTTATTTAATAAAATTGACCTGTGCGAGAAAGATTTACCAACACAAATACATGGAAAAAAGCCTATAAATGTTTCATTAAAAAAGCAAAACGGACTCAAAGAATTGCTGAATCAAATTATTGTACTATCTGAAAATATCGCACGCCCCTCAGAATCGCCTCAAATTACACGTGCTAGACATAGAGCCCAACTAGAACAAGCGATAGAGTATTTATCAAATTTTTCTTTAGATAATGACTTAGTATTAATAACCGAGGATATACGTATGACCATACGCGCTATAAGTAATATCACCGGAAAAATTACTGTTGACGAAATTTTAGGAGAAATTTTTAGCAATTTCTGTATAGGGAAATAA
>CAWWAI010000005.1:0-36241 GCA_963934885.1 uncultured Rickettsiaceae bacterium | reverse complement strand
CAGTAAATATACACTTACTAGGCGATTGCATAGCTATTCCATGTTTTGCTTTTGCTATCCTCAAAAATTATGACTTGATGCAACCACATCTATTCACATACTTAATATTTACTGGATATTTTGTATTAGCAAAATTTTCAGTAGCAGCTATTCCTGGGGGTGGAATTCTCGTAATGTTACCAATATTAGAGCAATATTTAGGCTTCAATGCTGAAATGTTATCATTAATTACAGCCCTTTATATATTATTTGATCCAGTAATTACCAGCGCTAATGTGCTAGGAAATGGAGCTTTAGCAAAAATTATTGACTCTATAACTTATAAAAAAACAAGCTAAATTCTAAATTTATGGCATTTCAATTAAATCAAACATTAAAAAATGATAGTATTTTTATCATGGAGCTTAAATTATGCCAAGTACGCTTAATTAATAATGCTAATTTTCCTTGGCTAATTTTGATTCCACAAATTTTTAATCTTGTTGAAATTACAGATTTAAGTAATGCTGAATATGACTTACTTAATGCAGAAATTAAACTCGTATCTAGAGCGCTGCAAAACGCACTCAATCCAGATAAATTAAATATTGCTACCATCGGTAACGTAGTATCACAACTACATTTTCATATTATAGCAAGGTATAAAAACGACCATCTATTCCCAAAACCAGTCTGGGGATGTGAATTTACACCCTACTCATTAAAAGCACGAAAAGAAAAAATACACCTATTCAAAACGGCTATAAACCTTATGCTTTGAATCATTACATAATAAAAGCGCTTATAATAATAATTTCCAATCTAAACCTAATTTCGTTTAAGTATTATGACCAAAAATTTTACCTTATTACTTGTTGTATCTCTTCTTACCTGCTCTGTTGAAGTAGATCTTTCAGTACCAAGCTTCCCTAATATTTCTAATTACTTTAATATTTCTGATAGCTTAACACAAATGACAATTGCGCTTAATTTCTTTGGATTTTGTCTAGCTAGCGGAGTTTATGGACCTTTATCTGATGCATTTGGAAGACGCAAAGTAATGATAATTGGAAATGCTATAATGCTATTTGGCGCAGTGGGCTGTGCGTTAGCACACTCTATAGAATTTTTGCTATTTTCACGTTTTATTCAAGGTATTGGTGCTAGCACTTCAACAGTGGTATCTTTTGCCATGATAGCTGATGTTTACTCAGAAGAAAAATCAGCTCAGCTAGTTGGAACAATGAATTCATTGACAACCGTATTTATGTCAATTGCCCCGATAGCTGGGGGATTTATCAACGAGTCTCTTGGATGGAGGGGCAACTACACTGTAATTGCAGTATTATCTGTTATTTCTTGGTTAATGCTTTATCTTTGGCTGCCCGAAACAAGAAATAACCTAACTCCATTGCGATATAAAAAAATATCTAACGATTTTAAAACATTATTTCTTGATAAAAGATTTATGCTAGCTTCTTTAGTGCCTAGTATTTTCTTTGCTGGATGGATGAGTTTTGTATCCTGTGGATCATTTTTATATATGGAAACTTACGATCTGCCAATAATGTATTATGCCTTACATCAAGGATGTATTATTGCAGTGTTTTCTGGTGTAAGTCTTTATTCTGGAAAAATTCTACAAACTATAGGTGAAAAAAATTGTGTAATTTCTGGAGTAATTTTTACTTTGCTAGGCAGCATATTAATGATTACTATATCAGTAATACTTGAAAAAGCTCCATACCTAACAAGCTTCTCTATGATACTATATAGTATTGGCGAGGCTATCAGCTACCCTGTAATATTTGCCAAGTCTTTACAAATCTTTCCAAATATAAAAGGTACTGCAGCTTCTGTAATCATGGCAATGCGCTCATTATTGTGCGCAGCTTTTATTGCTATTTCTAGCTATATTTACTCAGGTCAGCTTATTACTGTCGCTGCAATGATACTAACAGCCTCTGTGTTAGTATCCATACTTTCAATAAAGTTGCTTAAATCTTTACCATTTGCTACAAAAGAATAGAAACTAATAATAATATCAATATGCAAAAACAAATTATTTACCCCAAATTTATCCCTAGAGTCTTTGCTATGACAATTGATATTGTTATTTTATCTCTAGTGCTAGCTCCAGTAATGGACTTTCTTTCTAAGCATATTTTTATTTATGTTTTTAAAGAATTTTTTATACAAAATTCTATTGATTTCTCTAATAACGACGCTGTAGTACTTGCAGTAAAATCTCCTGAATTTACCAACTATGTAAACGCATCAAAGTTCCTTGCTTATTCTGGTTCTTTATTTCTACTAAATACTATTTTTATGGGGGCATATTTCGTAATATTATGGCGTAAATTTGGTACAACCCCTGGCAAAATGGCAATGCGTATGAAAATTGTTGATGCAGATGATCATTCCAGACCGTCTGTTTATAATCTTATCAAGAGATTCTGTGGTTACATTACAGCTTTTATCGGAATATGGTCTATTGTATTTAGCAAAAGAGGTATTGCTTTGCACGATAAAATAGCAAATACAGTTGTCATTAAAAATTAGAGCAAAAGACTTGAGAAATATAAGTATCTAATAAGATTTCTTGATTATTTTTACCTAACTTGCTATCATACCTTAACAATGATTCATAAGATTATTTTAGTCTGTTATGTATAATGTTTTTTATAACGTTTTACCAATATTTCTTATCGCACTCTTAGGCAGCGTGATAAGAAGAAAGTGGCTTACCTCCGATGAATTTTGGCGTGGACTAGAAAAATTATCTTTTTATATATTATTCCCAACTGCTATATTTGAATATAGCTCCAAAATAGACTTGAATTCTTCTGAATTCATTAAATTAACAACTGCGCTTATATCATCAACTTTAATTGTTTCAATAATGCTAGTGCTTTACCAAACAAGACGGCCATATAGTGGTGTACAATTTACTTCTGTTTTTCAAGGAGCTACCCGATATAATAATTACATATTTTTTGCACTTGCAGCTGCTTTATTTGGTCAAGAAGGCTTAACTATTGTTGCTGCTATTTCGCCTTATCTTCTTATTGCAACTAATATTACTGCTATAATCACCTTTACTCATTACATACCCAAAGGTGAAGGCTTGACCAAAAGAAAGAGCTTTGTATTAATGGTAAAATCAATTGGCACAAATCCTTTTATTATAGCTAGTATAGGGGGGGTGATCTTTAGCTACTTAGAATTAACATTAAATATAGGTATTGAAAAAACCATTCATAACCTTGCCACCTCAGCTCTAACCATAGGTATGTTAATTGTCGGAGCAGGAATTAAAATAAAAATAAAACCAGAATATTTTCAACAAATTATATTTACTAGCAGTGTGAAACTAATTATAATGCCTATTATTACCTTTATTGTACTTTGGTTAATGGGTATTACTGGCACTGCTAGATCTGTTGGTATAATATTTAGCTGCTTACCTTGTGCGAGCTCTTCGTATATTTTATCTAGACAACTTGGTGGAGACCCAGAAACAATGTCTTCTATTATAACTTTTACAACTATCTTTTCAATCTTGTCATTATCACTACTTGTGTATATCCTTGACTAAAATGTTAATTATCAAAAGATATTATGGATAAAAATCAAACTCAATCACCAGAATATATAAAAGCCCTTGAATATCACCAAAAAGGTACACCAGGGAAAATAGCTCTAAAACCTACTAAACCACTTGCTTCACAACAAGATTTGGCGCTCGCATATTCTCCTGGTGTAGCAGCGCCTTGTCTTGAAATAGCAAAAAATCCAAGTGATATTTACAAATATACAGCGAAAGGTAATATTGTTGCAGTTATTACAAATGGAACAGCCGTTCTAGGGTTAGGGGCAATTGGAGCAGCAGCATCAAAACCAGTAATGGAAGGTAAAGCTGTACTTTTTAAAAAATTCGCTGATATTGATTGCTTTGATATAGAGGTTGATTGTACTGATCCAGATGAATTTATTAATGCGGTAAAGTACTTAGGTCATAGTTGGGGAGGTATTAACCTAGAGGATATCAAAGCACCAGAATGCTTTATTATAGAAGAAAAACTTAAAGAACTAATGGATATACCAGTATTCCATGATGACCAACACGGAACAGCTATTATCACTGCGGCAGGTTTAATTAATGCCGTGTTCCTAACCAAACGTCAAATGTCTAATATTAAAATCGTAGTTAATGGTGCAGGTGCTGCTGCCATGGCTTGTATAAATCTAGTGATTTCTCTTGGTGTTAAAAAAAATAATGTCATATTATGTGATACACGAGGTGTTATATATAAGGGCCGTACTGTAGGCATGAATAAGTGGAAAGAAGAAAAAGCTGCTGATACTAAATTCAGAACCTTATCAGAAGCAATAAAAGGCGCTGATGTATTCTTAGGCCTATCAGTAAAAGGAGCTGTTACCAAAGAAATGGTAGCATCTATGGCGCCTTCACCTATTATTTTTGCCATGGCCAACCCTGATCCTGAAATTACACCAGAAGAAATTAAATCTATACGTGATGATGCAATTATTGCAACTGGACGTTCTGATTATGACAACCAAATAAATAACGTCATGGGCTTTCCTTATATTTTTAGAGGAGCACTAGATGTAAGGGCTACATGCATCAATGAAGAGATGAAACTAGCTGCTGCCCAAGCGCTAGCAGACTTAGCAAGAAAACCAGTGCCTATTGAAGTTTATAGAGCCTATGGAACTGGACGTAAATCTTTTGGTCCAAGCTACATTATTCCAGTTCCATTTGACCCAAGATTGATAACCACCGTGCCTATCGCCGTAGCTAAAGCAGCTATTGCAACAGGAGTTGCAACAATTAATACACTGAATATTAAAGAATATGAGGTAGAATTAGCAAGTAGACTGAATCCAACTTCTACATATATGCACTTCATTTATGACAGAATAAAATCTGCAGAACCACAAAGAGTTATATTTGCAGAAGGCGAAGAGGAAGAAATTATCAAGGCAGCAATAATGATGCGAGACGAACATTACGGCAAACCAATTATCATTGGTCGTAATGAGAAGATCAATCCAAAAGTTAAAGCCATGGGAGAAGGTTATAATCTTGATGGCATAATAGTTATGAATGCATCTATTAATCCAAATCTTAATAAATATATTGATACTCTTTACCTCAAATTACAACGTAAGGGCTATCTATATAGAGATTGTGCTCGCATGGTTAAAACAGATCGAAACGTATTTTCTGCTTGTATGATAGCGTGTGGAGACGCAGATGCTATGATAACTGGCCTTACAAAAAGCTATTATAATAGCCTTGATGATATTTGTAAGGTGATAGAGCCTAAGAAAAATAAACGCATTATGGGCTACTCTATAATGCTTTCTCATAAGCATAATATAATAATAGCCGATAATACGGTCTGTGAACTCCCTCAATCCGAAGATATAGTAGAAATAACTATACAAACAGCAAAAGCGGCAAAAGAGATGGGCTTTGTACCACGCGTTGCTATTTTATCATTTTCTAATTTTGGTAGCCCAGAAAAAAGCAGAACACATAGAGTCAGAGATGCTGTAACAAAACTAGATAGTATGAATATAGATTTTGAATATGACGGTGAAATGACAGTAGACGTAGCTCTTAATCCACATTTACAAAAATTATACCCATTCTGTAGACTAACTGGACCCGCCAATATACTGATCATGCCAGGCTTACATTCAGCTGCAATATCTACTAATTTACTACAAGAATTTGCAGGCGGTATATTCATTGGACCAATCCTTAACGGATTTGAATATCCTGTACAAATTGTACAAATGGGATCATCAGCATCAGATATACTAAAAGTAGCAGCTTTTGCAGCTATCGAAGCAATAAATGAAAAAACCCATTAAACTTAATATATAAAAAATAGCACCTGCGAAACAGGTGCTATTTTTTGTACTTGTAAATGTAAATACAATAGATCAGTTATTCAACGCTAGATTCAACCGAAATAGAATCCATGCCTTCAATTTTAATATCTATAGTGAATTTATCACCAGTTGATAAACTTCTTTTTAAATCAAACAACATGATATGCATACCACCTGGTTTTAGCTCAATTTCGCTTTGTGCGGGTACAACAATTTTGTCAATAGATGTCATTCTACTGATGCCTTTATCATCAACAAAACTTTCATGTAATTCAACATTATTTGCTATTACCATAGATGATGCACCAATAATTGTAATTTGTTTATGTGTTGGATTATTGATTTTCATATAAGCTGCAGAATTATTATTAGGCGACATAGATTTACGTGACCATACATTTGAAATTTCCAAAGTCACTTTTTTCTCTTCAACTGTCTTATCCTTGCTTGTTTGCTCAGTCTTTATATTAGCATTAGCAGTCTTTGTTTCAGCAGTGTTTTCTGCGTAAACTACTGTAGTAAACAAAGTAACTATTAAACCTGAAATTAATAAAATATTTTTATGCATAGTAATTTATCTCCTTTATTTTGAATTATACGCAAAATATAGTATAACATATAATATTGCCAACCACAAACAAAAAGATACATAACTATGCTTTAATTTTTTTGCTCTTTGTATAAAACATTATAAATTTTTGAACTTCGAAGCAATTGAGAGTGCGTACCAACGCTAGCCAAAGTTCCTTGATTAATAACTAATATCTCATCAGCATTTTCAATAGATGAAATACGATGCGCTATAGAGACTATAGTTTTGTCTTCCATCAAAAATCTAATATTCTGTAGAATTTTTTTCTCACTATCATTATCTAGAGCGCTGGTTGCCTCATCTAATAATAATATTTCTGGATTATATAAAAGTGCTCGTGCTATAGCGATCCTTTGTTTTTGACCACCGGAAATACGTATTCCTCGTTCACCGATTTCAGTATCTAAGCCATGCTCTAAATTTTTTGTAAATTCTAATATACCACAAAGTTTGGCAATTTTTTCTATTTTATTATTAGAAGCTGTTGGATTGGAAAAAGCTATATTAGATCGAATCGTACCTGAAAATATAGTTGGATATTGCTCTACATAAGCTATTTTACTACGAATTTTTGTATCTTGTAACATGCTAATATCTTGAGTTCCAAGAGTAATTACTCCAGACTGGGGGTAATAAAATTTTAATAATAACTGCATCAAAGTGCTTTTTCCAGAACCAGACTTACCAACAATTCCTGTAAATTTACCATGCTGTATTACCAGAGAAACACCTTCTAGAGCTAAAATATCTAGACTCGATGGATATGCAAAAGATACTTTATCAAACTTAATCGTATAATTACTAGCAGTGAGTTTTGATAATTTCGCTGGTTGCACAATTTGATCCATATTTTTAAGCTCAATCACTCGGTCAAGAGCAGCAAGCGGTACTTGTAATTCACTAAATAATTCTGCTATACCACCGGCGCTCATTCCGACAATTATGGCATAATAAATGAATGATATCATTTGCCCTGAACTCATTGATCCTTTAATAATATCAATGCTTCCAATCCATATAACTGAAGTAATTGAACCAGCAATAATTACAATTGCTAATGCAAAAAATAATGAACGAAGACGCAGCCTAGTGCTCGCATGCTTTACATATACATTAATTTTATCGTCAAAATTTTGTGCTACAAAATCTTGCTGATTATATGCATACAAAGTACGAACTCCCGCAAAGCTCTCCTCAATATTCGCAGCAAGACTACCTTGTTCGGATAAAACCATTCTAGATAATCTGCGCACATGCCTACTTAACATAAGCAATGGAATTAATAACACTGGAACACTTATTAGTACTAGTAATGATAATTTAGGACTCTGTATAAACATCAATATTATAGCGCCCGATAACATAATAGAGTTGCGAATAAAAAAAGAAAGAAAGTTGGTAATCAAATTTCCCGTTATTTCTATATCAGATCCAAGACGAGAAATAATGTCACCAACCTTCAAATCCTCAAAACGTACCAACCCTACTTTAAGTAAATTACTATATGTATCTGATTTTAATTTTGATATAACTTTAACAGTAATAACATTAATATAGTAAGAGCGAAAAAAACTCCCAACAGAGAAAACTCCTATTAATAAACTAATCAAATAAATGGAATTATGGACTTCACTTATCTGATTTGAGCTAAGTCCATTATCAACTAATTTTCGAAATACAAAACCAATAGATAAAAGCGCTAATGAAACACTGAGCAATGATACCAATACAATAACAAGGCTTTTAATATGTTGAGCTACATACCCCGCTAAACACCTTACATTATTACTAATCATATTATCTTTCTATTTTAATTTGCAGTTCTGTTGTTAAAACTGCAAATAATTCCACTCCAGTCCTAGAGCACCATTTTTCTTCATTTAAAGCAAAGTGATAAGGACCACTAATCGGCGAAGACAACCATATTTCTTTTGCTGAACTTTTCCTATTTATAACAAACGTCCCAGCATCTGTAATTAACATTAGGATTCCATCTTTTAGATCTACATCTATTGTTCCTTCTGGATCCGAATCTTCAATAGTTTCTGCTATTTTATAAATTATTTCTTCCACTTCTTGTGCGAAATTCTTGTCATTCATATTATCCTCTTACTAACATCTTGATTTTATGTACTCCTTTATAACCTAAATATATTGCAATTCTTTCGATGATCAATTCTTGTTGATAAGATATTTCCATTGAAATAGAAGAATTTTCTGCACTTATATACAAAATATTGATCTGCTTACCACTTTCTTTACTAGTAACAATTTTCAAAGGCGTAGCTTTTTCATAAAACTTGACTCCAACTATCTTACCCCAATTAACAATAATTTCTGCCAAAATTGGATGCTGCCTTTTAAATATATTATGTACTAGCTTATTAATTTCTATAATAATAGGCTTCATATAACTGACCGTATTAATGTTACCATTACAATAAGTATAGCAGCAATAATAGATAAGACTGGATAATACAAAGCATTAACAGCAAACAACATCAATAATATATTACACTTCATAATGCGCTTAACAACTTTTTTATAGCTATCACCTTTACGTACCGCTTTTTGAAAAAAATGCTGCAAATGTGGTTCCCATATTCTCTCGCCCTTCACCAGGCGAATTAAAATAGTCATTCCACCATCTGCTACATAATAAAGCGCTGCAATTACACAAGCAGCAAAAAGTTTAGCACTAGCAGATGCAATAATCAACAAACATACCCCGAGCAAAAAGCCAATACCTATACTCCCTACATCTCCAAGAAATATTTGAGCGGGTTGCCAATTAAAATAAATAAAACCCATTGACCACCCTAAAATAATAGTAGCAATCATAATGATAATATCAACATTTGGTATAATATCATATCTAAAAATACATAGGAGCAGAATAGTGCAAGATAAATGTATGGATTCACTCACCGTTATACCATCTATGCCATCTAAAAAATTATATACATTCAAAAAAGTCAATAACGCAAATGCACCAATAGCTAAATCTAGACTCATCGGTATTTCATAATGCAAGATGGTGCTAGGATGTACTAACCACATAACCGCTAGTAGTGCGCATAATATATGCATAAAAAGACGCACAGGTACAGACACATGCGAAACATCATCCCAAAAAGAAATCAGACTAATTGGTAAAAATATTTGTAATATATCCATTGATGCAGAATAAGTACCACGCATTATATATTCAAAAATCGGTAAAGAAATTGAAATAATCAATATAAAAGACAAACCGCCACCACGCGGTGTTTCTTGCTTATGAGCCCTTCTTTTGCTTGGTATATCTACAATTCCAAGCTTTGGCATAATATATATGAGTATACGCGTTAAAATAAACGAGCATATCATCACAATACCACCAAGTATTCCTAAATTAATTATATAATTCATAATAACATATTGGACTTAAAACTATAATATTCTCCACCACCAATAATCACATGATCATGCACACTAACATTAATAGTATTACAAGCATTGGCTATTTGAGTAGTTAAATCAATATCAGCATTTGATGGATTAGGGTTACCACTAGGGTGGTTATGCACCAAAATAATTGCTCCAGCTTCATGAAATAATGCCTTTTTAACAATTTCTCTTGGATAAACTGGAGTTTGATCAATAGTACCCGTTGCCATTATTTCATCAGCAAGTAACATATTTTTCTTATTTAGAAATAAAATCCTAAATTGCTCTAATTTCAAACACCCCATATTAAATTTTAAATAATCTAATAATGCAGACCATGAACTGATGATATTAGTACTTTTCACCCTAGACTGAAAAACTCTATTCATCAGCTCTTTTATAATTTGTAATTGTAGGAATGAAGTTTCAGTTGCATCATTTACTGCTAGAATTTTTTCACGCTCAGCATTAATTAATTGATTAAAATCACTAAATTCTTGTAGCATCTGCTTAGCAAGTGGCTTTACATCCTTCCTTGGTGTAGATTGAAACAACAACAGCTCGAGTAATTCATAATCACTAAACATTCTTGGATCTGCTTTTAGGAATTTTTCTTTTAGTCTTTTGCGATGTCCAATGTAATGAGGTTGCTGATTTTTATTTTCCTGAGTCATAATATGGCGGATATGAAAATTGTTTTGGTGATAAGGTAAAAATTTCTGCTCCATTTTTAGTCACGCCAATACTATGTTCAAACTGAGCTGATAATGACTTATCACGCGTAGTAACCGTCCAATTATCAAACTTACTTAATATAGTATCACACTTACCAGCATTAATCATCGGTTCAATGGTGAAAAACATACCTTCTTCTAGAACAGAACCAGTACCAGTTTTCCCATAATGCAGAATGGTTGGTTCATCATGAAAAACTCGCCCAATACCATGACCAGTATAATCTTTTACTACAGAATAATTATGCTTCTCAACATAAGTTTGAATCGCATACCCAATATCACCAATATGCACACCTGGTTTTACTTTTTCAATACCAAGCATCATAGCATCATAGGTCACTTGTATTAAACGCTTTGGTTTAACCGCAACCTCGCCAACATAATACATACGGCTAGTGTCACCATGCCAACCATCAACTATTACTGTGACATCAATATTAATAATATCACCTTTTTTCAAAACCTTCTCAGATGGTACACCGTGACAAATTACGTGATTAATAGATGTACAAATAGATTTAGGAAAGCCTTTATAATTCAATGGAGCCGGAATTGCTCCACGCTCAGTAATAAAATTATGACACAGAGTATTTAAATGATCAGTAGTTACACCAGGATTAACGTGCTCGGTAATAAAATCTAATGTCTCGGCCGCCAATTTTCCAGCAACACGCATCTTAGCAAAATCATCTTTTGTATGAATTTTAATAGTCACTTCTCTCTCTATTGCACTTGTGTCTTTTCTTTATCTAATAATCCCAAACAAACAGATTTCATGCTATCAAAATCACTTTGTTTATTCTCTTTATTAACCTGATCTATAAGTCTTTTTATACATTCATTATAAGGATGAGGTGCAACTGCAACATTTTTATTATCCATCATATCAATGATAGTCTTAGAAAACACCTCATTACTAGAGATTATTACCTTATTACTAGACACTACTATATAAATAATTGCAACAATTGATAATCCTGTTAAAAACATTAGTGGTTTATTAATTTGCTCCATTTTCTCTCTCTATTGCACTTATGTCTTTTCTTTATCTAATAATCCCAAACAAACAGATTTCATACTATCAAAATCACTTTGTTTATTCTCTTTATTAACCTGATCTATAAGTCTTTTTATACATTCATTATAAGGATGCGGTGCAACTGCAACATTTTTGTTATCCATCATAACTATAGACTTAGAAAACACATCATTACTAGACATTGTGACATTATTACTAGACACTACTATATAAATAATTGCACCAATTGATAATCCTGTTAGAAGAATTAGTAATTTATTGATTTGCTCCATTTTCTCTCTCTATTCTATAATTTTTCTTTTAATAATTCGTTAACCATGGAAGGACTAGCTTTACCAGCGGTTTTTTTCATTACTTGTCCGACAAAAAAGCCAAATAATTTATCTTTTCCTGATCGGTAAGCTTCAACAGAATCTGGGTTAGCTGCAATAACTTCATCAATGATCGGTTCTATCGAGCTTCTATCTGATACTTGAACTAAACCTTTAGCTTTTACAATTTTCTCAGCTGCATCACCGCTTTCAAACATTTCTTCAAAGATTATTTTTGCTATTTTACCAGAAATAGTACCTTTTTCTATTAAAGCTACTAAATCTCGTATCATCATAGGAGTAATCTTGCACTCACTTAAAGTCATCGAATTTTTATTTAATCTACCAAATAATTCACTAGAGATCCAGTTTGCTACATTTTTTGCATTCGCGCCAATGCTAGCCTCTTCGAAATATTTTGCTATATCCTCATCTGCAACAATTACTTCTGCATCATATTGACTCAAGCCTAAATCTGATACATATCTATGAATTTTTTCATCTGGTAATTCTGGTAATTCTGCTTTTAATTTTTCAATAAGCGCATCATCAACTCGAACTGGCAATAAATCTGGATCTGGAAAATAGCGATAATCATTTGCATCTTCTTTGCTGCGCATAGTTCTAGTCTGACCAGTATTTACATCAAATAACCTAGTTTCTTGATCAACCTGCATACCACTTTCAAGAAGTTCAACTTGGCGCATTGCTTCATACTCAATAGCCTTAGTGATATTCTTTACTGAATTCAAATTCTTAATTTCACATCTAATGCCAAGCTCTCCTCCTGGTTTTCTAACAGAGATATTAGCATCACAACGCATTGAACCTTGCTCCATATTACCGTCGCATGAACCAATATAGCGTAATAATGTTCTCAGTTTTTTTACATATTCAGCAGCCTCGTATGGCGAGCTCATATCTGGTTCTGTAACAACTTCCATAAGCGCAATACCAGAACGATTCAAATCAATTAAACTATATTCTGGGTGCTGATCATGAATAGATTTTCCCGCATCTTGCTCTAAGTGAATACGATTTATTCTAACTTTTTTTGTAGAACCATCTTCTGATTTTATATTCAAATGTCCATTTTGCACTATTGGTATGTAAAATTGTGAAATCTGATAACCTTGCGGCAAATCTGCATAAAAATAATTTTTTCTATCAAAGACAGAGAGCTTATTAATTTCTGCATTAATTCCAAGACCAGTTTTAATAGCCTGCTCTACGCAATATTTATTCAGCACTGGTAGCATTCCAGGCATAGCTGCATCGACTAAAGAAACTTGTGTATTGGGCGCAGCGCCGAACTCAGTTGCTGCCCCTGAAAACAACTTAGCCTTTGACGATATTTGTGCATGCACCTCAAGCCCGATTACATATTCCCACTCACCAGTATTTCCTGTTATATAAGCCATTAAAACCCTCTTGGTGTAAAGTCGATATCTGATACTGCTCGCTCGATTATTGCTGATGCACGTAACAAATTATATTCATCAAATGCTGGTGCAACTAATTGCATTCCAAGCGGTAAACCATTCAATGAAAGCGCCGCTGGCACAGATGAACATGGAAGCCCCGCAAGACTTGCAGGAATTGTAAAAATATCATTTAGATACATAGAAAGAGGATTATCCTGCTTTTCGGAAATACCAAATGCTGCAGTTGGTGTTGATGGCAATAAAATTATATCTGCTTTGGTATAAGCCGCTTTAAAATCATTAGCTATCAATCTGCGTACTTTTTGTGCTTTTAAATAATATGCATTCATCTTACTAGAAGATAATACATACGTACCAATCATAATACGACGCTTAACTTCTTCACCAAAACCTTCTGTACGCGTGTTTATATACATTTCTTCCAAATTAAGACCAGTTTTATCCGTTCTGTGACCATAGCGCACACCATCATATCTAGAGAGATTAGATGAAGCCTCAGCTGGCGCTATTACATAATAAACTGATAATGCATATTTCGCATTTGGAAGTTTAATATCAATAATTTCAGCACCTGATTCTTTCATCATTTTAATAGAATCTTGCCACATTTTGATAATCTCGCTACTAACGCCTTCTAGCTCCATGAGATCCGTTGGAATCCCTACTTTCATGCCTTTAACAGATTTACCACAAGCTGATACTAATTCTGGTACAACTTTATTAATTGAAGTTGAATCATTTTCATCAAACCCCATCATGGCTTCTAGCATCAAAGCAGCATCTGCAGCTGATCTAGTAAACACGCCAGCTTGATCTAAAGAACTAGCAAAGGCCACCATGCCCCATCTTGAGCATCTGCCATAGGTTGGTTTTATACCAAAAGTGCCTGTAAATGCCGCTGGCTGCCTAATTGAACCACCAGTATCACTTCCAAGGGCTGCCATTGCAGAAAAGCTACTTACCGCTGCCGCAGAACCGCCTGAAGACCCACCAGGAACCAGATCTTGATCAGAACCATTAATTTTCCAAGGATTAATTACATTACCAAAATAACTAGTCATATTAGAAGAGCCCATAGCAAATTCATCCATATTGGCCTTGCCAATCATTATAGTGCCACAATCTGCTATTTTCTTACTGACAGTAGATTCGTATGTTGGCACAAAATTACTGAGCATCTTAGAGCCGGCCGTAGTTCTAACGCCATTAGTGCAAAATAGGTCCTTTACTCCTACCGGAATACCTTCTAATTTACGCGCTGAACCATTTTGATAATTTTTATCAGATTTTTCTGCCATAATTTTTGCAGAATCAAAAGTTTCAGTAATATAACTATTTAAATTTTTGACTTTTTCCGCCTGATTTATATGTGCACTAACAAGTTCTGTAGCAGTGAAATCTTTATTTTTTAGCCCATAAAGAGCATCTGTGATTGATAATTTAATTAACTCTTTCATATTATTCAATTACCTTTGGTACAACAAAACATTTTATTTCTTTGGCAAACTCAGCTCCTTTTTCTGGAATATTCTTAAATAAATTCGCTGATTCATCCACTATAGTTACCTCATCTACGAGCATTCTCTGATCCATATCACAAACAGACCTAAGAGGTTCTATCATAGAACAATCAATATTTTTTAGTTCATCTAGCATATTAATAACGCTATCGAGCTTCAAAGAGAATGCTTTAATTTCCACCTCTGTAAAATTTAGTTTAGCTAGTTTTTGTAGCTTCTTTAATTCTTTATCTGTAATCATTTTTACTTACTTTTTCTTTTTACGTCTATTACTACCATCAGTAGTTTTATTAAACCTACCGATATTTTTTACGAATTTTTGTATACCATTTTGTTCAGTACCATGTGTTTTCGTATAATGATTATGCGTTGTAATATTTTCATTTTGCATATCAGTCAAAAGTGTTGCTTCTATTACCTTGTCTTTATTAAACGTAACTTTTACAACACGTTGCGTAACTATTTTTGCTTCAAACCAAGCACGCTTACTAAGTGACCTTTGTATATAATACCAAGTATTGCTTGTATAATCTGGAACATAAGTTGGTGTTCCAACTAAATTGGACACTTCTTCTTTGCTAAGTTTTTTATTATTAATTTCTTCAACCGCATTATCACTAACAAACTGCCCTCTAACTTCTATAGTCTGGCATCCAGATAAAATTAATAGGGTGATAATAGTAAGTAATGGAGTCAAATGTTTCTTTAAATTCATCATAAATAATTATTTATATTAAAAATACTGTAGATTTCGTAAGTGAAATATAATATAATGCGCAACAGTTTGACAGTACTTTTTTTAAAATCTTTGTATAATTAGTTTATTGAGGGATAAATAATGGCCGTTCCAAAGAAAAAAACATCAAAATCCAAGCGCAATATGAGAAGATCTCATGATGCTTTAAGTAGAATTAACGTAATTATTGACAAAGATACTGGTGAATACAGACGTCCACATCATATCGATGCAAGCAGTGGTTCTTATAATGATAAACAAATTATTATAATAAAAACTGACGATAGCGACGTGGAGTAGAAATAAATGGCCTCAAAAATCATAGGATCTGGAGGCTATTTACCAGAAAAAATTCTTACCAACCAAGATCTAGCAAAATCTATTGATACTAGCGATGAATGGATTCGCTCAAGAACTGGTATTACCCAAAGGCATATAGCGGCTAAAGATGAATATAGCTCTCACATGGCGCACAAAGCCGCAATAGCAGCTATAAAAGATGCTGGCATAAATTCAAGTGATATTGATCTAGTTATTGCCTGTACTAATACTCCAGATAATAGTTTCCCTGGAATCGCCAATAAACTACAAGGTTATTTAAGCCTTGGGACTATTCCATCATTTGATATACAAGCTATCTGTTCTGGATTTGTTTATGGAATGCAAGTATCTGATAATATGATTAAATCTGGTAAATATAAAACAGTTTTATTAGTATGCGCTGAAAAAATGTCTTCACTCTTAGACTGGAAAAACCGTAAAACATGCGTGCTATTTGGCGATGGGGCAGGAGCTGTAATTTTACAACGTGATGATAATTCAGATTCTGGTATAATTGATAGTGAGATTCATTCAGACGGATCTATGTACGATATTCTTTATACTGATGGTGGAGTCAGCATGAACGGTCGCAGTGGTACTGTACAAATGAAAGGATCTGAGGTATTCAAGAAAGCTATTGAAAAAATGACTGAATCAGTCAAAACCTTGCTAGATAATAATAATATAAATATATCTGATATTAATTATTTTATTCCTCACCAAGCAAACCTTAGAATAATAAACAATATTGTGGCAAAATTTGGTATAGATAATGACAAAGTAGTCACTACTATTGCAAAACATGCAAATTGCTCTGCGGCCTCTATACCACTGGCACTAGCAACCTTAAAACAATCAAAAAATATCAAACAAGGCGACATACTAGTATTCACAGCCTTTGGGGCAGGTGCAACTTGGGGCTCAATAATTGTTAGGTGGTGACTTAATATCCTAGACTATTTATGTATACTAATTTACAGTAATAAAATAATTATTTCTTGGGAAGGATGAAAACCACAACAGAACCAACAACAATTACTAAAGAAAAAATAGCTGACCAACTGAAAAACAACCTTGGATTATCTTCATTAATATGCGAAGATATTACGTTGCATTTATTTTCGGAATTACTACAAATGACAAAAAATAACAGTAAGACTACACTGCAAAATTTTGGAACTTGGAAAATTAATTGTAAAGATAGCAGACCAGGATTTAATATAAAGACTGGTGATCCAGTGTCTATTGAACCAAGGAATGTACTAAGATTCACTCCATCTATAGCTTTTAAAAAACAAATTAACAAATAATAATAATGCTGACTAAAAAATATTTCTCTATTGCCGAAGTTTCAGTAATCAGTCGACTACCAACTCATAAGCTACGTTACATAGAAAAATCTGACCCCAAAATTGAAATAATACAAATACGCGGCAGGAGATATTATACTAAAGAAAATATAGATTACATTAAAAGGATATATTCAGAGAATTTATCTGGTAATATTCAAAATGTTGCAAGGAAAACAATACCTCAAATTATCTCTAAAATTGACCAACTACTCGTAAAATTTTCAAAACTAGCAAAATAAATTAATTTTCAAATATTATATTTTAAATATAATAAGGCTTAAAAAAATAATAAACAAATACAGGATAGAAAACCAAAATAATTTTCTAGCTTTACTAAAATCACTATCATCAAATAATAAAAATGTATGATATAAAAATATAACACTCATTATAGAAGATATTACTAAATAACTCATATTTGCCATATTTAGAAAATAAGGCATAGCTACAGTAACTAGCATTAATATACTATATAATATAATTTGCTTTTTAGTATAAGCTTCACCCTTTATCACTGGCATCATAGGTACACTACAATCACGATAATCTTGCAAACGAAATAAAGCTAAGGCCCAAGAATGAGGCGGAGTCCACATAAAAATAATAGCGAATAGTGTAAATGATTGTAGTGAAATATCACCAGTCACTGCCGCCCATCCAATCATGGGCGGGAAAGCACCAGCAGCACCACCTATTACCACGTTTTGAATTGAACTACGTTTTAACCACATTGTATAAATAAACACATAATATAGAATAGTCAGCGCTAATAACCCAGCAGATATTATATTAACGCATAATGCCATCAATAATACAGAAATAACGCCAATAATTATACCAAAAGACAATGCCTCGTCTGGTTCGATTGCTCCTGTAACAATAGGACGCTTTTGAGTCCGTTTCATGATTGCGTCAATGTCACGATCGTACCACATATTAATTGCAGCAGCTGAACCTGCGCCGATTGTTACAAATAAAATCGCTGCAAATGCAATAACTGGATGAATCTCACCAGGCGCAATCCATAACCCACAAAATGCAGTAAAAACCACAAGTGACATTACCCGTGGTTTCATTAAAATAATATAATCTTTTACTGATGGTCCATTATCACATTCAAGGCAGGGAGTAAGGTAAAGTTTTGTCATATTATTTTATAACCGGTTGCTCCTCGTATGTATGATATGGTGGCGGAGAATCCACCGTCCATTCCAGAGTATCAGCCCCATCACCCCATGGATTTTGCGGGCATTTTTTACCAAATTTTAAAGTGTAAAAAATAATGAATACAAAGAAAAAAGCAGCGAACATAGAAAGTAATGATCCCATTGAAGATACAAAATTCCAGCCAGCAAATGCATCAGGATAATCAGGTACTCTTCTTGGCATTCCAGCAAGACCTAAAAAATGCTGAGGAAAAAATGTTAAATTAACACCGATAAATGTAAGCCAGAAATGCACTTGCCCCATCCATTCAGGGTATTGCTTACCCGACATTTTACCAAACCAATAATAAAACCCAGCAAAGGCAGTAAATAATGCACCAAGAGACATAGTATAGTGGAAATGCGCAACAATATAATAAGTATCATGCAATACTCTATCTAAAGCTGAATTAGAAAGAATAATTCCAGTTACTCCGCCAATAGTGAATAAAATAATAAAACCAATTGAAAATAACATGGGCGTCTTGAGACTAATAGATCCACCCCACATAGTAGCAATCCAACTAAATATTTTTATCCCTGTTGGTACTGCAATTACCATTGTACCAGCGGTAAAATAAAGCAACGCATTATATGATAAGCCTACAGTAAACATGTGATGAGCCCAAACAATAAAACCAATGAAGGCAATAATTGCCATCGCACATACCATCGCCGTATAGCCGAAAATTGGCTTGCGTGAAAACGTAGCTATCACCTGTGAGACGATACCAAAACCAGGAAGAATGATTATATAAACCTCAGGGTGACCAAAAAACCAAAATAAATGCTGAAATAATATAGGATCACCACCACCATCAGGCGAAAAGAAATGTGTGCCAAAATTTCTATCAGCAAGTAACATAGTAATAGCACCTGCAAGCACAGGAAGAGCTAGAATTAACATAAACGCAGTAATCAAAATTGACCAAACAAACAGCGGCATTTTAAATAAGCTCATTCCAGGAGCACGCATGTTAAAAATGGTTACAATCATATTAATAGCACCAAGAATAGATGACATACCAGCTAAGTGTAAACTAAAAATAGCCATATCAACCGCAGCACCAGGGTGACCTACAATACTACTTAAAGGTGGATATATAGTCCAGCCAGTTCCAGCACCGCCATCAATAAGACTTGACAATAACAACAAAGAAAATGATGGAATCAATAACCAAAAACTAATATTGTTCATTCGAGGAAAAGCCATATCCGGAGCCCCTATTAACAAAGGCACAAACCAATTACCAAAACCACCAAAGAGGGCTGGCATAATCATAAAAAATACCATTATTAAAGCATGCGCCGTAATTAGAACATTATAAAGCTGATGGTCACCACCAAGAAAATTCGAACCAGGAAAGGCTAGTTGCATACGAAATAAAACTGAGAATAATCCACCTATCAAACCCGCAAAAATTGCGAAAATAATATACATTGAACCAATATCTTTATGGTTAGTAGAAAGAGTCCATCTTCTGCATCCACGTGGCGTATCATGAGCATTATCTGTCATAAGTTTATCCATTATTTTAATTATTATTTTCTGCAAAACTTATAGCAGCATGATTAGCAAATTTAATCTTTGCCTGCTCCAGCCAAACTGCAAATTCTTCCTTGCTTACAACCTCAATAGCAATTGGCATAAAGCCATGATTGACGCCGCATAATTCTGAACATTGACCATAATAAACACCTTTCTTGTCTATCCTAGTCCAAGCTTCATTTGTTCTACCTGGTACCGCATCTGTTT
Organism: uncultured Rickettsiaceae bacterium; assembly: GCA_963934885.1. Lineage (GTDB taxonomy): Bacteria > Pseudomonadota > Alphaproteobacteria > Rickettsiales > Rickettsiaceae > Megaera_A. Next base: position 15,891 of record CAWWAI010000005.1, on the reverse strand, counting down.
TAAGACCAAGAGAAGGAACTGAAAAACTATGAAGAACATCTGCAGCCGTAATTAGGAACTTAATCGTAGCACCTTCTGGAACAACAATTCTATTATCCACTTCTAACAACCTTAATTGTCCTGGTTTTAAATCTGCTTCTTGAATCATATAACTATCAAATTCAATTCCATCATGGTCGGGATAACTATATGTCCAATACCATTGAGAACCAACAACTTTAATGGTCATATCTGCTGATGGCGTATGTTCTGCCATTTTTAATATTCTAAAAGAAGGTACAGCAATTATTACTAATATAATAATTGGTATTACCGTCCAGATTATTTCTATTGCCGTATTATGTGTCACTTTAGATGGAATAGGGTTGGATTTAGCATTAAAGCGTAATAGTACGTAAATAATCAAAAAGATAACAAACAATACTATGGCCGTGGACAATATTAGTAAAAAATTATGAAAATCATGTAATTCAGCCATAACTGGGCTAGCAGCTTCTTGAAAATTTAATTGCCATGGCACAGGTTTTGAAGCTAGAGCAGATGGGATGATAAGAAGAGAAAGAACAGTAAAAAATTTGATCATATCAAGATAATAAAAAATTTATAAATAGCCAAATACTAGAGAACACCATATTGCCTTAAATAAACAATCCCATCAGACTTATATGTAGAGTATATCTATTTTGTATTTATAATCCAAGGATTAAAACTATTTTATATACGGTTTTATCAAATTATATAGACCTTGCATAGATTAAACTACACTAGTTAAAAAATCAAATAACTAAATAGTTACCTACTAAAAATGGTTGCACAATAAATTAAATTATTTAATATATTTTAAACCTTCCTCTAATCCTTTTGTAGACAAAGGTAAGGTGATTTGTTTGCCTTCTAAATTCATAAACGCAACTGCATTATCTTGATTTGACAATAATGTTTTTAAATCAGCATCAGAGATAGATGCTACAGCATTACAACCACTATTTACACAAGTTGTATACTGGCCTGGAGAAATTAAATTTTTTGAACTTACAATAGAAGTGCCAACTTGAATATTAATACCAAGTGGTAAAGTCTGGATTAACTTTAATTCCTTTTTAGGACCAAAATATCCGATTTGGAATAAAGCTATTGGCTGCTGCTTGTCATCTTTAGAAATATTAAGTTGTTGAGTCAATATACAAATTTCTGGAGTTTTGGCAGCATCATCTTTTGCCGTACAAGAAACATTCCAATCATCAAACTTTTTTCCATCTTGCTTTGCCGCTGTTGCAGTTCCCAACTGACTTAATCCAAAAAATACTGTTACTATTATCAGACCTAGCACTATAAATGAAACTTGTTTTATATTTACTTTCATAAGAGTTTTAATTTTTAATTATATAAATTTATTTTGTTGTTCAGCACCAAAAATTGGTGGGCGATGACAGATTCGAACTGCCGACCGTCTCGGTGTAAACGAGATGCTCTACCAGCTGAGCTAATCGCCCGAACTTAAGGTGTAATATGCATTAGTTTTATAAAAGAATCAAGTCTTTTATCCTTAATATATTGATTAGATCGAATTTTTATATATCTTATTGGTATATAAAATAAAATTATTATTTATTTACTGGAGACTTAATGAAAAAAATAAGAAATATATTTGATAAATTCGTTGGTCATAAAATTTCTTTAAAAGAGTTATATTTTTCTTTAAGCACATGGTTTGTTTTATTAGTAACTTTTTTGGGCATAACAACCAAGTTTGATACAACATTAATGTTAGTAAATATCACTCTAGCATTATGCATATATTTATTGATTATTTTAATTACAAATAGAATTTTACTCTCGGGATTTATAACTCTTCTTTTAGCGGTATTATTTGATTATATAAAACTAATTAAATGGCAATTTTTATTACAAGAACTTTCAGCAGCCGACATATTCATGCTCAAGTTACTAATAAATCATGGATTATTTAGATTAATTTATGAGTACGCAACAAAAGAAATTTATTTAATATTTTTATTACTTCTAGTCAATTTTGTTCTGATGTGGAATAAGTTTGACACATTGCTTGACAAGAAACAACTAGGTAGCAAAAATTATTATGCATTGAGACTAGTATCACTTGGCGTAGCCTTGCTTCTAAGCTTCAAATTCTTTGACGTGGCTCTTGATAAAAAATCATATTTTAATTTAACTATTGAATCTACAAAATCCCAAGGTAAAAACTATTCAAGGCGTATTTATGGGCCATTTGCAGATATTTTATTTACTGTACAAGATATGTATATTGAACCAAATCCTGGTAATATTGATGATAGTCTAATTATAGAAACAATACATAAAACAGATGTTACAACAGTTTCTGAGTTCGACGAAATGCCAGATATCGTAGTCATATTAAATGAATCAGTATTTGATCCAAGTAAATTAGATTATGATTTTGCAAGTAAATTAAATTTTGAATTCTTTCAAGATACTAAACATACGAAGTATAGTGGAATACTTAATGTCAACACTTATGGCGGGGGTTCTTGGATTAGTGAATATGAAATAAATACAGGAATACCTCACAAATCATTTTCTGGACCTAGTTATATGCCGTTTATAACGCTAGTGCCACATACTAAAAACTCGATAATGTCACATTTACGCTCGAAAGGATATCGTGTTGAAGTTGTATACCCTGTAGACAAGAATTTTTCGTTAGCTCTTGATGCTTATACAAAACTTGGAGCGCATAATGTTAGTGATATTTATGAATTTGGATTCAAACCGGATAGTTGGGGAAATATTCCAGATACTATGATTAGTGACATGATTATCGACGCTCTAGACCGTAATCCAGAAAAGCCAAAATATATTTTTGCAGCAACCATGCTAAATCACGGTCCGCATTCAAGCTTTTCTCAAGACAAGATCGGCTGCGGGAAATTAATGAACGATAAATTATGTTCCAAACTCAATGATTATATATCAAGACTCACTAGAACAAATGAAGATCAAATTAATTTAATTGACAAATTAATGAAACGCAAAAGAAAAACTATAATAGTAAATTTTGGCGACCACTTACCCTCTTTTGAGGGGTACTCAACGCAACTAAGATTTACTCGTGATATAAAAGATTACTATAAAACATTCTATAACATAAATGCAAATTTTGAAATTAAAGACAAAACAAAATACAAATCTCTTGATATTGCATTTATTTCAAGCTTGATTTTGGATATGGCGCATTTAAATAACAATGATTTTTATCGCGCTAATTCAATTATAAGAAAAGATTGTAATGGAGTAATTGCTAATTGTACTGGTCAAAATGAAAAACTAGATAGATTACTTGAAAGCTACAAAAGCCTAACAGTAAAACAACTAGGTCTTTAAAGATATTTATTTTCGTTGTAATAATTTGCTTAAAACAAAGCAGAGCAAATATAATAAACCACCGCATAATATTATTATTGGAGCCAATGGCATATCCGCATAAAAAGATAATATAATTCCACAAAAATTCATTAATTGTGCAATAAATATTGATATAATAATCATTTTCAATGGTGAACTAGAAATTAAACTAGCAACCATAGCAGGAATCAATATTATGCTGGTAACCAGTAACACTCCTACTATTTTAATTGTTGCCAACACAGCAAATGATAATATTGATAAAAATAGAAACTCTAAAGTTTTTACCTTAACACCTCGTGAATGCGCAAGATCTTTACTTAGTATAATCAAAATTAGATTACGATAAAACTTAAGAAAAAATATAATTATAGAAGCTAATATTATACATAAAATTATTGCATCATTAACATCTGTAGAAATGATATCACCGAATAATAAACTAGTAAAATTAAAATAATCTGGGAATACATAAGATAATATAAGAGCAAGTGAAATCATTATGCTTGAAGTAAGCCCTATCGCCGCATTATTTCCCGATTCGCTTTTTAACTTAAATACAATTATAATAAACAATAAAGTATTAATAATACCTGCGTATAATATTGGCACGCCAGCAATAACACTAATGACCCCAGCCAACATACTTGCATGCGCAAGACCATCACCAAAATACACATAACGCTTCCATAAAACAAGACACCCCAAAGGAGCGAATATAAGACCAATTAACGCTGATATTATAAATATTACGATCATAAAATTTTACTCAAACTATGTAGTTTATTAATCGTTATGTTTATGATCATGATCGTGTATATATACGCCAATTTCAGATAAAGCATTTTTAAAATCTATGTTTTTATCCAAATCGGTAGGTTTACCGCTACAACATACATGTCCATTTAAACATATTACTTGATCGGAATTTTTCATTACAGTAAATAAATCATGAGAAATCATAAAGATTGTAAGGCCTAATATATCTTTTAAACTACCAAGTAATCGATAGAATTCCTGCTGACTGGAAACGTCTAAAAACTGCATAGGTTCATCGAGTATTAATAAGTCTGGTTTATTCATTAAAGTTCCAGCAAGCATTAATTTCTGCAATTCACCACCAGATATTTGAGAAATATCTGTATTTTTAATGGTATCATAATTAATAAAATCTGTTAGATTTATAATGTCATTTTTATTACCATTAGGTGCTAGTATTTTTAGCAATCCTTTTGAAGTAAGTGGCATACTAAAGAAAAAATCTAATTTTTGTGGAACGTATCCAATACATAAATTATCACGAATTATCAACTCACCTTTATCATATTCTTCTAATTTCAAGATTATTTTTGCAAGAGTGGTTTTGCCAGCTCCATTTTGTCCAATTAAAGTAGTTATTTCGCCCTGCTTTAGCTTAAAACTTACATTATCCACAAGCAATTTGTTGCCAAAACTTTTGGACAATGATTTAAACTCTACTAATGTATCCATATTTATGTAAAGATAAAATTACATAACACCACCTAAACTATGAGAATTTAGTTGGTGTTACGCAAGAAATTTATTTAATGATTTTCCAATTACCATCTGGTTGACGACAAGCTTTACCATAAGCTTTTTGCTTTTCTCCGCCAATTGTAACTTCTTGAATATATTCACGACAATAGCGACCATCTTCTTTGAATGATTTGGTTGGAGTAATAGAACCATTATTACCACTATCTGGATTTCTCCACTCAACTCTATTACCTGACGGTGAAAATTCTAACGCCTGATGTGAACTTTTTTCTAGCATTTGCTTGTCATATTCGTCCATAGTCTTGCCGACTTGTCCGCCAACTAAAGCTCCAGCTAGTGCCCCAATTCCTGTAGCTAATAACTGACCTTCCCCTTTACCAAACTGAGAACCAAGTAAACCACCAGTTACACCTCCTATTAGCGTTCCTCCACCCTGTTTATTAATACTTTCACAACTTTGTAACGAGAAACCAATAAAGATTATTAATAATAATTTAGATATATTTTTCATAATATATTTCCTCTAATAAATTAGCGCAATGAATTGACATTGAGTTCTTAAACATTAAGATACTATAATGCTGAACAAGGGCATTGCAAATAAAAAATAATAATTATGCTAAAATTTAAAGACGACGATTTAATAAAGTCGGCATCTTATGCCTCTATATTAGTCGCTATAATTATTATGTTAATCAAATCTTATGGCTGGGCTGCAACAGATTCTCAGTCTATTCTAGCTTCGTTGATTGATTCATGTTTAGACATTACATCCTCTGCGATTAATCTGGTTGCTATTAGAATTGCACTAAGACCTCCTGATCATAATCATCGTTTTGGACATGATAAATTTCAAGACCTTGCTATTTTTTCGCAATCTATATTCTTTTTTGCATCGTCTTTATTCATTTTATTTTCCTCTTTTCGTTCGCTTTACCTAGGGCATGAACCAGCAAATTCAGCACTGGGTGTAAACATAATGTATTCATGTATCCTGTTAACATTAATTCTTGTTATTTATCAGACTTACGTTGTAAAAAGAACGGGTTCAAAAATTATCGCAGCAGACAAATTGCATTATTTTGCTGATTTTATTACCAATATTGGGATTTTGATATCTCTATATCTAAGCAGCCAATTTTGGTATATAGATGGATTAGTTGGTATCTTGGTCGCTGTATACATTATACAAGCCTCATATACATTATTTAGAGAGGCGATTCATAATCTTTCTGATGAGGAATTTAATGATGAAGAAAGAGAAAAAATTATTGAAATAGTACAAAGCATACCAGAAACAAAAGGACTGCATGAACTAAAAACACGTTCGGCAGCAAATAAACCATTTATTCAATTTCATTTAGAACTAGACGGCAATCTATCACTGATAGACGCACATATTATTTCTGATAAAGTAGCAGAAAAACTAATAAAACGATTTCCTACAGCAGAAATAATAATTCACCAAGACCCTGAATATATGGGAGAGAAAAAAAGTGCCCTTAAAACAATCTGATTTTGATAATGATATTATGTCACTCGCCTTAGAAGAAGCTAAAATAGCTGGTAATAAAGGAGAAGTTCCAGTGGGGTGTGTAATTATTAATAGAGCTAATAAAGAAATTATTGCTAAATCGCATAATCTTATGCAACAAAATAAAAATGCAAATTTACATGCAGAAATTTTGGCTATTAATGCAGCTTGTAAAAAATTAGATAATAAAAATTTATTAAATTGTGATATTTATGTAACTTTGGAACCATGCACTATGTGCGCTAGTGCAATTTCTAACGCTCGTCTAGGTCGACTCTATTATGGAGCGCAAGATACAAAACAAGGCGGAGTCGAAAATGGAGTAAGATTTTTTGCTTCCAATAGCTGTTTACATAAACCAGAAATATACTCTGGAATACAGAATAGACAATCTGAAGAAATTATAAAAAATTTCTTTGGTCAACTACGAAAAAATAAGTTATGGTAAGCGATCGGTAAAAAGTGTTTGAATAAAAAAATTCTAACACCTTAAATTAACATTTAAATAAAAGTGTATAAAATGTTTTATATAATGGGCATTATTATTGTGTTTGGATCTGTGGCACTAGGTTATACCATGCACGGTGGTAACCTGATTGTGCTATACCAACCAAGTGAGATAATAATCATTATTGGTGCGTCTATGGGCTCTATTCTTATTGGATACCCCTTATCTTGTATAAAAAAATCTCTAGCTGCATTAAAGTATTTTTTTAAAGGAAGGCCATATTTACAACAAGATTACATGGAGCTTCTTTTGTTTAGCTTCAATACCTTTAAGATAATGAAAATCAAAGGAATGCTTGAAATTGAATCTCATATCGAAAATATGTCTGAAAGTAAATTGTTCAAGATGGCCCCTGCATTACAAAAAGATCCATTTGTACTAAGTTTTATGACTGATAATTTACGTTTAATGACAATGGGTATGGATAATCCATATCAACTTGACGACGTAATGGAGCAGGAAGTGGAATTATACAAAGATAACGCTGCTATCCCTGGGAATATTTTTGCAAATCTTGGTGACTCTCTGCCTGCGCTTGGTATTGTTGCTGCGGTATTAGGGGTTATTGTTACTATGAGAAGCATAATGGAGCCACCTGATGTTCTTGGTGCTTCAATTGGTGCTGCGCTTGTTGGTACATTTTTTGGAGTATTGGTTGCTTATGGTCTATTTAGTCCAATGGGGCATTTCTTGCACAAATATGGTGACTATAAAGTAAAATTTGTTTGTTGCGCAAAAGCTGGTTTTGTTGCTTACCTAAATGGTAATCCACCAATTATTGTAGTTGAATTTATGCGTAAAAATATACCAGAAGATTTGAGACCATCATTTGAAGAACTTGATAATTATATCAATGAAAATTCTATGAAAATAATGGGTTAGCAATGGCTAAAAATAACCAGATAATTATTAGGAAGGTAAAAAAAATTCAAGTAGTCGGTCGCCATAATGGTGCTTGGAAAGTAGCTTATGCTGATTTCGTTACTGCTATGATGGCATTCTTTTTACTTCTTTGGTTAATATCAGTCTCTGACCAACAAACTCTAAAAGGTGTGGCACAATATTTTACATCTACTGAATCTGTAAGCGATAAAGCTGGACTTGGTTTTGACGGTGGTGTGGACTCAAATATTGAAGATGGTATGGGCGCCTTGAATCAGGCCTCTAGTTCTTTAATATATGGCTCTCCTTCTAAAGGACACCGAGTGGATTCAGCTCGTTTACCAAGCAACATGAGCGATATAGAAAAAGACCATTTTATTGCTATCATGAATGATCTACAACAGGATGTTCAGATAAAACAATTCTCCGATAATCTCCATATAGATATTACTAATGAAGGTCTATGTATTGAAATTATGGATAGTGATAATAGACCTATGTTCAAACCCAATACTTCTGAATTACAACCTTATATGCAAAAAATTATAGATGTACTTGGCAAAATAATTAGTGAGCAACCTAACTATATTTCAATTAGTGGACATACTGCTTCAGTCCCAGCTGGGACAAAGAATGACCTGGATTTTTGGAACATATCTTCAGAACGTTCAAACGAAGTTCGCAAATATATGACCAAAAAATTAATTGATAAAGACCAAGTAGTGAAGATTATAGGAAAAGCTGACATGGAACCATTTGATGCAAAAGATCCATTTAGTATACGAAATATAAGAGTGGTTATCACTCTACTAAATAATGCATCTGTTAGCACTTATCAAAAAGCGCTGCCATATTAAAGTTTCTCGGCGTATTTTTCTATGGTTTTCATACAAATATCTTATAACCCATAAATTAAGAACTAATTATTTGGAACTATAATGACATCCCAAAAGAACTGAACTAGTAAAACTAAAACACCCTAACCATATTAAACGAAATGTTAAAATATTCAGCGCAGTAAATACCGTTGATCCCGAGTACAAAATATTTCAAACAAAACCAGATTGTTCTAAGTAGCTTATATCTGGCTTTGACAATTTTACTATAATTCAAATATTTTTTAATAATTATTATACAAAAATTAGTTGTAATTAAATTTCTAAACAAAGTAACCTATAGTTTAAATATTTTACAAATAATTCTTAAACTTAACTATTAACACTATGTTAGAAAAAATTAATCATATAAAAAATATCGGAAGGTTTTATGATTTAGATCTTAATGTTAAGGCTTCCAGCACTAACGTTTTAAAAAAATTCAGTTTGATATATGCAGATAATGGCACTGGTAAAAGTACCATCTCTACAATTTTAAAATCTCTTTCGCATAACGACCCTCAGAAACTAATTGAAAAGAGAACCATTGGCGCCACTGATATTAGCACTGTCAGTCTTCAAATTAATTCTAATGAATATATTTTTAAAGATGATAAGTGGAATAAAACTACCGATATTGAAATTAGAATCTTTGATGAAGAATTTGTAGCAAAAAACGTATTTTTGCCAAACGGAGTTGATTTACAAAATAGTCGTGAACTTTTTAACTATATTGTATTAGGTGAAGAAAATGTTGATAAGATACAGGAAGTAAAAAATCTTAATAATTTTATCAGTCCTAACTTGAAGGAAAAAATTAAGAATGCAGAAATAAACTTAAAGGAAGCTGCGACTATCAAAGATATTAAAATTTTAGATAATGTAGATAGACTAGATTATAGCTCTCTAAAAACTAAAGAAAATAATGTTAATAGAAATGATACAATAATTAAGCATGCAGAATATACTATAAGTGAGAAGAAATTAGATAAAATTGTTCACTTTGAAAATATTCCATATAAAGAATCTGTTTCTATAAATATTGACAGTTTATCAGTTGCCGCTGAATATAAAATTCATGTCCATACTCATAATAAATGGATAAAAGATGGTATGAAAATATTGAAACAAAATGAAGAGTCATGCCCTTTCTGTTTCCAAAATATTAAGGAGAATGATACGATTGCAACTTACAAAACATTTTTTTCAGAAGAATATGACTCACTTCGCAACCAAGTAAGTCAACAAATCAAGTCCGTCGAATGCATTTATAGTAATGCTGCAATCAAGAACGTAATTGATTTGGTAGAGCGCAATAATGAACGTTGTGTTTTCTGGAATAAGCTAGATAATGCAATATTAAAGTCTATAGATCCTGATATTTCGTTAGAAGAAACTATTAATAATTTTAAATCATCTCTAGAAAAATTACTGGAAAGAAAAAAGAACAATTTATTGGAAGTAATATCCCCTAATGAAAATGAATTAGAAGGACTTAATCAAGAACAAAAAATAAAAAAAGCTATTGCTAATTATAACATTAAAATAGAGGATGTGAATCACAAAATACTGGCTCTAAAAGATGCATCACGGAATATTGAGAAATTAAAGATTAAAAATGATGAAGATCGCATCACAATAATCTGCAATAAAGTGAAGTATTATGATAAGAAAACTGCCGAAATTTATAAAACTTTGGAATCCGACCGAAAAAAGAAACAAGAAACCGAAGAGAAAATCAAAACAATACGGTCTCAGATAGACCAAAATTCTAAAGACCTACTTAAAAAATATGAAAATAATATTAACAAATATTTAAAAAACTTCGGTGTAGAATTTTCAATCAAAGGCGTAACAAGAAGCTCTGATAGTTCACGTAAAGAAAATGTGAGTTTTAGTATCCAATTAAAGGGTAAGGATTTTAAATCTAGTGGTTCTAATGAAAGTCCATATAAACTTTCAAATACATTAAGTAGTGGCGACAAATCTACACTTGCTTTTGCTTTCTTTGTAGCAAAATATCGTGACCAAAATGCTGGTAATACGATTTTTGTTTTTGATGATCCCATTACTAGCTTAGACTTTTTTAGAAGAAGATACACAAAAACTACCATCATGGAATTTGTTAAAAATTCAGTACAAATAATTATACTAACTCACTCAATTGAATTTGCTAAATTGTTTAAACACGAGCAAGATAGTCGTTTTGTTAAGATAATAAAGAATAATTCATCCAGCGGAATTTCTTATTATTCCTACAATAAATTTAATGATATGGGTATTGAAAAGCACAGCAATGATTACAATATTATTAAAGATTATTTGAATGAACCAAATCCTAATCAGCGAATAAATGTAATAAGAGCCATCCGTCCTTGTGTTGAAACAATAATTAAACAATATAGAACTGATATGCATGACCTAAGCTTAGGTCAGATGATCAAAGAATTAAGGAATGAAAATAAAATTTGTCCGGATTATATTAATACTTTAAAATTTATCAACGACAGTGTCACTAAAGACAATCATGGTAGCGCAGATATTGATGCAGGTAGTCATGAAAATATAAGCGATGCAGAGTTAAGCAAACTTTGTAAAGAAACAATAAAAATCTCTGAGACACCAATAAAATATATAGGCTAAAGTTAACAAGAAAATTACTACTTAAATAGGCAGTAAAAAACTAAACACAGATCCCTTTTTCTTATTATTTTCTACCCATATTTTACCATCATGTAAATCAATCACTTTTTTAGCCAGTGTTAGACCTATTCCACGACCATTGCATCTCTCTCTAGTTTTTGAGCTAGTGATAAACGGTTCAAATATTTCTATTTTTTCTTTTTCAGGTATTCCCACACCTTCATCAGTAATAACAAATCTAATAAATTTACTATTACTTTCTTTCGTAAGATTTATTGTAATTCTACCCTCTTTGCAGTATTGAATAGCATTTATTATAAGATTAGAAATAGCTTGAGCTAGGTAATATTCATCAATATTGAGAATGATATCATCTTCAATATCAACATCCCATGTTCTGTTTTCATTATCGTTCTTTTCAATGTATAGCCTTTGACACTTTTCTAATTCTCTATATATCAAATCACCTATATTGACTGGCTTTTTTTCTATTTTATAAGTATTGCTAGATAGGTTAGAAAGATCGAAAATATTATCAACTAAACTTACTAATCTTCTATTGCCATTAGCTATATGCTGTAACATATCTATGCGTTCTTCATCAGATAATTTATCATATTGTTCATATAACATATCACCAAAACCTATTATTGCCGTCAGAGGCGTGCGCGATTCATGTGGTACATTACGCAAAAATTCATTTTTTATCTCTGCTGATTTTGCTATCTCTGATTTTTGGGATTCTATTTTGTATCTTTGATGTTGAAGTTTTATATCAATTGATTCTCTTTCATATTGTTTGGGTCTAAAAAAAATAACTAATGTAGTTATGATTAATAAAAGTAGGTAAGCAGCTTTAAGTTCTAATCCGCTATAGCTATTCATCTGATATTGTTCTAGGTATTGCGAATAAAAAAGCGTAGTAAAGATCACTCCTAATGAGATAATAAAAATAGACCATCTCCAACTAGATAGAGTAGATATAACAATTACGTTAATCATAAATACCATAAATTGAATTTCAGAAAAATCACTAATAATTGTTACTAAGAAGGAAAAACAAATTAGTGCAAAAAACATTGTTGCTTGCCAGAAAAATGGCAAGATTTTTGTATTCTGCCATTTCTTCAACCACATAGGATAACTGATAAGAGAAGCCGATAAACATAAAATTATTGGGTAGAGGGTATCAACCACAAAGCCTAGTCTATGCATAGTAACTTTATCAAGTGTATTAACACTAGCAAAGGTCGATATCATCACGAATACCCCAAGTAAAAAAACATAATATTCATTATTTGGAGTATTTTTTATGCAAGAATTAGTAAAATTTGAGAAGCTAAACTTTTGCCATAAATCCCTTATCCCCTTTTTTCTTTTTCTTTTTAATTCTAATAGAGGTTTATTGTCTTTAATACCAACCCAGCCACCTTTTTGTTTAAATAAATAATGATAAGACACTAAAAAAACCAAGTTTGCTATCATAGCGGGAATCAGCCCACCTACATTTTGCATAATTTCTTTTAAAAACATCTCCCAAATTATAACAGTAATTAATCCCGCTATCATGCCTACTAATACTGATCTACCACTGCTCCTAAATCCAAATATAGCCATAAGAAGAGGTACAACAACAATAGGCATATAACATGTACTAGTCCAAAGAATAAGTTCTAGAAAATTACCTTCGCGCAAGGCTAGTAACATAGAAAAAACTCCTATAATTGCTGCGCAAACACGCGTAATCATTAGTTCATTTGAGGCAAGTTTTATATTTAAAGAAAGACGTAAATCGTGCGTCAATAGAACTGATGAAGAGTTAATATGAGAGTCTATAGTTGACATAACCATTGCCATGATTCCAACTAGAATTAGCCCTTTAAAACCAGCAACCCATCCATAACCTTCCAGTAGTAATCTAAGAATATCATTACTACCAATATCAGGATAATAAGTTAGCAGAAGAGTGCCAATTAAACATACGATAATAGCAATAATAGACCCTAATATAGAGGCAATTATAAAAGAATTTTGTATTTGTTTTACGTCTTTTGCAATAACTATTCTTTGAAACATTGCAGGGAATAATGGTGGTATTAATAACCATAATATCAAAGATATATAATAATAGATATGTGGGTTATCCAAGCTAAATACTGTTTTATAATCAAATAATGGGTTTGTATTAAAAGTATGAATTAAAGAAGCTGAGCTTTCAGTGTTTTTAAAAAGAACATACAATATTACAGGTATCACAATAGTAAAAGTGCAGAACTGAATTACATCCGTAAAAGTAACAGACTTAACGCCCCCAAGGGCAGAGTATAAGGTGATAATAGCGCCCGATAGGAGTATGCCGTATGTAGTAGGTAAGTCCAGTGCATATTTGAATATTAAGCCTGCTATTTGTAATTGAATAGCAATAATTCCACTTACACTAATAAATCCTGCAATAGATGTAATAATTCTAACTTTATTGCCAAATAAATCGCCCATAGCTTCAGCAACAGACAAATTATTTAGGAACTCACTCATACGTGGTGCAAGGAATACACCAATAAACAGGTAGCTTAAGCAATCTGCAAAAACTACAAACATAAAAATTAAGCCAGCATTGTAAGTTTCGGCTGCAATAGTTACAAAGAACTCTCCACTAACCCAAGTCGCTATAATGGTGGATACTATAGTGGAAGTTCTAAAATTCTTGTCTCCGATAGCATAAGACTTAATGCTTTTTATACCTTTGCTAGATAGCAAACCTACTATTAAATTTATAGCAAGAAAAGTAAGAAAAGTAAGAAAAATGGCAACATCAACATTGAAATTCATAATAAAACTCAGCTAATTTAGATATATTATTTAAGTCATATATTTACCTTAAAAGGAATTCTTGTTTTAGGAATATATTTATGTTAACAAAAGATCAAATACAATGTAAAAAATTTGGATTTCTTTATTTTTACAACGTTGTGGCTGCAAGCTATTCTCTAGATTACTAGGTGTTAACTATATTGTGATATTATTCAAAATGGAACTACTACTAGATCCTTACCTTTATAAAGTTTATTAACAACTACTTAATGATAATTGTAGCAAAGCTTAAGGAATATATAAAGTTATTATTGTTGCCTTTATGCGTAAATTGTTACATATTATTTCTAATATGTTAAGTATAATGCTTTATTTAATCCAAGTTTTGAACTTGACGGTTAAGTCAATGTAAAAGTTTAAATAACGTTAGTAGCTAAAGATTATTCTTAGGAGGTGATATGACAAACGATAATATAAACATAAATCGGCAGCGCAGAAATTCTATGCCTGCTTTTGAATATAAAGAAAAGCAGGAAATAAAACCCGAAGAACCTGCCCCACTTTCGAGGTTCCAGCGTTTTAAGAAAGCAGTAGCAAATATTTTCAATAAAATTACTAAATCTAGGGTTTTTACTTTTTTAGCCAGTGGGCCAGTAATCAGAACAACAGGAATAGCATTGGCTTCATTTGCTTTCACAGGACTAGCGATAGTTGGCATGTCATTAATCGCACCAATCTTTTTACCTTTTGCTATTACTACCCTTGTGTTGACTACATTAAGTGCAGCAGGAGGCGCTATTAAAGATGCTTATTATACTAGAGATATTCGTAAATTAGATAAAGAGCATCAATTACTTATTAAAAACAAAAATAATATCTCTGTTGAACAACAAATATTCAAGATAGATCATAAGCTAAAAGAAGATTTAAAAGGTAGTCTAGATCAGACATTATTAAAACGTAAAGACTCAGTTCAATCAAATACTGCTATAAGAAAATTAACTAGATCTAAAAGTAGTTCCAAAGTATTAGCAGAAATTATAGCGCCAGCTGCCCTTAATATTGTAATTAATTGTACGAATCCAATATCTATTATTAAAATAGTGGGGGTCGCTGTTATATCTATGGTAACGGGTACTAATGAGCAGCATAGAGTTGATGCAAAACGTTTAGGGTTAAAAAACAAATTAGCGAACAAATTAGTCAATCTAGTCTACCAGAATATAAAAATATAACAGAATTAGAGCAAATGGTAAGAAAGCAGGAGGCGCAAACAATGGCGCTGAAGGAGCTTTTGCAACAACCAGATTATTTTAAAATGAATAGTGACGAAAAAACGCAAAGGTTTAATTTAATTAAGCAGGAAAAAGAGCAAGAATTACCAATAATCCAAACAAATAAAGAAAATTCTACAACTAGCGTTATTAAGGATATAGGTAGAGCCAATAATCCTTTTAATAAGTACAGCCCTAGTCAATCAGCTAATTTAAAACTATCAGAACAAAGCTCACTGGCAAATAGTTTAGATAATATAACTAAAACAAAATTAGAGAATATAACGGATAATTTGCATAAAAAACAGAATAATTCATCACAGAAAAAGCCATCCCGCGCTAGATCTGCATCTGTTATTAGTGAAAAAAGCAACCTTAGGTATAATATCATAGAGTTTTTATTCAGAAGACACATGGATAAATACAGAAATTCCAAATATGCCC
>CAWWAI010000004.1:0-46165 GCA_963934885.1 uncultured Rickettsiaceae bacterium | reverse complement strand
ATAACTATCTTGGACTTGATAAGATCCCGATAGCAGACCACCGCTTTTTTTATTGCCGGTAAAAAGGCTACCAATAAGTGGTATAGCGCCCACTACTGAGCTTATTCCGTACAATTCGGGTGTAACGTGTCCTTTAATATTGATAAGTTTATTTTTAATATCAATATTGCCTTTAAGACTAAAATCAAAATAAGGCCCCTCTGCTGCGCTATTTTGAATAGATAAAATATCATTAGTAAAACTAAACTTACCGTTCATGCCAGAAAAAATTATGTTTTTATTTCCACTAATTATATTAAGGAAACCAGGCAAAGAAACAAAAGAAACTAGTCTACTCATAGTTGGGGTATCACTTAATACAAAGCGTTCGAATGCAAAAGTGCCATCTAAAATAGGAATAATCTCTCCGGATTTAACTTCTTTGCGGCTAGTATTTATATTTAGAACAAGATTACCAGACTTCATTGTATTATATATCCCAAGTCCTCGCAAAAAAGCACCTGCATTACTACATTTAATTAACCACTCTTCTTTATTGCCATTTGCGCTAAGTAGCATCTCAATAGACCTACTACCTATTTTAGAGTCTATATAACCTGAATAGCAACGATCTTTATCGCACTCAAACCTCATATCTAAATCATCTAACCAAATATTATTTTTTAACCGGACTTTATCAACATTTAAACGTATTTTGGTTGAGCCATTATCTCTTTCTTTTTCAAGAAATTGAAGCATGTCAGCATCAGATAAATCCAGAGTTTTCCCCTTTAAGTCCACAACAATAAGATCTTTTTGAATTAAAATATTTGCAGATAGATCTGTTTCTTTAGTTTTGATTTCATTAATGTGAGCTTTTAGGTATTCATCTTTAATGATGATATCAGCATTAATGTTTAAGCCACCATCTCCAGTAATAGCAAAGTCGAATACCCCGCTTGTGGGGTCATTAAATATACCATTTACAATAATTCTAGCATTTGCATTCTTCTTTTTATGGATTCCCAGCTTATCAAAATATAAATCTAGATTTGAAATATCAGAATTGACTAATATTAGTCCCTGTGAGTTTTTATGTAGGTATTGAATATCTACAATTGAATCGCCTCCAAGTAAGCTTATAAAAGCAATCTTGGGGGTTCTGTTGTTGCCTATACTAGGTTTAATTTTGAATCGTGTTTTGATATCTAGTTTATGAGAAAATTCTGATTCATCTGTTATATTGTAGATAAAATTTATATCGCTAGTAAATCCATTAATATTGCCTTCACCACTTAAAATCACCTGATCACCATTGAATAAACCAGAAAATTTGGCTTGCCGAAGGGATAAATTATTTTTAAATATATCCAAGGATGAATTAGGGATCTTAGCCGTTATATTATATATATTTTTAGCCCCAGGCTTAAGTGGTATTTTAATATTAACATCGACTTCTACCGTGCCTTGTATCTTTCGTAAATCGATATTTGCCCTAACCATTGATTGATGATTACTATCTGAAATAAATTCAGTTAGATTTTTTACAGGTCCAACTCCAACTACCTTAACGATTAAAACTGTATTATTAAGACCTTTCCAATCCATTGTAACTATTCCGTTAGATAATAAAATATCAGACGAATGCGCGCTATTAATAAAAAATTTAACATTTGAGCCCTGAATATCGATATCAACATCCATCTCTTTTATTGTAGGATATTCTTCTGCGTAACTAAGGTCTAATTTACTAACATTTACTTTGCCTAATAAAGTTTCTTCTGCGTTTTCTGCATGGGGGTCAAAAATAACAGTTCCATTTTTAATATGTCCTTCTTTGATAAATTCGTTTAAAAAATCTAGTAATTTATCATCTGGTAATATTTTGTATAATAGTTCATAAAGCATAATAGGCATAGTACTCATCTCTATTTTAAGCTTAGATTTACCTTTTTCTAAGGTTGTTACATGAAGATAAGCGGAGTTGCCAAAATTTAATGAGCAATCGATTTCTTCAGCTGTTTTTGATGCAGTATATTTGCCTTTAAAAAGTCCCGTTTCTAGTGGTTGATGATTAATATTTTTTATATTTGGTATTTGAATATTTGCTAAGTTCCACTCTAAATTTTTATTTGGTTTTAGCAAATGTTTTGTAAGCTTACCTGCCAGATCAAGTTCAAAGAATTTGTTATTATTTTCATCCAAAATTATCATTGTAGTGGGCATAATTTCTATACTTAATTCGGGCTCAGACCAACTGCCCAAAATATCAATGCGCATTTGTAAATTATTAATGACTCCTAAGCTATGTCCTAATTTAAATTTTACTTGAGTAGTCAGCACCCAGTCCTTAAGGTGGCAATCTACAAATTGAGTATTAAGACCTTTTAGTTCAAAATAATATTGTAGACCATGCTTTATCTGCCTGTCTAATTTACCATTATTTGCAGCGTAAAAAACCACTATGCATAGCGCAAAGGATATTGCTATAAATAATAATAATTTAGATAAAACTTTCATGCAAAAGTAATAGGGATTAATTACAAATCATGGTCAGTATAGAAGCTTTTTATCTTATTATCTAATAAAAGCTATCTACCAGAATTTTAATTTTACTTTTTTGAGTTTTCGGTTAAGCTAGAGACACATAAATTTTGAATTAAATATATGAAAATATCCTTCGTGGGCACTGGTTATGTTGGCCTAGTATCAGGCGTAATGATGAGTCATTTAGGGCATGAAATAGTTTGTCTAGATGTTGATGAAAGTAAAATTATAAAACTTAAAAACAAAGAAGCGCCAATATATGAGCCTGATCTTGATAAATATATAGAAAAATATGCTAATACCCAGAGCTTACAATTTGTACATGAATATGATTCTACTATAGCCAACTCAGACTGCTTATTTATCACTGTAGGAACACCTTCAAAAGAAAATGGAGATGCTGATTTAAGTGGTGTTTTCCAGGCCGTAGCAAGTGCTAGTAATTACATCAGCCCTGAATGTGTGATAGTCTTAAAATCTACAGTTCCTCCTGGCACTTGTCAGCAAGTGCGTGAATTTATGCAAAATAAAGGCGTGGATATTAATATTGTATCAAATCCAGAATTCTTGCGTGAAGGTAACGCAATTAAAGATTTTATGGAGCCTGATAGGATAGTAATTGGTACGCACTCAGAATATGCACTAAATGTTATGCAGGAAGTTTATAGACCACTAACAGAACAAGGTGTGGTTCTTGTTGCAACTGATTTAAGTACCTCAGAACTTATCAAATATGCCTCGAACACCTTCCTTGCCAATAAAATTGCTTTCATTAATGAAATGGCTGATTTATGCGAAATTGTTGGAGCAGATATTAGCGCATTATCAAGAGGAGTTGGTTTGGATAAAAGAATAGGCGGTGATTTTCTTTGTGCTGGACCAGGGTTTGGTGGATCATGTTTCCCTAAGGATATATTAGCATTACAACATCTATCAAATAAAGTTAATTCTAATTTCTTAATTTTAGACGCCGTAATCAAGGCTAATAGCAATAGACCTAATATTATGATTAATAAAATATCAACAGCATTAGGCGGATCTATTAAGCATAAAAAACTTGCTATACTTGGTCTTACTTATAAAGCCGGAACAGATGATCTTCGCAGCAGCCCAGCTATTGATTTGATTAATTTATTGCAAAAAGAAGGTGCAGACATAACGGCTTATGATCCTGAAGGAATGAATAATGCAGTTAAATATTTTGATAGTTTAAATTGTGCAGAGTCTTTATATTCTGCAGTTAAAGATTCTGACGCAGTCATCATTGCAACCGAATGGCCAGAGTTCCAAACAATGGATTTAAACAAAATAAAAACATTGGTTAAAATTCCTAATATTATTGATTTACGCAATCTCTTTAAACCAGAAGAAGTTACATCACTTGGCTTTAAATATTATTCCGTAGGCAGAAAAAGTGATTAATAAATTTATTCATTTTCGTACACAAAGCTCCTATTCGATGCTAGAAAGTGCTATAAAAATAGAACAGCTAGTTGCTTTGACCAAAAAAAATGGTATGAATGCAGTATGCCTAAGTGATCGTGGTAATTTATTTGCTTCATTAGAATTTGCACAAGCGGCCATTAAATCTAAAATTCAACCTATTCATGGCTCAATCTTAAATATTTTGTTTACTAACAAAGGAAAGCCTGATTTTGCTGAAATTCTGCTAATTGCAAAAGATGAACCAGGGTATAAAAATTTACTCAAGCTAGTAAGTTTAACTTTCACAACTAACGATCGCTTAACTTGTAATCATATTACTTTTGATGATCTAGAGAAATACAGCGAAGGTATCATAGTATTATCTGCATACACAGAAGGTGTGATAGGAAAATTATTGCTCAATAATGATATAAAGGCTGCTACAAAGGCTGCTACAAAACTTCAAAAATTATTTGGTGATAGATTTTATTTTGAAATAATGCGCCGTTATTCTGAAAAAGAAAAACAAATAGAATATAATTATTTACAACTAGCTGAGCTCTTATCTATTCCCCTAATTGCAACCAATCAAGTATTATTTAGTGATATAGCCATGCATGATTCGCATGATGTTTTACTTTGTATTGCAGAAGGTGTGGTACGCGATGTGCAAAATAGGAAACGTGCTAGTAATCAATGCTATTTTAAAAGTTCTGAGGAGATGATTGAACTGTTCAAGGATTTACCAGAAGCTGTAGAAAATACGGTATATCTAGCGCAACGTTGCTATGTTATGTCAAAGCCTCGACCGCCGTCATTGCCTAATTTTACTGATGGTAATATTTCAGAAGCAGATTTAATTCGCAAACAATCAGCCATAGGTTTGGAAGAAAAACTTATACATAAATTTGCTAAAGAAAATATTATTCCAAAAGATCAAAAAGCAATAAAAAAAGAATATTTTGAACGCCTTGACTATGAACTAGATATTATTTGTCGCATGGATTTTGCTGGCTATTTTTTGATTGTTTCGGACTTTATTAAATGGAGTAAGGATAACGGAATAGCAGTAGGGCCAGGCAGAGGTTCTGGAGCTGGATCAATCATTGCTTGGGTTTTAAAAATTACCGATTTAGATCCTATTAAATTTGGTTTATTATTTGAACGTTTTTTAAATCCAGAACGTGTATCAATGCCCGATTTTGATATCGACTTTTGTCAAGAACGTAGGCATGAAGTAATTTCGTATGTACGTTCAAAATATGGTGATGAGCGCGTAGGACAAATTATTACTTTTGGAAAATTACAAGCAAAAGCTGTTATAAAAGATGTATCTAGAGTACTTAGCCTACCTTACAATATTGCAGATTATTTAACAGAATTAGTTCCATTTAATGCGATAAATCCAGTAACGCTAAATCAAGCTATAACAGAAGTTTCAGAATTAAAGGGAGCTGCAAAAGGTAAGGGGCTTTACAATATTGATGGTAATAACGAACTTATAAAGCAGGTTCTTTCTACTTCTCTTAGCCTTGAAGGTTTGCAGCGCCATGCATCAACACATGCAGCTGGTGTTGTTATTTCAAACCAGCCAATGCAGGAAATTGTACCAGTTTATAAAGATATTAATTCTGAAATGCTAATTGTACAATATTCAATGAAATATTGTGAAATGGCTGGGCTGGTAAAATTTGACTTCTTAGGTCTGCAAACTCTTACTGTTATTACTAAAACACTTAAATTGATTGAAGATTCTGGTATCACTTTAGATATAGACGATCTTGCTTTTGACGACCAGAATACTTTTGATATGCTGTCTAAAGGCTTAAGCACTGGTGTTTTTCAGTTTGAAAGTGTTGGTATGAAAAACGCTTTGTGCAAATTAAGCCCTGATAATGTTGATGATATAATAGCTCTTGGCGCACTTTATCGCCCTGGCCCTATGGATAATATTCCTACATATATAGCATGTAAACATGGTCAGCAAGAGGTTGATTATTTACACCCATTACTAGAGCCAATTCTAAAATCTACTTATGGAGTTATTATTTACCAAGAGCAAGTGATGGAAATTGCTCGCAGACTTTCACGATATAGTCTTGGAGCTGCAGACTTATTACGTAGAGCGATGGGTAAAAAAGTTAAAGCAGAAATGGACGCACAAGAGGAAATGTTTGTAAGCGGTGCCATCACTAATAAAGTTCCAGCGCAGCAAGCAAAATCTATTTTTGATACTGTAGCTAAATTTGCAGGTTATGGATTCAATAAATCACACGCATCCGCTTATGGCGTTATTTCTTATCAAACAGCATACTTAAAGGCAAATTTTACAACAGAGTTTTTAGTAGCTTCGTTAAATCTTGATATAGATAGTAGCGATAAGATAAATGTTTTTCTACAGGAAGCTAGAAATTTTGATATACCAGTTATTGTTCCAGACATTAATAAATCAAACGGTTTATTTAGTATTAGCTCTCAAGGCGGTAAAAAATCTATAGTTTTTGCTATTGGTGCAATAAAAAACGTTACAGCTAGTTTTGGTAGATCAGTTACTGATGAACGCGAAAAGAATGGACCTTTTAAATCAATTATAGACTTTGCTCAACGACTTGATCCTAAACTACTAAATAAAAGATTGCTTGAAAATGTTATAAAAGCTGGGTGTTTTGATAGTTTGCACATTAACCGTAATAGTCTATTACAAAGTGTGGCTAAAATTATTGCCTATTGTAGCTCATATCACGAAGAGCAAAAATCCAACCAGTTTAGCCTTATATCAGTAGATTCAAATAGTGCGAATGTACTTATTAACGCTGAAGAACTGCCAACATCTGAGATAGCTTATGCTGAATTTGATGTAATGGGATTGTTCCTAAATAATCATCCATTAACTGAGCTTGCTAATTCATTACAAAAATGCAACATCAAAAATTCTGTTTATATAAAAAATGGATTAGAAGAAGGGTCGCATTCGATAAAAATAGCTGGAATTATTATAAAAAAAGATTCGCGTATGTCAAAACGTGGGCGCTTTATAACCTTGATTATCTCAGACCCTCACGGTATTTTTGAAGTAACTATCTTTAATGAAGATATATTCAAAAATTATGCGCATTTACTTAATGTTAAAAATGCTGTGGTAATATCTTGTGAGGTATATAAAGATAAAGGTGGATTACGGATTACTGCTGGACGTTTCGCTAGTATAGAGGACGAGCTACAGGGGTTAGTACATAATCTAAAGTTATATCCACAAAATCAAATAGATATAGAAAATATAATAAAACTATTAGATAGCAAAAAAAATACTACTAACAGCAACAGCGCAGTTACTATATTTTTACCTGTTGAGAAGAGTTTTATGGCAAAAGTAACTATGCCACATTGTTTTCGTTTAGATGATAACGATGTAGCTAAACTAATGCATAGTGACAATGCTTAGAAA
This sequence comes from uncultured Rickettsiaceae bacterium, assembly GCA_963934885.1. Classification (GTDB taxonomy): domain Bacteria; phylum Pseudomonadota; class Alphaproteobacteria; order Rickettsiales; family Rickettsiaceae; genus Megaera_A. Next base: position 38,769 of record CAWWAI010000004.1, on the reverse strand, counting down.
TTTTTTTAATCAATCATCAAATTATGATTCTGATTTAGTAATATTGTTACAAATACTTATTTGCTGCTATAGTAGATTTTTTATATATACGATAAATACAATTTAGCTGAAGATATAATATATGAAAAATGAGACATTTGAGGTGCCGCATAATGAGAATAAAGTTCTCATGCACACATGCTGCGCGCCGTGCTCTGGACCACTTATCGAGAAAATGGTTGAATCAGGGATTGATCTGACTATTTTTTTCTATAACCCGAATATCCACCCGAAAAAAGAATATGAAATTCGTAAAAAAGAAAATATTCGTTTCGCTGATAAACTAGGTTTAAATTTTGTAGATGCAGATTACGATGTACAAAATTGGTTTTCGCGTGCTAAAGGTATGGAACAAGAGCCGGAGCGAGGAGCACGTTGTACTATGTGTTTTGATATGCGCTTTGAACGCACAGCGCTTTATGCATACGAAAATGATTTTAAAATTATAACTAGCTCGCTAGGAATTTCTCGTTGGAAAGATATGCAGCAAATTAATGATAGTGGTGAACGTTCAGCATCTCATTATCCTGGCATTACATATTGGAAATATAATTGGCGTAAAAATGGCGGTAGTGCTCGTATGTATGACCTTGCAAAAGAAGAAAAATTCTATAAACAAGAATATTGTGGCTGCATATATTCATTACGAGATACAAATGATTGGCGAAAAAAAACTAACCGTGAAGAAATAGCTATTGGTGAAGAATTTTACCAAGCCAAAATACAAGATTAATTTATGAATGGATGGATAAATATATATAAACCGCGAGGTATTAGTTCGGCAAGAGCGGTGTCTATGGTAAAACGTGCTTTTAAGGGTGATAAAGTAGGGCACACAGGAACTCTAGATCTTGAAGCTGAAGGTGTCTTGCCTATGGCTATTGGTGAGGCTACGAAATTGGTCAGTATTTTAATTGATGCAAAAAAACAATACGCTTTTACTGTAAAATTTGGCGCTAAAACAGATACGGCTGATAGTGCTGGTAAGATTATTGAAACTACAAAATATATTCCAAGCAAAGAAGAATGTTACCAAGCTTGTTCTAAGTTTTTAGGAGTAATTGAGCAAATGCCGCCAGCATATTCGGCCCTAAAGGTAGGTGGTCAGCGTGCATATAAATTGGCGCGCGATGGAAAAGATGTTCAATTAGCCAAGCGTAATGTTACTATATACAATCTGCAATGCACCAGTTACAATAAAGAACAAGGTATAGCTGACTATTTATGTGAATGCTCAAAAGGAACCTATATACGTACGCTTGCAGAAGATATTTCTTTGTCCTTGCAAAGTTTAGGATTTGTGGTAGAATTAAGACGCTTAAAGGTTGGTATGTTTGATGCAGATAATGCAATAAATATTTCTCACTATGCGGAACTAAATCTTGCAGAAATTACAAAGCTTCTACAAGATCAATGCTTGAGGATTGAAGGTGTACTAGACGACATCCCGGTACTTGAAGCAAGCGATTCATGCACTAAGCTAATTCGTTTTGGTCAAACATGTCAGTTTAATGATGATCAAAATTATGATTTAGTTTGGATAAGGAACAACGGACACATTGTTGCAGTTGGTAGCTTGTTTGAAAGAAACTTCAAATCATCAAGGGTTTTTAACTTATAAAAATGGAGAAAAACGATGTCGATTACACAAGAGCGTAAAACAGAGCTCATACAAGAATTTGCTAATGCTGCAAATGATACTGGTTCAGTTGAGGTGCAATGCGCTGTTTTAACTGAGAGAATTAAAAATTTAACTGATCACTTAAAAGATAATCATAAGGATTTCTCTTCAAGAAGAGGTCTTCTAATGCTTGTTGGACGTAGACGCAGGCTGCTTGCTTATTTAAAAAAGCAAAGTTTAGGCAGATATATCGTCTTAATCAATAAGCTTGGTTTAAGAAAATAAAGTAAAATAAGCGGGCATATTAGCCCGCTTATTTTACTTTCAAGACGGATTTTCTAGCTTGAAACATAAATTCAATTTCATGATATCTGCTAATATTAGCAAATCTGTACAGATAAAATAAAATAATAAATTTAGGTAAATAATTTGATGTTTAATGAAATAATAAAAAAAACCGAATGGAATGGCGAAACATTAGAGCTTTCAACTGGCAAAATTGCTAGACAAGCAGATGGTGCGGTCATGGTTAAAATGGGTGACTCTGTGGTGTTATGTACAGCAGTGAGTGCAAAAAAAGCTAAAGAAGGTATTAACTTCTTTCCATTAACTGTTCATTATCAAGAAAAGGCATATGCAGCTGGAAAAATTCCAGGTGGATTCTTTAAACGTGAAAGCGGTAGGAGCGAAAAAGAAATTTTAGTTTCGAGATTGATCGACCGTCCTATCAGACCTTTATTCCACTCAGGATTTTTTAATGAAACCCAAGTATTGTGTACTGTACATTCTTTTGATGAGCGTTATAACCCAGATATTCTTGCATTGATTGGTGCATCCGCTGCTCTAGCAATTTCTGGAGTGCCATTTATGGAAATTGTTGCAGCAAGTAGAGTTGGCATGATTGATGGCAATTTTATTTTTAATCCATCGATTGAAGAAATGAAAGCAAGTCAACTCGATCTAATCGTTGCTGGTACTAAAGACTCTGTAATGATGGTGGAATCTGAGGCTGATTTTTTAACAGAAGAAAAAATGTTAGAAGCAGTTAAATTTGGGCATGATGGTTTTCAGCCAGTAATCAAACTTATTGAAGAGTTAAAAGCTGAAGCTGGAAAACCAGCTTGGGAAACTACAGAAATTTTTACAGTAGCGTTAAAAAATGAAATACGTGATTTAACAAGAAATGATATTACTGCAGCGTTTGCATTAAAATCTAAGCAAGAGCGCTATAATGCTATTGATATAATTTCATCAGAAATGCGTAAACGTTTTACTGCTGATGGTCAATATACAGAACTACAAATAGATTTTGCACTTTCAGCAGTAAAAGCTGAAGTTTTACGCGCTGATACGTTAGCAAAACAAACAAGAATTGACGGTAGAAAGCCCGATGAAATAAGACAAATTGAGTGTGAAGTAACATTATTTCCAAGAACTCATGGTTCTGCTTTATTTACTAGAGGTGAAACTCAAAGCCTTGTTTCCACAACACTTGGAACTGGACAAGACGAGCAAATTATTGATGGTATAGAAGGCGAATATAAAGAAAATTTCTTACTAAATTATTTATTTCCCCCATATTCTGTTGGTGAAGTAACTCCACTCCGTGCACCAAGCAGACGTGAAGTTGGTCACGGTAAGTTAGCATGGAGAGCTCTAAAAAGATCTATACCTTCTAAAGATGTTTTCCCTTATACAGTTAGAGTGGTATCAGAAATATCTGAATCAAATGGATCGTCTTCGATGGCAACTATATGTGGCGCTTCAATGTCTATGATGGATGCTGGTGTACCATTAAAAGCTCCAATTTCTGGTATAGCTATGGGCTTGATTAAGGAAGGCGATCAATTTTTGGTGTTATCTGACATTATTGCTGATGAAGATTATCTAGGCGATATGGATTTCAAAGTAGCAGGTAGTAGCGATGGTGTAACTGCGCTACAAATGGATATTAAAGTAGCAGGTATTACTTTTGAAATTATGGGTAAAGCATTAGAACAGGCAAAAGCTGGTCGTGTGCATATCCTAAGTAAAATGTCTTTAGCTATTGAATCTAATTCTGCTCTAAGTGATAATGCGCCGGTAATCGTATCATTTACAGTAAGCAAGGATAAAATTCGTGAAATTATTGGTCCAGGAGGAAAAGTAATCAGAGATATTTGTGATACAACAGGTGCAAAAATCGATATTAATGATGAAGGTAAAGTTTCTGTTTCTGCAGTTGGTAAAGCATCTCTTGATGCTGCCGTTGCTAGAGTTAAAGAGATTGCGATTGATCCTGAAATTGGTGATGTTTTTGAAGGTACGGTTGTAAAAATTCTAGATGCAGGTGCATTCGTAAATTATACTGGTAGCCGTGATGGTTTTGTGCATATTAGTGAAATAGCTAATGAAAGAATAGAATCAGTTGCTGGCGTTTTAAAAGAAGGTCAAAAAGTCAAAGTAAAATTGATAGGTTTTGAGCGCGGAAAAGCAAAACTAACTATTAAAAATGCTGATATAGAAGGCGTTCAAGCCAAGACAGAGCCTAGAAAAATCTCAACTCAAGAACCAGTAAAAACAACTGATTCTGTAAAAGAGAAGCCTATTAAAGCTAATGAAATTAAAGAAAATGGCGAAAAACGTGATGGTGCAAAACGTTGGAAGACTAAGAAATCAGATTCTTCTGAAAGCGATGTCAAAGAACGTAAATACTTCAATTAGAATTGAATATTAGTAAATCAAGAAAAAAGCGTTTTGAGGTTTTTACTCGAAACGCTTTTTTTATGAAGTATCATTTGATAATATTTTAATTTTAGAGAATTTTAAAAAGGGATATAGTAAGTAATCTTGCTTTAAATTACTTTCTACAAGAATGTAGTATCAATAAATTTAGTTTGATAGACTCAAAATATTAGCACTATGGAAATTAATTATTACTATAGTTTTGTCCAGAGATCATCAATCTTTTTGATTATTTTGTTATCCATCTGAATTTTTTCACCCCAATTACGTTTTGTTTCTGGTGGTAATTTATTCGTGGCATCAAGACCCATTTTACTACCTAAACCAGATTCTGGAGAGGCAAAGTCTAAATAATCAATAGGAGAATTTTCAATAAAACTAGTATCTCTTTTTGGATCTGTTCTAGTAGATATAGCCCATATTACTTCTTTCCAATCACGTACATTAATGTCATCATCAACAATTATCACAAACTTTGTATACATGAATTGTTGTAAAAATGACCATACACCCATCATGATTCGCTTTGCTTGCCCTGGATAGGTTTTTTTGATGGATACTATTGCAACACGATAAGAGCAGCCTTCTGGTGGTAAATAAAAATCAGTAATTTCAGGAAATTGTTGCTGAATTAATGGTACAAATATTTCGTTTAGTGCTTCGCCTAAAATAGATGGCTCGTCAGGTGGTTTGCTTGTATATGTGCTAAGATATATAGGCTTATTTTTCATAGTAATTGCCTTGATATTAAATACGGGAAATTCTTCTACATCGTTATAATACCCTGTATGGTCACCGAATGGACCTTCTGGAAGATATTCTGTCATACTAATTTCACCTTCGATCACTATTTCAGCATGTGCAGGTACTTTTAAATCTATAGTTTTACATTGTACTAATTCTACAGATTTGTTTTGTAGCAGGCCAGCAAAATTATACTCAGATATAGTATTTGGAATAGGCATTACGGCAGCTAGAATAATTGCTGGATTAGCTCCAATTACTGCGGCAGCTGGCATAGGTTCATTTTTTAATTTTTTCCATTTTGCATGATGCCCCGCTCCCCCTCTCATTTTTAACCAACGCATAATTAGTTTATCTTTAGCAACTGGTTGTAGGCGATATATACCAAGATTATAATTATCCGTTTTATCGTTTCCTGTACCTTTTGTGACAATAAGTGGCCAAGTAATTAGCGGACTAATATCACCAGGCCAACAAGTTTGTATAGGTAATATATTAATATCTGGATTTTTAATAATTATTTCCTGAACAGGTCCTTTTGATACGGTTTTAGGTGGCATAGACAAAATCCGTTTGGCCAGTGGTATCATTGAAAATGTTTCTTTTAGTGAAGAGGGTGGTTCTGGATTTTTCATAAATGCTAATAATTTTCCAAGCTCTTTAAGTCCGCTAGAATTTTTAATACCAAGACCCATTGCAATACGTTCTTTATTCGCAAATAAATTTGTTAGTACGGGGAACTTAGAGAGAGAACCATCATCTTTTCGAACATTTTCAAATAATAAAGCAGGTCCATTTTGCGCTAGGAAACGTTGACTTATCTCAGTTATTTCTAATTTAGTAGAAACTTCCAACGTAATTCTTTTTAGATGATTATTTTTTTCTAGGAATTTTAGAAATTCCGGTAAATCTTTGAAATTCATAAACTATTTCTAGTGCTTTTCCATATACTGAATATGATACAAAGAAATAAGTTAGCGTAACAGAGAAAAATATAATTTATATTATTATAAGCAATTTTTTGTAAAGTAAAGTGAAAGTAAGCAACTATTAATATAGGTATAAAAGTTATTAAATACTGTTTAATATGTGCCTTCCTATTATAAGGTTGACTCAGAAATATACTTAGGGAAAGGTAAATAAAAGCAAAATTAAATAACGGCCACACTATTCTTAAATGTCCATCGGTAATAAGTTGCTGTTGTTTGTCTGAGCTTAGGGTGCTATCTGGCCAAAGCATTTCATTTATATATAATTCAATACTAGTTTTATTTCTGTTTGATGTATCAGTATTTTCATTGGTAATGGCCACAATTAAATTATCAAAATATAATTTTGTTAAATTTCCCAGCTGATCATAAGAATGCCTCACTCCTTTGGTTAATTCAAATTCTGTTATGTCTGGTGTTGACGTAGAAATTCTTCCATTTTGTGCAAATAGAATCGTTTTTTTTTCTGGAGTTTTATTATCAAATAAAACTATTCCTTTTAAAGTTCCATCTAAAGATTTACTGTCAATATAGATATTAGAATTTTTAGATATTTGATTGAATGTTCTTTCATTTATTATGTTTAATAAGTAACCTCCGCGAAAATTGCTGAGTTCTTGTTTCATACTGTTATAGGACAAAGGCATTAAGTATATAGAGATATAATATGCAAAAATAGTCATACCAGTTGCTACTAATAAAGCTGGTTTAGCAAGGTCATAATTGCTAAGGCCACTACTTCTTAAAATTAGTAATTGTTGTTCATCTTGCAAGGTATTATATACATAAATTACAGTAATTACCCCAATAATTGGTAGGATCATAAATAATAAAGAGGGAATTAAGAGGATAATTAATTTAAAGAAATGCTTTATTTCAATGCCTTTATCAATTAAGTGCACCATGCGTAAGGTTTGCGTGATCCATACTAAACTTGTTAGTAATATTGTTAACATTGTAAGAGCTGGGAGTATGCTCTTAGTTATATATTTTTTATATGTTAACATAGCCAGTTTTAGTTTATTGTATATCAATTCCCCATTGATCACATAAAGTTTTATGATTTTTTTCATGCTTAGCTATCTTGTCATAGGTTTTAGCTGAATAAATCTTAACTACTAAAAGTGGCATAGAAGCATAGAGAAGTTGGCCGATAAAAGCAGCTCCATAAATTATCATCCATGTTTCTACGTTAGATAATATTTGTTTAGAAGCATATTCTACCGAAGTGCTTTCCCACAGTCGGGTTAAATAAGGCATTACACCAATCAAATTAAAACTACAAATGGTAGCAGAAAGACATCTATGTTCATTTTTATCAAAAAAGATTGCAAAAATAGTAGGTAACATGGCAGCCGCAAAAAAGATTAGAGCATATTTTGAAATCACCATTACCATTAAAGCAATAACTATTGCTATAACTTTTATTAGCGAAGTTGCAAACTTAAAACTTTTATCGGAATCAGATTGTGACATAATTTTTTACCTATAACATTACAGAAACAGTCACTATGAAACATAATACATATGAAACAAGTACTGTCATTTTTTGTCCTAATATTAAATAACTATTAAATATTTTTCTTTCATTATTTAGGCTTTTGATTTCTTGTTCTAATATTTTTGCCTTTTTACATGCTTTATAATAATCATTATAGTCATTTATAAATTGCTGTTGATCAGACAATATTTGAATTATGTTTGATAGAGATCCTTCTTCTGTGACTTCATCAATCATAGATAATATTTTATCTTTAAATTCTACATTATGGAGGTGATTTTTAAATAATTCTTTTAAATCAGATGCAATTACTTTACAGATATTAGGAATTTCTATATCAGGCTCATGTTGTTGTAGAACATTAAGTATGCCTAGGGTTCTGACTACTGGGTGTTCAGAAATTTTGGGAAAATTTGGTAAAATAGTAGACCTTATATCCTCTGTCAAATTCAATTTAGCAAAAACAAAGGCGAAAATATGTTTATCAATATTAAATTTCCTAGGATTTTTTTCAGCTATGTAATCTAAACTCATTAATAACTCTGGTATAGTAGATACATAGTGTTTTTTTAACAAAGAGCTATAACAAATAGCATTCGGGTTTAAGGCATATACCAATTTTTCAATACCACGAGTAGTAGTGAATTCATCAGATTGAATATGACTAGCCATAGTAATTAATGTCTCGGCCTGTGTTTTACTCAAATAACCTGCAGAATCTTCATGTTTTTGGTATGGTGACCAGGCCTCATCCTTAATAACTTTAAGTACTTTTCCTGCTAATTCTTTTTTGTTATTTACTACTAAATAATGCAGAAAAATAGGTATTGAAGTTGCTGATAAAGCTAATTTTTCTTGGCGTATAGCGCCATCTTTATCTAATATAGACAATAACTTAGATATTTTATTATTAGAATTTAAAGCATTGGTAACAACAAAAATAGTATCAGATTTTTTCTCTATGAGACTTTGAATGCTTGTTAAATCATCATTATTAAATTGTTCACGACTTGCCCATTTAAATAATTTATTATCTTTAATAAACTTTATTGTCTCATCCCAGTGCTTAAACATAGCGTATGAAAGGGCTTTAATGGTAGAATAATTGTTATTATTAAATCCAATAGTATTTTTGTTATCAACAAGTGATTCATGTATAGTGCTAGTAATATTACCATCTAGCCATTCTTTTAGGTTAGAAGTTTTCCAGCGCATTGAGGCATCATCACGTAGAGTGCATTTAAAAAATATACGAAGTTTTTCTGGTAATTTGACGCGAGATAAGAGATATTTATATGTGGTATTCTCAAAACGTGCAACATTGTAATCATGTATTTTTTTATGGTCATTCCAGTGAGATCTTGATGTGTAAGCTTGAAGCATTGTAACTCCTAATGCATAAATATCGCTTTTTGTGCTTTTAACAAAGCGGGCCGCTGGATGACATTCTATAATCTCTGGAGCAAGATACTGTTCTTTCTGATAAAAATTCGGATACGAATCAATAAATTCTCTAAGAGCTAAAAATGATCCATCTTGCATTATGATATTAGAAGGGTTTATCGAGCAGCAAAAAATTCCAGCATCCTGTAAATTCATTAGAATATTAGTCAGGTTAGTAACAATTTCTTCTAGCTCGGTTGCGTTAATTGATTTATTTTTTTCTAAATAAGCTTCTAAAGTATTTTGAGGATTATAGCTTTCTACAAGAACTACAAGTCGTTCTTCTTTTGTAGAAGATAAACGTACTACTGAGTAGTTAATTATTTTATTTAGACCTTCAATTGGATTTTTATATAGAAAATCTATATTTCTAATATTTGGTATAAAGTTATTTTCAAATATAATAGCAAAATATTCTTGTTCTTCTATATCTGTTGCACAATAATACTTACAAAATTCGTTGCTTAGTTCTAGAATTTCTTCATTAAGATGTATTTTAAATACATTATCAATAATGTCCTCAATGTTGCTCCTAGGGGGGGCCATAAGATCTGTATTCTCGGTCATTTCTATCCTTATCTATATTATCTTTTAAGATCTTGTTTGTATATTAATTAGGTTTTGATTCAATAATCGTATATTCTATGTTATTAAAATTTTCAATAGTTTGTACAAAAGCTCCTTCATTTGTAATTTTTTCTATAACGGCAACTACTATACCTTTAGGATAAATCTTACCATCACCAGAGGTATAAATAACTTCACCATTTTTAGCATCATGGTCATCTTTTAAATAAATCATTTTTAAATGATCACCTTGTTTAGTAAGGATTCCTCTAACTTTCGAATTTCCAGTTATAACAGGAATTCTGGAATTATGATCATTGATAAGCATTACCGTAGAGTAATTAGCGCTCACCTCAGATATTCTACCAATAAGTCCTGTTTTGCCTCTAACAATATTATTGATATTAATCCCATTATTTGTACCAGACTCAATAATAGCAGAGCTTGTAAAAGGGCTAATTGCTGTACTTATGATCTTAGCTGTGACAAAGTTATAATTCAGATTCTGAGTAACATTTAGCAGTTTTTTTAGCTCTATATTCTCTGATTGGGCACGATCAGCTAGTTGTTTTGTATTTTCTAGTGAAACTAGCTCAAGTTTTAGTCGTAAATTTTCTGCTTCTAAATCTTTAAAATATGATAATCTACCATATATCCATTTTGATGTTTGAATAGATTCCTGGTATATTAAAGCGCCAGCTGATAAAAATCTACCAGCAGTTTCGAGTAAGGAGTTTGTCAAAATACGAGGGGCAGAAAAATATAGTAAATAACAGGAAATTAGCATAAGAATAAGAACAAAAACTTTTCTAATTGAGAAAATAGCAAATTTGCTTAACTCAATTAAATTATTTCTTATTTTTACTCTATTAGCTAATATAGCCACTCAATTTATTCCTGTTTAAATAATACATGCTTTAGTTTTTGAAAATCTTCTAATACTCTTCCTATACCAAGCACTATACATGCTAAAGGATTATCTGCCACAAATACTGGTAATTGTGTCGCTTCTCTTAGTACATGTCCTAAATTATTTACTAAAGCACCACCACCTGTTAAAACAATACCTTTATCAACAATGTCAGATGATAATTCTGGCGGTGTGCATTCCAATGCAGTTTTTACCGCTTCTACAATTTGACTTATAGGCTCAGTCAAGCTTTCAGCTATTTGCTTTTCATTTAACATCATTTCTTTTGGTATCCCATTTATTAGATCACGACCTTTAATTGACATTTCTCTAAGGGGCGCATCTTCTAGTACGCAAGCAGTTCCAATTTGTTTTTTTATTTTTTCTGCAGTTGACTCTCCTATCAAGAGATTAAAATGTCTTCTTATGTATGAAATAATAGCTTCATCCATTTTATCGCCACCTACTCTAACTGATTTAGCATAAACTATGCCACCTAGAGATAATACAGCAACTTCTGTTGTGCCTCCTCCTATATCTACTACCATTGATCCAGTTGGTTCAGTGACTGGCAATCCAGCCCCTATTGCTGCAGCCATAGGCTCTTCAATTAAGTATACAGCCCTAGCTCCAGCACCTTCAGCAGCTTCTTGTATGGCTCTTCGTTCAACCGGAGTAGAGCCAGATGGAACGCATACAATAATCATAGGACCAGTGAAAGATCTTTTATCACGCACTGATCGTATAAAATATTTTATCATTTCTTCTGCAGCTTTGAAGTCTGCAATTACTCCATCTTGTAGAGGACGTTTTGCTTCTATATCATTTGGTGTACGACCAAGCATGCTTTTTGCTTCATGACCAAAGGCATAAGGTTTGACAGTACCATTTTTATTTATTAATGCAACAACTGAAGGGGCATCTAGTACAATACCTTTATTTTTTTCATATATCAAGGTATTGGCTGTTCCAAGATCGATTGCTATATCTGATGAAAATCTATCAAGAAAGGCAAATAGTTTCATTTTATAATGCTCCAAATATATCTTAAATTAATTACACTAAATAGTTACTAAAAACCAGTATATCAAGCTTCTTGGAAATGTAAAATAACAAAGTTACTTATAAGAATTATAAATAAAATTGGTAATAGAGTAGCTAGGACAGGATGTAGACCATTATAAGCAAGAATACGTAGACATATTTCTAAGAAGAAATATGTACATATACCTGTGATCAGGGCCCATACAGCCATACGTGCGCTAGAATTATCACGTATATTTAAACTAACAAACCAGCAAGCAATAAAAGACATTGCAACCATACTAAGTGGCTTAAATAATTGCTTATAATAATGAATTTGGTATTTAGTGACAACAAGACCAGAGCGTGCAAAATTTTTAATTGAGTTATTCAGGTTCCATATAGGAATCATTTCTGGCGGGCTAAAACGTTGTACTAAATTATCAATGGATAAATTTGTTGGTAAAATTAATTCTTTTAGTTTTCTAGATGAAGTGCGTTTAGTAATTACTGGTGAGTTTAATTTAAATATTCCAAGTTGTAATTGCACTAAGGGGGAGTCAATACGTTTTATAAGGTTATTATGTTCATCTACTAATAAAATTGTCACATCTGTTAGTGTCTTTTTATCAGCATTAATGGATTTTGCTTGTATAATATAATTATTACCAGCGAAATTTTCAAAAAAGAAAAGACCAGTTGGTGAAATAATAAAATTTAAATGCGGCGTGTTATGGAGTTTAGCTTCTAGTTTCTCATACTCTTGAAGTCCGTAGGTACCAACTGGATTTATTATACCTAATATAAGCGCCCCAAGAATAAGAGTAACAAGAATGGGGTTAATAAACACCTTCCATATAGGTATTCCACTGCTTAAAATAACCACTAACTCATTTTGTTTAGTTAAAGTGCGTAAAAACATAAAAGTAGAGATAAAGCAAATCAATGAAGCAACTTCATTAAATAAGTAAGGTATTTTGAATGAGACAAGCTTCCAAAAATCACCAGGAGTAATGTTAGTAGATTTAAATTTTTGTAAGATATCAAAGGCACTGGTTATAAACAGCACACATAGAATAATAGCTGAAGTAAAAAGGAACTGCTTAATAAACATCTTAGAAAGATATTTTGTAAGAGTTTGGTTATTAATCATATTTCTAAAATATATATAACGCTGACTATAATTATATGCAGAAAATTATGTAACAGATGCTCGTATTATGATTTGTGAATGTTATAAGAAGATAGTAGAAAATTTATTAATGTTAGTCTATCTTAAGGCTATTAAATATCTTATTCTGATATTTAATAGCCTTAAGTGATATCATTTAAGCTGCAGTACGCTTCTTTTTCTGCCAAGTCGCAGGCTTACGTTTGTTATTGTTATTATTATTGTTGCCATTATTACTGTTACCAATAGGTTTAAAATTACTTTTGCCACGACTTTTACCGCCACCTTTACGGTTGCGACGCTCGCCAACATCATCAATTTTTGCGCTTGGATCTATTAAACGTTGTATAGCTCTCCATTTTATACCATCTGCTGGGCTTAAGAAATTTAAAGCTTGACCGGTTGCGCCTGCACGTCCAGTACGTCCAATACGATGTATGTAATCCTCAGGGCATTGTGGTAAATCATGGTTAATAACGTGTTGAATATGTGGTATATCTAAGCCTCTAGCAGCTACATCAGTTGCTATCAAAATACGATAATTTTGTTTACGGAAACCTTCAATTACTTGTGAGCGCTTGTTTTGACGCAAATCTCCGTGTAATGCATTAACTTTATGACCAACTTTACGTAGTTTCTGTGCCATAGCATCAGCTGCATATTTTGTTTTGATAAAGACAATAATCGAACCTTCTCTTGAATCCAATTCTTCTAGAAGGCGAGGATATTTTTCTGATTCAGAAAGCTTTACACTTTCTTGCTTGATTTGAGTTGTTGGAGTATGTTCTGATCCCACAGATATACGCACTGGGTTTTTTAAATACTTAGCCGCAAGCTTTTGTATATTTTGAGGCATAGTTGCAGAAAACATCAAAGTTTGACGTTTAGGAGCTGTTAGAAATTTTGCTATTGCATCAAGTTGAATACCAAATCCCATATCTAGCATACGATCAACTTCATCTAATACAAGGAAGTTAGTATCGTGTAACTTTAAAGTTCCACGCGTTAGATGGTCATTAATACGACCTGGAGTACCAACAATTAGACGCGGGTTAGATCTTAGTTGTGTTATCTGTCTCCGCATATCTTCACCACCAATTAATAGCGCAGAAGAAATTGGATTTTTGGCGCTAGTAAATTGTTGCAACGCTTTTAAAACTTGTGTTGCTAGTTCGCGTGTTGGCAATAATACTAGAGCTGTTCCGCGTGAATTATTTATTAAATTTGTAATAAGTGGAATACCAAAGGCGCCAGTTTTACCAGTACCAGTTTGTGCAGACCCTAATATATCATTACCTTCTAGAGCTACGGGTATAGCTTTTTCTTGTATAGGAGTGGGAGTAGTAAAGCCTATTTGTTCCAGGCGATGGATAAGGGGCAGGGGAATTCCCGCCTCATTAAATTTTTTCATAGTGTTATCCTGTATTTGACAGGATAACCCCATGAAAGAGCCTCTGTCAGTTAATATATCTAAAAAATGAGAGAGTTTACTCTTTATTCTTTATTTGTCTAATAGCTCAATATCAGCAGCAGCTTCTCTCCCGTTATTTTCTACGATGTTGAACCTAACTTTTTGACCTTCGTTTAGTTGACCAATGCCAGCTTTTTCAACTTCGCTTATATGTATAAATACATCACTGTTGCTGTCGTCGTTAGTAAGGAAGCCATATCCTTTAGTTGGGTTAAACCACTTTACGTTACCTGTAGTCATAAAATTAATCTCTTTAAAATAAGCGTTATATTAACTCCCCAAACAACTTGAGAAGGCCGAAAGCTCAAATACTAGGGCTTTGATTTGCTTGCGACCAAAAACATTGAGAAGACCGCAAGATCAACGCCAGTTTTCAAGACATGCTCATACAAAACTTTACAAACTAAAATTGCACAGAGACTAATTACTATAACAACTTAAGTTAGGTTAGTATTAAAACTATTTGCATATATTATACTATTATTTGTTAATAAGCAAGGCATTTCATTTAAGATGATTAAAAAGACAAACATTATGTAATAGTTCTATAATAATATTACTAAACAGAGCGATAGAGGAAGATTTACTATTAACAGGAGGCGTTTTAGGTAATAATTTTTAGATATTTAAGTTATGGAGGAGAGGAAGGGATTCGAACCCTCGTCACGATTGCTCGTGAACACGCTTTCCAAGCGGGCGCCTTAAGCCACTCGGCCACCTCTCCAAGCATAAGAATGATATACTAAAAGAATGAGTTGATCAAGATTTGTTATTTAGTAAGGGGCAATAAATTAAAATCATGCAAAATGTCTCTTCTTTTCTCTTGAAACGCCCAGAGTGCAATTCCATTAAATCCTTACCAGCACGACGATGCCACACAGCTATCACCAGCAATTAAGTAATTCCATAACTTTACCTTAAATGGATAAGGCTTCCAGTTAATCGGGAATTGCTTTTTTTTGGATTCAGTCATTTATTTTAGATTGCTATTAATCTATTTTAAAATTAAGCTATAGTCTATCATATCAAATTAAATTTATGTTGTGGAAAATGGATAATAAGAGCCTCGAATCACTAAAAAATACTTATAACTGCCATGAATTAGAGGGTTTAGATGGCGTATACCCTGTACCAGTTGGTGCTATCTGCTCTATGCTTGGTATAAAAGCTAATTTTTCTAAAATGCAAAACAACGAAAGCGGGAAAATTTGTAAAGAAGACGAGCAATATAGTATATTTGTTAATGAAAAAGACCATCCTTTAAGACAAAGATTTACAGTCGCTCATGAGCTTGGGCATTATTGTCTTCATAAAGATACTTTAGACATAAATGGTGAGATTCTTGAACGGAATGATTATTCATCAGAAGGCATAGATAAAAAGGAAATACAAGCAAATGCTTTTGCTGCTGAATTACTAATGCCACAAATATATTTTCTAGAAAAATACTCTGAACTTAAATTGATCAAGGATTTAGCAAGTTATTTTTTAGTTTCGGAATTAGCAATAAATACTAGATTAATTAATTTAGGTAAAATGACCGCATGAAAGCATCAGAAGACCCTTTTGATAAAGAAATTCATTCACGTAACAAAAAAATACAATCTAGACAAGAAAGGATTGAAGAATTAGCTCATATTGATAACATCGTAGTAAATTGTCGTCGTATTATTTACCATGTCTTATTAATAGTATTTAGCTGTTCCGTTATATGGTCCTTAATAGCAAATGATTTTGTTATTACTAAATATACTTGTTAAAATTATAACAACATTAAATCAATTAGACCAATTAACCGCTATATTCATTATTGCTTTAGCATCTATTGGATTAATGTTTGAAGCGTTAAAGTTATATTCACCTAACAAATAATTAATGAATATAATTATTACTCCTTGCATCTTGGAATTTGTGGTATTTCGTTATCATTATAAGAAGGCTGGATATATTGCTTTTCTGCTTGATGTTTTTGCTCAGCATCTTTAATGAGTGAAACAAAACACGTTCCAACGATAATAAGAAGAGAAAATAGGAAAAGATAATAATATTTCATGATAAAAACCTAGTCATTGAGTTGGTACTAGGGAGTTTATACTACTGACACCAGTATCAACCACATTTCACGCCAGAGGCGCTTATAGTGGAAGCTCCCTAGCAAAACTAGGTTTTTGTGTCGGTGGTATAAAACACCGTCGTTAATTTTAAAACATTTGATAAAATATGCAAGACTTTTTATTTAGATAAACATATAAAATAACCGCTATATTTCTTGCTTATCATCAATTGGATTAATGTTTGAAGTGTTAAAGTTATATTCACTTAACAAATAATCATTTAAGGAGATTATTACAAGATCTAGCCGACATTCCAAGATGTTAAGCGCTAAATCAAGCCTTTGAGTTGTTTTAGGTGTAACACTGGTTGTAAGCCGGTAAATTTTTCCTTAGAGCAGCAATACATTTGTTGAAAGCCTAATTTCGTTGCTTCTTTTATTCTGGCTTCAGTTTGGGATACTTTTCTAACTTCACCTGATAAACCTACTTCGCCAAAAAAGATACTTCCTTGTGGTAGCGGCTTGTTGCTAGCTGCTGAAATTAAAGCAGCAGCTACTGCTAAATCAGCTGCTGGCTCTGTAATACGCAAACCACCAGCTATACTTAGATAAACTTCGTGCGAGGCTAAATTAAGGCCGAATCTAACTCCAAGAACTGCGATAATCATTGATAGCCTGTTATTATCCCACCCAACTACCGAGCGTCGTGGTGTTGCCATATTTGTTGGTGCAATCAATGCTTGTACTTCAATTAATAGAGGCCGAGAACCTTCAATTCCAGCAAAGACCGCACTACCTGTGACGTTATTTTCACGCTCCATTAGGAATAATTCTGATGGGTTAGAAATTTCCATTAATCCTTTGGAAGTCATTTCAAATACACCAATTTCATTTACGCCACCAAAACGATTTTTTATCGAGCGCAAAATACGAAAATGATTATTATGATCACCTTCAAAATAAAGGACTGTATCGACCATATGTTCAAGTACTTTTGGTCCTGCAAGCTGACCATCTTTATTTACATGACAAGCAAGGAGCAAAGTAATATTATTTTGTTTGGCATAATTAATCAGTACATGTGCACTTGCACGTATTTGTGAAACTGTACCAGGAGAAGATGAAAGCTCGTTGGTTGCAATAGTTTGAATTGAATCAATAACCACTAAGTCTAGATTTTCTTTATTTTGGTCAATAGTTGAAATTATGTCTTCAACATTAGTTGCGCTAAGTAATCCTGTTTTATTATCTTTAATATCAAGACGTTCTGCTCGCAATTTAATCTGATTAATTGACTCTTCTCCAGTAATATATAAACAACCCATATTAGTTTTTGAAAGACTAGTTGAAAGTTGTAATAATAAAGTTGATTTACCAATTCCAGGATCACCACCAATTAAAATAGCTGAACCACTTACTAGCCCACCGCCAAGTACACGATTTAATTCTTCAATAGGAGTCTTAGTACGCATTGTTTTTACCGACTTATCAGCAAGCGAATGTATTTCTTGAGTATTACCAGTTTTAGGGACCATAATCTTGCTTGCAGAGGACATTTCTTCAGTAATCGTGCCCCATTCCATGCAGTCGGGGCATTGACCTAGCCATTTACTGCTCGTACTGCCACAGCTTATGCAGGAATATTGTTTTTTAATTTTTCCCATATCTCAATATTAATAATTTATTATTACCGTAAATCTTTTCTTTTATTAGCTGCAAAGAGTTTGGAATTTCACATTTATCATGCTTAAACATTTCAGTTGCGATTATAGCATTATCTGCCAACCATTTTTTTTCTATTAAACTAGTTAATACCTTGGTTACATAATTATTGTAATAGGGCGGATCTATAAACACAAGGTCGTATTGTTCTTTTGACGCTAGTAAGTTTAGAGCATTCATCAAAAGTACTTTGCAATTAAATTCTTCGCCAATATGTTGCGCAAATTCTTTAGCAATTTTTAAATGCTCTTCTTTATTATCAATGAGTAGAATGCTATTTGCTCCGCGTGATAATGCTTCAAAAGAAAGTCCACCAGTGCCAGCAAATAAGTCTAGAACTTTAGCACCAATTACTGGCTTAGAATCAGTAAAATCACCTGATGATAATATACTAAACAGAGCCTCACGAAATTTTGTAGTAGAGGGGCGATAGTTCAATTGTTTGAGCGTAGGTATTGTTCTGTTTTTATGTTTTCCTGCAATAATTCGCATCTATTTTTACCTCTTTATATTCACCAGGTTTCATATCACCCAAGCTATATTGACCAAAACTTATCCTAATTAAGCGGCTCACTTCAAGATCAAAATATTCAAATATTCTTCTGATTTCACGATTTTTTCCTTCTGTGAGTATTACTTCGTACCAAGAATTAGATATATTTTTTTTGGTTAACCTGATTAATTTAGGTTGGTAAGTCATACCATCTATAGTGATTTTTTTATTATTTAAACTAATTTCTTTGCCCCTGCCGAACGATCTAACTTTATATACTCGTTCAAACTTGTTAGCTGGAGATTCAAAATACCTAGATAAATCACCGCTAGTGGTAAGTAACAGCAGCCCCTCACTGTTTAAATCTAATCTTCCTACGGAAATTACACGTGGTAATTTACCTTCTAATTCTTGAAAAATAGTGGGTCTATTTTGTGGGTCACTATGAGTGGTAATTAAACCTGCTGGTTTGTAATAAATCCAAAGTCTATCGCTTGCAAGCTGGGTAATGTTCTTACCACTTACCTTAACGGAATTAGTTTTATCAATGTTCAATGCTGGACTAGTTATGAGTTGCCCATCAACCATTACTTCTCCTTGCTGGATAAGTTTTTCTGCAGCTCTTCTTGAGCAAATGCCAGCTGCTGCAATAAATTTTGCAATTCTCATAAACTATAATTATATAACAATATTAACAATTTTTTTAGGAACAATGATGATTTTGCGAATTTCTGCGTCCCCAATATGTTTTATAATTGCTGGCATTTCAATAGCAGTTTTTTTAATGATCTCATCAGAATCAGATACTAAAAATTCATAAGTAGCTCTTAGTTTACCTTTTACTTGAATAGCCATAATATAACTATTTGATTGTAATTTCGAGATATCAGCTTTAGGCCAGACTGTTTTGTATAAAGGAGTTTTATTACCGAGCTGTTGCCATAGTTCTTCTGTAATATGCGGAAGAAATGGATTCAATAACTGAATGATAATATGAGCACATTCTTTAATAGAGGCGCTATCTGGTTTAGCAGACACTGCTTCATCATTCATTGCATTATATAATTCACGAATTCTAGCAATAGCTTTATTCAAACGATAATGCATTATATCTTCAGATACTTCTTTAATAGTTTGATGGATATGCGTTTGTAGCTTCTTATTTTCAGTTCCGCCTACTTTTAACTCTGAAAGATTATTTATAAAGATAATAAGACGAGAGATAAATTTTTTACAACCATCAAGACCTGCAGCCGACCATTCAAGATCCTTCTCAGCTGGGCTATCAGATAATACAAACATTCTGATAGCATCAGCTCCATGCGTAGCTAGCATGCTCTCAAGGTCGATTACGTTTAGTTTTGATTTGCTCATTTTTTCGATTTTGCCTTGGAATAATTCCTCGCCAGTTTTTATATGAAAAAATTTATCGTCTCTTGCTTGTACTTCATTAGGATATACCCATTTTCCATCTTTATCTTTGTAGGTCACATGCAGAACCATGCCCTGCGTCAGCAAGCGTTTAAATGGCTCACGTACGTTTAAATAACCAACATCGGACATTGCTTTGGTAAAAAATCTTGCATAGAGTAAATGTAAAATAGCATGCTCTACACCACCAATATATTGATCAACTGGCAGCCAATAATCACAAGCCTTTTTATTAACTATATCACTAGCTATATTGTCACAAAAACGTGTAAAGTACCAAGATGATTCAAAAAAAGTATCAAAGGTATCTGTTTCGCGAAGTCCTGGTGATTTGCATTTAGGACAATTAGTATGTTTCCATGTTGGGTGTCTATCTAGTGGATTTCCTGGCTTATCGAAATTAATATCTTTGGGTAACTCGACTGGTAGATTTTCTGCAGGTACTGTTACAACTCCGCAAGATTCACAGTAAATTATAGGTATCGGGCAACCCCAATATCTTTGACGCGAAATTCCCCAATCACGTAACCGATAATTGATTTCTTTAGTTCCAATATTTAATTCTTCAAGCTTATCAATAATTTTAGTACGCGCATCTGCAACATTTAAACCATCTAAAAAACCAGAATTAATCATAATATCATCTTGAGAATAGATGTAGGCACACTTGTTTAGATCAATATCATGATTATCACTACGTACTATTTGAATTATATTAAGATCTTTAGTATTTTGTGCTAATTCAAAATCACGTTGGTCGTGTGCGGGGCAACCAAAAATTGCACCAGTACTGTAATCCATTAATACAAAATTTGCTATTATTATTGGTACTTTTAGATTCTTATCAAACGGATGTGTAGCATAAAGACTTGTATACACGCATTCTTTTTTTGCCTTATCAAGAGATAATTCGGAGGTAGAATTATGCGCACATTTATCTATAAATTCTTTTATTTCTTTATGTATTGCTATTTTTTCGATCAATGGGTGATTGTAAGCGATAGCGACGAAAGTTGCACCAAAAATGGCTTCAGGGGTTGTAGAATATACTTCTATTTTCTCTTCTGTATCTTGAACATCGAAGTAAAAACGCACTCCTTCTGATTTACCTATCCAGTTTTTTTGCATGGTTTTAACATTTTCTGGCCAGTCATCTAGAGTATCTAGGTCTTGTAGTAATTCTTCTGCATAATCAGTTATTTTCAGAAACCATTGTCTTAAATATTTTTTTTCAATCAATGCTCCAGAGCGCCAACCACGACCATCAACAACTTGTTCGTTTGCAAGCACTGTGTTATCTACAGGATCCCAATTTACTGATGATTTTTTTTGGTAAGCAATGCCTCTCTCCAATAGGTCTAAGAAAAATTTTTGCTCGTGTTTGTAGTAAGTTGGAGAACAGCTCGCCAACTCTCTATTCCAATCATAGGATAACCCAACAGTTTTTAATTGATCACGCATTCTATCAATATTAGTATAAGTCCAGTCACTTGGATGCGAGTTATTAGCAATGGCTGCATTTTCTGCGGGCAGTCCGAATGCATCCCAACCCATAGGGTGCAGTACATTATACCCGCTTGACTGTAGATAACGTGAGATAACATCACCTATCGCATAATTACGCAAATGTCCTACATGAAATTTTCCTGATGGGTAAGGAAACATTTCAAGTACATAATATTTAGGTTTTTCTGAATTGTTTTCTGCAACAAAAGCGTTTTCTTGATTCCATTTTTGTTGCCATTTTTGTTCGATTTCTAAAGTATTCATTAAGCTATTTTACTTATTTGGATTGTTGATATAGCTTGCGTGCTTTCCGAAGTATTTTATCCTCTAAAACAATAGCTACAGGTGATGGTTCGTGGTCTGACCAAGTACCATTATGTTTTTTGCGTTGAAATGCTACTACTTCTAAAGCTTCAGGTGTTATTAATTGATCTTTAATATAAACAGTAACTTTAAATTGAGTATTTTTTTGATCTGATGGACTATACCATTCTGTAATAATAATACCATTTTTGCTGTCTGCTGATGCTAACGGCGCAAATTTTAGAGCGTCAATTGATGCTTGATATAGATATTTATTTATATTACCAATTACTGCTTTTGTAGCAGTGCTTTTTTCCTTACCCGGTCTAAAGATTATACCTTCTCCTCCAAGTAATGAACCCATATCTTCCATTTCCTTTTCTATGGTTGATTTGGGGTAATCACCAGCTATTGCAGAACTAAAAAATAGTGTAATTATACTAATAATTATTGTAAATTTGGTTGTCATAAATATCACTCATAATTTGAATCTTTCTGTAAGATAAAAATATAGCGTCTATATAAATTCTTTACAACTAAAATTCTTTCAAAGCTGCGCATAGATCTAGAAGCTTCTCTTTAAATTTATTTTTTACTAAGGGTTTTCCCAAAATCCGTAGTTTTAATAAATCTTTTTCGGTGGTAGGCAATAACTCGCATAACCGCACTAAATTATAATCAGATGCTACAAAACCTCTAGGTATATTAAGTTCTTGTGCACATTCTTCACGCAGTTCTATTAAATGTAATAATTGATTTTGAAAAGATTTTGAGCGTTCACGTAAATTTATCCTCTTCATGATTTTTTCGGGTCGTGGTTTGTAATGATTGATGTTTAATAATTTTGCACTTCTTATTTTGTAAGTGTCCCACAATTTTCTATCAGTCATTGTTCTAGATAATTCGCGATATAGAGGAATCAAATACTCCACATCTTTAATCGCATAATCCAATAATTCTTTTACTAAAGGACGCACCAGCCAATTTGCTGTTTGCATGGTTTTATCAAGGTTTATATGTAACAATTCTTTACATAATCTGCCATAACCCATTATATCATCTAAACCAATCACACCAGCAGCTGTTTGTGTATCAAAAATATTTTTTGGTAATTCATTAAATAAGTTAAAAAATATATCAAAATCTTGCTCAGGTGCATGAAAGACTTTAACAATAGCTTCACTTGCCAAGATTGCTTTTAATCCGCTTATATCTATACCAGACAAGACATCAATAATGATTTGATCTTCTCTAGAAGCAATTTGAATAATACTTAGTCTGGCATAGTATGTTTGTCTTCGATGAAATTCTGTATCCATGAAAAGAGCATCTTGACATAGAAGCTTTTCACATGCGGCATCAAAATCTTTTTGGTTGTCTATAATTTTCATGAGTTTTTTATTGCTTAAAACGGTTATTTTTTATATATATATGTACTTAAAATCTCTTAGAATTAATAAAGGCTAATTAACCTATGCATATATTTAGAACTCATAAGTGCAACGAACTTAACAAACAGCATGTAGGTCAAAAAATTAAATTATCCGGTTGGGTGCATAGGCGTCGTGATCACGGTAATTTATTATTTATTGATCTTAGAGATCATTATGGCATAACGCAATTAGTTTTTACAGATCAAGATCTACCTTTAAAAAATATGGCTAGTTATTTACGCTATGAAAGTGTTATCACTATTGAAGGCAAAGTTATTGCGCGTGATGCAGAAGCCACTAACAGCTCTATGCAAACTGGAGAAATTGAAGTATCAGTGGATAGCTATATTCTAGAATCTGAAGCAGAAATGCTACCATTAATTGTTAATTCAGATCAAGATGCACCAGAAGATACTAGGCTAAAATATAGATTCTTAGATTTACGTAGAGAAAAAGTACATCAAAATATAATGTTACGTTCAAACATTATCGCTGAACTTAGAAAATTAATGAATGCTGATGGTTTTACTGAATTTCAAACTCCAATTTTGACAGCCAGCTCACCAGAAGGAGCCCGTGATTTTTTAGTTCCAAGCAGAATACATCCTGGAAAATTCTATGCACTTCCACAAGCACCTCAACAATTTAAACAAATGCTGATGATGTCTGGGTTTGATAAATATTTCCAAATAGCTCCTTGTTTCCGTGATGAAGATGCTAGAGCAGATAGATCACCTGGTGAATTTTATCAATTAGATATTGAAATGTCTTTTGTAACTCAAGAAGATATTTTTTCTGCTATTGAACCAATAATGTTTGAAGTATTTAATAAATTTGGTGATAAGAAAGTATCCAAACCACCATTTGCTCGTATTCCATACGTAGAATCAATGATGAAATACGGGTCTGATAAACCAGACCTTAGGAATCCTCTGGAAATAACTGATGTTACTGAAGTTTTTCGTGATGCAGAATTTAGCCTATTTAAAGGTGCAATAAAAAAAGGTTCTATAGTTAGAGCTATTCCTGCGCCTAAAACCGCCTCTAAATCTCGCAAATTTTTTGATGATATGATTAAATTTGCAATTAGTGAGGGTGCTGGTGGTTTAGGATATGTACAATTTTCTGAAAATGGTGAAGCTAAGGGTCCAATTGCTAAATTCTTAAATGAAGACCAGCTTGCCAAGCTACAAAAAATAACTGGTATCAGTTCTGGAGATTCTATATTTTTCTCATGCGCTAAGGAATTAGAAGCAGCAAAAATAGCTGGTAAAGTACGTAATAAACTAGGTTTAGATCTTGAATTAATTGCTAATGATGTATTTAAGTTCTGTTGGGTCACGGATTTTCCATTCTATGAATTAAATGATATTACAAAGCAAATAGAGTTCAGTCATAACCCATTTTCAATGCCACAAGGGGGAATAGAAGCTCTAGAACAAGCTAAAACAGAAGAAGATTTACTAGCAATAAGAGCCTTTCAGTATGATATTATATGTAATGGTATTGAACTTTCAAGTGGCGCTATAAGAAACCATAAACCTGAATTAATGTATAAAGCTTTTGAAATAGCTGGTTATAGCAAGGAAGATGTTGATAAAGAATTTGGTGGTATGATTAAAGCCTTTAAGTTTGGCGCTCCTCCGCATGGTGGTATCGCACCTGGTGTTGATCGTATGGTAATGTTAATTGCAGATACGGCAAATATTAGGGAAGTAATTGCATTTCCTATGAATCAACAAGCTGAAGATTTATTAATGAACGCACCAAATAATGTAAGTGAAGCACAATTACGCGAACTAAATATAATGCTTTCTCCTTCTGTAAAAAGTAAGCTCGCAAAGCAAGTATAGTGAATGTAATGGACCATATTTGCGGTCTATTACATTATCATTTATTTAAAAAATATAACCTTTACTACTAAATATAGTAGGTAATTAGGATTATTTGTTGATTCTGATATATTCTATTATTTCATCTGAGGTAGAGCTCATATAGAAATGCTTCATATATTTACCATTTTTGTCCATTAAATAGACAAAAGATGAATGGTCTAACATATATTTACCATCTTTAGTAGTTGCACCTTCAGCTACAGCATAAAATACTTTGTACAAATCTGCTATTTCTTTGATTTGTTTTTCTGATCCAGTTAAACCAAGAAACTTTTTGTGGAAATGTCCTAGATATTCTTTTAATAATTCTGGGGTATCTCTAGATGGATCAACGGTAATAAATATCGGTAAAACATCAATTTGGTATTTATCTAAAGTAGATAATACTTGGGTTAGTTTTTGTAAAGAAGTTGGACATATATCCGGGCAGAATGTAAAGCCAAAATATACTAGACTTAGCTTTCCTTTCATTGTATCGCTATTAAATTCATTGCCATTATGATCCGTTAGAATAAAATCACCTCCTATTTTCACGTCTTCTTCTAATGCTCCGCCTTGCCCTGCTAGTGGTTTAGTGGGTAAATCAATAGCAATTAAAATATACATTGATATTGCTGCAATTATTATACTTAAAATAATAATAATTTTTGTTACACTTTTTGATGCTTTATTATTGTCCATAAAAAATTCTTTATTTAGTTAAAAGTTCAGCTACTTCTAGAGCTGCATAGGTAAATATTGCTGAGGCTCCAGCGCGTTTAAAGGATATTAATGATTCAACTATGGCTTTTTCCCAATTTAATGCACCATTTTCTGCAGCAAATTTTATCATCGCGTATTCACCGCTAACTTGATAAGCAAAAACATGCACATTAAAAGTTTGTGAGGCTTCACTTATAATGTCCAAAAAAGGCATTCCAGGTTTTACCATAACCATGTCAGCTCCTTCGGCTATATCTTGCTCTATTTCGCGTATTGCTTCTTTTTTGTTACGTATGTCCATTTGGTAAGTAGCTTTACATAAATATTTGTTGTTATTACTTCCCACTGCATCTCTAAAAGGACCGTAAAAACTAGAATTATATTTTACTGCGTAAGCAAGAATATTTACATTACTAAATCCAGCTTTGTCAAGATCTTCTCGGATTATCATTATTCTGCCATCCATCATGTCTGATGGGGCAATAATATCAACACCAGCTTTAGCTAGAACTAGAGCTTGGTTTGATAATGCCTTTATGGTTTCGTCATTATCAACGTCTCCATCAATTAATATTCCATCATGACCATGTATTGTATAAGGATCAAGAGCAACGTCACATATAGTGCCAATAGATAGGCCAGCATTTTTTATAGTACGAACCGTTCTACAGATAAGATTATCCAAATTATATGCCTCGTCGGCATTTTCAGATTTTAAATCAGTTGAAATAGCAGGAAAAAGAGCAATAGCTTTAATGCCTTTTTGTTCAGCTTCGCGAGCGGTGAGTAAGACTTGATCTATGGATTGACGAAATACTCCAGGCATAGTTTTAATAGCCTGTCTTTGATTCTCTCCATCTACAACAAAAATAGGAAGAATTAAATGTTCTGGAGCTAGTTTTGTTTCGGAAGTTAAATCTCTTAACCAGTCGGTACGCCTATTACGTCGCAATCTTACTATGGGGTACATGAGAATATAATTATTGGTTGCATTAAGATTACCTATATACGGGATTTGCGCTTTCTTCAACAAATCTTTTAAATAACTGAGCATCTAATTCTGTGTTTTGATATTCAGAATGCCATTGTACGCCAACAAGAAATCTATGATTTATTGATTCTACTGCTTCAATGATCCCATCTGGCGCTTCAGCTGAAACATTCAGTCCCACACCTACCTTATCTAGGGCTTGATGATGTGTAGTGTTGACTTGCACATTATTAGACTTAGAAAGTTTAGATAATAAAGTACCGTCTTTAATAATAATGGGGTGGGTTGGAATATGTTTTGGTGCTGGTTGTTCATGATTAATAGTGCTTTGATGGCTATCTGGAATATGTTGAATTAACGTACCACCCATTACTACATTAATTACTTGTAGACCATTACATATACCAAAAATAGGCATATCACGTTTGATAGCTTCTTTAACAATATTTATCTCAAAACTAGCTCTTGCATCATTTGTTTTCACTTTGTTGGAAGTTATTTTTTTTCCATAGAATTTAGGATTTATATCTTCATCTCCACCTGGAATTAATAGGCCATCAATAGCATCAAGTAATTCATTAATATCAGCGCAATATGGAAGCAAGACTGGTATACCTCCAGATTTAGTAATGATATCAGAATAATCACGTCTTATAGCGTACCACGGACGCCAAGAGTAGGAGTATTTTCCTGACGTATTCGATGCTAGATCTAAGGTAATACCTATTATTGGTTTTTTCATATTAGTAATTTTTATTTATATTTCCATTCCATGACAATGTTTGTATTTTTTTCCTGATTCGCATGGACAGGGCTCATTTCTTGTAATTTTACCCCAGCTGTGTGGATCTGAAGGATTACGATCTTTTGGATCTACTATAGCTTTAAAAGGTTTGGCCTTAGCTGTTATATTAGCTCCTGAATTATATTTTTCGAAAGCAGGATCGCTACGGCTAGTACTCATTTCTTGCAATTCTTTATTTGCCAGCATCATAGATTGTCTATTTACATGCTCAGGATCAATGTGCAAGAAACATATTCTTTGCACAAATAGTTCTCTAAGATGGTCAAGCATTCTTTCGAATAAACCAAAGGCTTCACGCTTATATTCGTTTAGCGGATCTTTTTGACCATAGGCACGCAGGGATATTCCTTGGCGTAGGTAATCTAGATTATGTAAATGTTCTTTCCATACTTGATCAAGGGTAGTCAGTAATAAATACTTTGAAGCCGAATTCATGATATCATTACCGTAGTTTGAAACTTTCATAGCATATAAATCTGTGACTTTTTGATATAAAACCTCGGCAATTTCATTTTCTACTCCTTCTATGGCAGAAATTTCATCTACAGACCATTCAATTGATAATGTTCTATGTATTTCAGAGCTTAATTCTTCCAGTTTCCAATCTTCTCTTAGAAGATTAGGGTCAATAAACTGTTTTACTAAGCTTGAGCATAATTGTTTGCTCATATTTTGTGTAAAGCTTATAACTTCTTGGGAAGCAATAATTTCATTTCTTTGTTCATAAATGATTTTGCGTTGGTCACTCATTACATCATCAAACTTTAATATAGTTTTACGAGTTTCATAATGGTGCCCTTCAACTTTTTGTTGAGCTTTTTCTAAAGATCTACTTATCATTGGATGATGGATAGCCTCTCCGTCCTTTAATCCTAATGTACGTAATACTCCCGAGATTCTTTCAGAAGCAAATATTCGCATTAAATCATCTTCTAAAGACAAGAAGAATTTTGTTGAACCAGGATCGCCTTGGCGGCCAGATCTACCGCGTAATTGATTATCAATTCTACGGCTTTCATGGCGTTCTGTGCCAATAACGCATAAACCACCAGCTTTAATTACCTTTTCTTTTTCTGTTTTAATTTGTGATTTAATATGTCCTATTTCCAGTTTACGTTGACCTTCATTTAATGATTGATCTAGATCTTCAATCATCATATCAGGGTTACCACCAAGCATTATATCAGTACCACGACCAGCCATATTTGTAGCAATCGTTACGGCATTATAACGCCCAGCTTGAGCAATAACGTGAGCTTCACGTTCGTGCATTTTAGCATTTAGTACATTATGTTTGATATTATTTTTTGAAAGGGCTTTAGAAATTTCTTCAGATTTTTCAATACTAATTGTGCCAACTAAAACGGGTTGTCCACGTTTATAGCAATCTTGAATTAAATCAATTACCGCCTTGTATTTTTCTCCAGTAGTACCATAAATTGCATCATCATGATCTATTCTAGTTACTTTATTATGTGTTGGTACAGATATTACATCTAGGTTATAAATATCTTTTAATTCACCAGCTTCAGTCATGGCTGTACCGGTCATACCCGATAATTTAGGGTACATTCTAAAATAGTTCTGAAATGTAATAGATGCTAATGTCTGATTTTCATTTTGAATAGGCACGTTTTCTTTTGCTTCCAACGCTTGGTGCAGACCATCAGAATAACGTCTACCATCCATAATTCTTCCGGTAAATTCGTCGATGATCATCACCTTTTTATCATTAATTAGGTAATCAACGTCACGCGCGAAAATAAAATGGGCTCTCAAAGCTTGGTTAATATAGTGCACTAGCGTTAAATTATCAAAATCATAGAGGCTAGAATGCTGAATAATAAGACTGTTTTCAGCAAGCATTAATTCTATGCGGTTGATGCCTTCATCTGTTAGTGTTACAGATTTAACTTTTTCATCAATTTCATAATCATTTTTTGTAAACTTAGTTATTAAAGAATTTACTTTTTTATGTAAATCAGTGCTTGTATCAACCGGACCTGAAATAATTAGTGGAGTTCTAGCTTCATCAATTAAAATTGAATCAACTTCATCAATAACTGCATAATGAAACGGGCGTTGTGCTTTTGATTCATTAGTAAATTTCATATTATCCCTAAGATAGTCAAACCCTAGTTCATTGTTTGTAGCATAAGTGATATCACAATTATATGCAGCTTTACGTTCTGCATCCGGCATTTGTCCCACCACGCAGGATACGGTTAGACCTAGAAATTCAAAAATCTTGCCCATCCATTCAGAATCACGCTTAGCTAAATAATCATTTACTGTGACTATATGAACACCTTTTTCTGTCAGAGCATTTAGATAAGCTGGTAATGTTGATACAAGTGTTTTGCCTTCACCGGTACGCATTTCGGTGATCATGCCTTTGTGCAGTATAAGACCTCCAATTAATTGAACGTCATAATGCCGTTGACCAATTACTCTTTTTGCAGCTTCACGTACAACAGCGAAAGCTTCATAAACAAGATCATCTAGAGTATGACCATCTCGCAATTTTTGTTTGAGATAGTTGGTTTTATTGCGCAATTCATTATCAGTTAGGTTCTGAACGGATGGTTCAAGATCATTGATTTTATGAATGTCTTTTTGCATCTTTTTAATTATACGATCATTGGCTGTGCCAAAAATCTTGGTAAGAAATGAAAACATTTAACTAAATTTAATTCCCCGATATATTAAGATTAATTTGTATTTTATTAGATTTTTTAACAGTTTTTTATAAATAGCAATTGACTTTACCTCAATGAGCTTTTAAAAACAATTAGTAGTAAAACTAAATAAGGATATAATAAAAATTATGAGAAAATTAGCAATCGTTTTTTTGTCAGCGACATTATTAACCAGCTCTGCTTTGGCAGCTGATAGCAAAGTAGTCGCCACATATACTGGTGGTGATGTAAAGTCAAGCCAAGTGATGGAGCAGTTCCAGCCTGTGCTTGCGATGCAACCAGAAAATAAAGGAAAATCATTTTCCGAGCTAGATAAAAATGTTCAAGAATTGTTGGTTAGAGGTTATATTAATCAAAAACTTTTTGAAAAAGAAGCGGATAAATTAGGTATTCGTAACTCTGCTGAGTTTAAAGAAAAGTTACAAGTTGCAGAATCTCAATTGTTACAACAAGAATTAATTGAGCGTCATCTAAAAACAGCTGTTACAGATGCAATGGTAGATCTAGAATATGGTAAGCTAATAGCTAGTTTAAAAGGTCAAAAAGAAGTTAAAGCTAGCCATATTCTTGTAGATACAGAAGAAGCAGCTAAAGAAATCAAAAAGAAACTTAACAAGGGCAGTAAGTTTAAAGATCTTGTAAAAGAATTTTCAAAAGATGAAGGTTCAAAGGCAAACGGAGGAGAGCTTGGCTATGTTATGAAAGGTCAATTAGTTCCAGAATTTGAAAGTAAAGCCTTTTCAATGAAAAAAGATGAAATTTCTGATCCCGTAAAAACACAATTTGGCTGGCATGTTATCAAAGTACTAGATTCTCGTGATGTAAAAGTTCCATCTAAAGAGCAGGCAGAAAGCAGTATAAGAAGCAAATTATCACGTGAAGCAATCGAAAAATACTTCACTAAACTCTCTGATCAAGCAGACGTTAAATTGAAGTTATAATAATATTATTATAACTTCTGCACGGCTCATAACCCGTCACTGCGATAATATCGGGGGCGGGTTATAAATTTATCTAATGTAATTAAATGTTTATAATTAATATAAATAATCATGACAAAAACAAAACTTTCAAAATTTAAAAAAGATTTAAAACAAGTTCAAGATCATTATTTAGATTATCCATATCCATTACGTGATCCTGATGATGATAAAAAACGTATTATTAGAACAAACGAAGGCTTCCTAAGTAATATTAATCATCATCTTTATAATGGAAAGCAGAATTTTAAAGAAGGGTTCAGAGTGCTTATAGCTGGTGGTGGTACTGGTGATTCAGCAGTCTGGATAGCAAAGCAGTTAATGGATTATCCTAAATCTGAAGTTGTATATATAGATTTTAGTAAAAATAGTATGGATATTGCTAAAAAAAGAGCTGCTAATCATGGTATTACTAATATTAAATGGATTGAAGATAGCATACTTAATATTCCTAATTTAAAGCTAGGGAAATTTGATTACTTTAATTGTAGCGGAGTTTTGCATCATCTTGAAAATCCAGATTTAGGTATTCAAATTCTTTCTGATGTTACGAAAGAAGATGGTGGTGGTTCAATAATGGTTTATGCTCAATATGGTCGAACGGGTGTTTATCAAGTTCAAGAATTATTACGTAGAACTGGTAAAGGAATTGAGAATCGTCAAGAGGAAGTTAGTAGTGCTTGGGATGTAATTAACAGTTTACCTCAAACTAATTGGTTTAACAAAGGTGGTCAGCTAATTAACGACCATAAAGTTTTTGGTGATATTGGACTTTATGATCTTTTTCTGCACAAGCAAGATAGAGCATATACTATTCCTCAACTTTATGAATTTGTTGAAAATGCAGGGTTAACTATTGCTAATTTTCATGATCCTTACACTAGAGCAACTTTAAATATAGAAAGTTATTTTAAAGATTCAGTTACAAAAGCAAGGATAAAAAAGCTACCTTTAAGAGAACAGCAAGCTATATGTGAACTTATGAGTGGAAACATTATAAAATATGATATCTATGTTTCTAAGAAAAAGAATAGTATTGCTGATTTTAGTAATTTTGATAATGTTCCAACGGTTTTTGAGTCACCTAATTTATGTAAAGATATAATAAACGCCATTGAAAAAAATGGTGATAGTATAATGAATAAGTATGTTGATTATAAATACACAGATGGATATCAAAGAGAAATGAATACCAAGCTAGCTATTCTTCCTCATACTAAATCCTTGTTTACTCACTTAGAAACTAGCGATAAATCATTTTCTGAAATTTTTGAAGCTGTAAGAAAAGATACTGGTTCAGAATCATCAGACCAAGAATTATGGAATGAATTTATTTTAAATTTAAATCCGTTATATTCTATTGGCACAATATTACTACGTCATAAATCAATTAAGCCATTTTAGTAACTTAGATTAAGTTTAAAGGAGTAATGCTAAAAGTGAAGCCGGCACGTGTTATTAAGTTGGAAGAGCATAACCCTGCGTGGAAATATTTTTTCCTAGCAGAAAAAGATGCAATTAAAAAGGCTTTTTCAGAAGAACCATCCTCTCTTGTAGATGTAATTCATATTGGTTCTACATCAGTTGAAGGGTTGAGCGCAAAACCCATTATTGACATAATAGTTATTGTAAAAGATCCTTATATTATTGATCAGCCTCTGACTGATTTGGGCTATAGATATAAGGGAGAGTACAACCTACCCATGAGAAGAATGTTTGAGAAAAAAGATGAATTTAAAGTTTACATGCATGTTTATGCAGAAGGTAACCCTGAGATAGAACTAAATTTAGCTTTTAGAGAATTTTTAAGAAATAATATTGATACAAAAGAGGAATATTCTGCTTTAAAAATGGCTATTATAGAAAAAGATGCAACTCATAAAATTATTTCAACGGGTATCACAACTTATAATCTTGAAAAAAGTGGATTTATCCAAAAAATACTTATGACTTTAAGATTTAATGGCTTGTGCATGCGTCTTTGCTCTCAAGTCAATGAGTGGAATGATTATAAATTAATTAGAAATATCTTTCTAGTAAAAGCAGATAGGTCTGATGAGATTGATTATAATCCAGATAAAAAACATATCGTTCTTGTTAAAGGTGTAGAAGTTGTTGCAGCAGCGCAAGTTAATATTTCAAAGCCAAATGCCTTTATAGAATTTTTAGGAATAAATCTACAGAATGGAATAAGAGTAGATTTATTAGGATATTTATTAAGTAATATCGAACAATGGTTAGCAAAAATAGGAGTTTTATTTGTTACAACATTTGTAGATAAAGAAGATAGTGATATCTTTGAACATGCTAATTATACTAAGTTTTCTGAAACAGGCAATACGTTACACATGATGAAATATTTAGTAACTGTTAAGAATTGCCAAAGGATCTAGGAAATTTAAGATTCTTGTATTATACGCGTTGATTCTGTTTTGATTAGTTCTACGCCTGGTTGGTTGAAGGGGTTTAGTTGCATCATGTGTCCTAAAATTATTACTTCAAGCATAGATTGCATTACAAGAGCTCCTGCTGTTCTTGCGGAGAGTTTGTTTAGTATAATACTTCTAGTTGGAGAGCCAATCTTATTTAGAGCGCTTAGGGTCGCTTCGAAATTTGCCCTATTAATATCATCCAGATTTTTATTAGCTATATATCCAAGTTCTTGGAGATTAGAAGTAGTTAGGGTAGTAATGTTATTTTTAGTATAAAATAAGCTATATAACTTATCTCGTGGCCCTTCTAGATAAAGCTGCAACATGCTGTGTTGATCATTAGGTCCAAGACCCTTGATGGGAGTGATACCATTGCCGTTTTTGCCAAGAGATTCAGCAATGATTTGTGAGTACCATTCTAGGAATACGCTGAATTGTTGTGAATATCCAAGGTTAACAGATATGGGTTTTTGTATGCTGTAAATTGCAGCTGCTGATAATGCAGGTTGGCTTTCAGATTTATTGTTGTAAAAATCTTCTAAAACTGAATTTGCGCCTGAAATATATTCTTGTACATCAATTCCAGCTACTTGCGCTGGTAATGTTGTGACATTAGTAAGTCCAGAATACCTGCCGCTAATATTTGCAGTATGTTCAATTAATGTTGCACCAATTTTGCTAGCTACATTTTTGAGGCTTCCAGATTGTAAGTTAGTAATAAAATAAAAATGTTTACCGATATTTGTAATCTGTGTTTTGGTAAACTCAGCGATCATAACCCCTACTAGAGAAATTGTCTCTAAGGTTTGACCAGAGTTGCTAATTGCCAATATAGCACAGTTTTTTAGTTCGATTTGTGATAATAAATTTTCTAGAAATATTGGATCAGTATTGTTGAGGAAATGTAGTTTAGTTTTGCTTGTTTTAGGGGAAGAGAGTGATATTAATGTCTCGGGATTTAAGACAGCGCCTCCCATACCAATAACTATTAAATCTGTAAAAGTTTGATTAATTTCTTGAGCATAAGGTGCAACAAGTTTAGCTTGTTCTAACGCATGCTGAATAGAAAATATTTGGTATAAAAGTTCTTTGGATTTAATTGCTTTAATAATTTTATTAGAGGCTGCATAGGTTGAATTTTTTGCAGATTGGTATGCAGCGTTAGTAAAATTAAAATTTGAGTATTTTATTTCAATATTTTTCATTATAGAAAACCTATAGAGCTGGTGCATAACAAAACTAACAAAGAGCAGATTACTCCTAAGTTTTTGCAATGTCTATAATTTTGGTTAGATTTTTTTTGCTTCAGATTCCAATAATAACGGTATTCCTTCAATAATCGGATAGATCAGACCAGCTTTTTTACTTAATAGCACGTCCTTTTGACGATCATATTCAAGTGCGTCACCAGATACTGGACAAGTTAGTAGCGCCAGAAATTCAGCAGATAATTCCATAATGTTAAACTTAAGATTGTTTTAAAGGCGAATAAGTTTTTTGAAAGATCAAACTAAATGTTTAGCCTAAATTTTTAGCACTGCCCCAAGGAAGAACCTTGCCATTTTGGTCAACAACTACTTCACCAGAATCTTCATATTCAGCAGCAAAAAATGATTGTCTGTCAGCAATAACTTTCACTGGCTTGATTTTTTTGCTGTTATGAAAAAATTCTTTTGCCTGGCCTCTGCCTTCTGGGTTATTTTTTGAGGCTATTTTTGCTTTACCCATAATGTCCTTGATCTAAATGAAATATTTAATTAGGTGCAATGATAAGGATTTTTGCATCACTAGTCAAGAAAAAAGTTTCCCTAGCCCGCTACGCATCATTGACTTTGAGTCCATTTTTGCAGCTTTTTTCATCATAGTGCTGATTTGTTTGAATTGTTTAAGCAAAGTATTTATTTGCTGAACTGAAGTTCCCGAGCCCGCAGCTACTCTTTTTCTGCGTGATGCGTTTAGTATGTCTGGGTTGCGTCGTTCTTTTTTAGTCATTGATAATACAATAGATACTTGAGTGTTAAGCATTTTATCATTTTTTCCAGCATCGCCAATTTTATCAGAGAATTTTGACATTCCAGGAATCATACTCATCATGCTGCTAAATCCACCTAATTTTTTGATGGTTTTGATTTGGGATATATAATCATCAAGGTCAAATTTACCTTTTTTTAGTCTTGCAGCAGTTTTTTCTGCTTCTTTTTGATCAACTACACTAGCAGCCTTTTCAACTAAAGAAACTATATCCCCCATGTCAAGAATGCGGGAAGCAATGCGTGTGGCATCAAATTCTTCAAAATCAGCCGGTTTTTCTCCGGTACTTAGGAATTTTATTGGTTTTCCAGTGGCATGACGTATGCTCAAAGCCGCACCGCCACGTGAATCACCATCGATTCTAGAAAGTACAACACCAGTAATTGCTAGTTTTTCATCAAACGTACTAGCAACAGTAATTGCATCTTGCCCAATCATAGAGTCAATAACTAACAAAGTCTCGGTTGGGCTAATCATTTTTTTGATAGTTGAAACTTCGTCAATCATTGCGTCGTCTATGTGTAAACGACCGGCACTATCATAAATAACTATATCGTATCCAGATAATTTGGCTTCCCTAACTGCTCTATCAGTAATTTCTAGAGGTGTTTGACCTTTGATTATTGCAAGAGAGTCAACATTTATATCATTTGATAAAACTTGCAATTGATCTTGCGCGGCTGGTCTATAGGTATCTAAAGAAACTAATAAGACTTTTTTATTTTGTGTTTTTAGCTTCAATGCTAATTTAGCACTGGCTGTAGTTTTACCACTGCCTTGTAGGCCAACAATTAATATATTTACGGGCGGAGTGCTACTGAGGTTAAGTTTTGCTTCAGAGTCATTTGGGGCTAATAGGCTAACTATTTCATCATTGATAATCTTGATGATCATTTGAGCTGGAGATACTGATTTGACAATCTCATGCCCTTTAGCTTTATCTTTGATGCTAGAAATAAATTCACGTACTACTGGCAGGGCAACGTCTGCATCAAGTAAAGCGATACGTATATCGCGCATTGACGCATCAATTTGTTCTTCGGTTAGATTACCAGTACTTTTGATTTTATCAAAAATCTTCGTAAAATTCTGTGTTAATGTTTGAAACATATTATTTTTGACGATATATTTATAATTTAGCTTAAGATAAGCGAAAATAATAATAAATTCAAGCGATACATAATGATAAACATTGATCCAAAGATACGGGGGGCCTCTAGCTCTTCTAAATTAAAGAAACTTTCAAAGAAAGATCAAGATAAAAGCATCAAATTTTCTACGGAAAAAAAGACTCAAGGTGCTAGTTCAGGCGAGGCTTCAGCAAATGTTACAGATATTACTGGTATGTTGTTTTTACAAGAAATTGATCAATATGCTGAAGATCAGAAAAACCTTGAAGAGTTTAGTAAAAAAGCCTTTAATAATTTGAAAAATTTACAGATGGATCTTTTAGAAGGAAAAATAGAAAGTAGACATTTACATAATTTAAAAGATGTATTAACAAGCAATAAGTTTGTTCTCAACACCCCAAAACTTGCCGCTATTTCTGATGAAATAAAGCTGCGTATAGAGGTAGAAGTGGCTAAAATTCAAACATATAAAGTGTAATAAATAAATAAATTAAGACTTTCTTAGTAATATAAAAGCTAGTGTTGTTACTCCTAATACGTAACAATAATATACTTGTCCAATAACAGATAATGGTGATATTTGTGCTATTGCGCATACTAATAGGATTTGCGCTCCATAAGGGATAATTCCTTGTATTACACATGAGAAAATATCTAACCAAGCTGCGCTTTCATGTGGTTTAATATTATATTTAGTAGCAATTTCTTTTGCTATTTCTCCTGAAAATATAATAGCTACAACATTATTCGCTAGTAATATATCAAATAATGATACAAGTACTGCAATTAGAAGCTCAGCTGCCTTTTTACCAGCATTTTTTGGTAGTAGTTTCGAGATTTTTTCAGCAAATTCTTTTGAATTTTGATTAGATAGACCAGATAATGCACCAATCAAAATAGAAAGCAGCATAATTTCATGCATGTCATGGAATCCTTCTGAGATATTTTGTGCAAATTGCAAGATGCTATATTCACCATAAATTATGCCTATGATGCCAGATACTCCTAATGATATTGTTAAAACAATGAATACATTAATTCCAAGTGCAGCAAATAATATTAAGAATATATAAGGCATTATTAAAATCAGAGAATAGGAACGATCAACTATATTAATTTTAGGGGATTCATTAAATGCAAGAATAGAAATAGTAAAAAAGGCAGCTATTAGCGCTACTTTTACGTTTAGCTTAAGTTTTTCTTTTAAATTAGCCTTTTGTGAAGCTATAGAAGCTATAGTTGTATCTGAAATAATTGACATGTTGTCACCAAACATTGCCCCGCCAACTAAGGTGGCAGCACCAAGTTCAACAGGAAATGCCCCGTGTTTTGCAAGCTCTGTAACTAGGCTTGCAAGTGCTGCAATAGTGCCCATAGATGTACCAATTGCTGTAGCAATCAAAGCGCTAGTAATAAACACACCAATAAGTAAGAAATTTTCTGGAGTAACGGTTAGTGCAAAATTTACGGTTGCTTCCACACTACCAATTGACTTAGTAACTGAACTAAGCGCCCCAGCTAACAAAAAAATAATACACATTGTAATGATATCAGGATGTCTGGCTCCATTTAAAAAGCTATTCATAGTGCCTTTAGTATCATTTTTGTGCATAAGCCAAGCAACTATTAGAGATGGTAAAATTGCTGCAGTTGGTGGTATCTGATAAAAGGCATTTTCAGACCCTTGCAAAGAGTAATAAACCCCTGAGCCAAAAAATATGCTTACAAAAAGCAAAATAGGAATAAAATTAATAAAAATCG
The DNA here is from genome assembly GCA_963934885.1 of uncultured Rickettsiaceae bacterium. Classification (GTDB taxonomy): domain Bacteria; phylum Pseudomonadota; class Alphaproteobacteria; order Rickettsiales; family Rickettsiaceae; genus Megaera_A. The sequence goes on along the minus strand of CAWWAI010000004.1, from coordinate 199 downwards.
TCATGTTTTAATCTCGCGAATGTTTGAATAGAGGATAAGGCAATAATAGCTATTATACATTTAAGTATATTTAGCGCATTCGTGAGTTGCTTTGGAGTATATAAATTATATGTATCATGTTCACTATTATATATTCCAAAGCAATTGATCTTGCCCTAGTTTTCGGGACACATTGGGTTAAGCAGCCATGTAACTAGAA
>CAWWAI010000003.1:0-53842 GCA_963934885.1 uncultured Rickettsiaceae bacterium | reverse complement strand
AAGAAACTAAGCGTGTTTGGGATAATAGATCGGTGCTTGAGTTTCAACTAGATAAGGCTAAAGCTGAGGGAAAAGCCGAGGGAAAAGCTGAGGGCATGGAGAAGGGGGCTGATTTAAGAAATATAGAAATTGCGAAACTAATGTTATCAGATGGTGATTCTGCGGAAAAAATATCAAGAATTACTAGGTTAAGTATTTCTGCAATAAACAAGTTTAAGTAATGTAGATGATGCTTAAAAGTCTATCTAGGAAAATACAAAATAGCATAAGAACACAAAAAGCCTATATTAAGCCACTTTCCTAGGATATTTATAGTTTTATTAAAAAGAAAAAAGGCTCGTAAATGAAGAAATCAGGAAGGTTGTTTATAATACTAATTCCATTGAATCTGTAAATGGTCAAATTCGTAAAATCATAAAAAACAAGGGGATCTTCCATAATGATGAATCTATTAAAAAAATAATATATTTGGTTCTAAAAAACACTGCAAAAAAATGGACAATGCCGATTAAAAATTGTTCTCTTGCATTGAATTAATTTTAAGATCCTTTGTGGAAATTTTAGATAAGATTTATTGGAGCATAATTTTTAGACTTACACAAAGAAAATTATTGACTCAATTGTAACTATATAATATTCTTTTTAAGAATATATTCAGGTTACGTAGATGCGCTATGCATATTATATAATTTCTGTAGTCAGTTTATTGCTTGTTTTAGCTATTTACCAAATATGGACTCCTATAATTTGGTCGCTGATAATTATAGTACCATATATTCTCATAGGTATTCATGATGTCTTTTCTATAAAACATACTATACTTCGTAATTATCCAGTAATTGGTCATTTTCGTTATATGCTCGAATTAATACGACCTGAAATTCAGCAATATTTTATTGAATCAGATAGAGATGGGACTCCATTTTCACGCGAAGTACGCTCTTTAGTCTATCAGAGATCCAAAGGTGTAATGGATACAATAGCGTTTGGAACAAAAAATGATCTAACTAGTGTTGGTTATCAATTTTCATATCATTCTCTTGCTCCAAAAGAAGTGGATTATTCAAAAACCAGAATAATTATTGGGGGATCTGATTGTACAAAACCTTATGAAGCTTCAATCTTAAATATATCCGGTATGAGCTTTGGAGCACTTAGCCCAAATGCTATAAGGTCGTTAAATAAAGGAGCTAATATTGGAAAATTTGCCCATAATACTGGAGAAGGAGGTATTAGTTCCTATCATCTAGAAGGTGGTGGAGATTTAATTTGGCAAATTGGAACTGGCTATTTTGGTTGTAGAACAAGAGATGGGGCATTCGATCCTAAGGCTTTTGAAAAAAGTGCTATACAAGATATTGTTAAAATGATAGAGATAAAATTATCTCAAGGTGCTAAACCAGCGCATGGAGGAATATTACCTGCTGTAAAAGTGACAGAAGAGATTGCTAAAATACGTATGCTTGAAATGGGTGTAGATGCTGTCTCACCTCCTATGCATTCAGAATTTTCTAATCCTATAGATTTATTGAAGTTTGTAGAAAAGCTGCGTAAATTATCAGGCGGAAAGCCGGTAGGATTTAAGCTGTGTTTAGGACGCAGAGTAGAGTTTATGAGTATCTGTAAGGCGATGATAAAAACTGGTATTAAGCCAGATTTTATTACAGTAGATGGAGCAGAGGGAGGTACGGGCGCGGCTCCCGTAGCTTTTTCTAATCATCTAGGTACCCCAATTAATGAAGCTATAAGTTTCGTCAATAATTGTCTGGTGGGTTTAAATCTTAGAAAAAATATTAAACTCATAGCTAGTGGAAAAATAGCGACTGGATATGATATGGTAACAAAAATTGCCCTCGGAGCTGATATATGTAATGCAGCCAGGGCGATGATGTTTGCTTTAGGTTGTTTGCAATCTTTACAATGTAATACTGATGAATGCCCCACAGGAGTTGCTACTCAAAAAAAGTCTCGCTGGTCTTCTTTAGATGTAAAAGATAAATCTATACGAGTAGCTAATTTTCATAAAAGGACCTTACACTCATTCATGGAGCTTGTTGGCGCCTTGGGACTAGATAACCCAGAGAATCTTGATCCTTCTTATATAAGAAGATACGCTGATGTTAGTACTAGCAAAAGCTACGTCACTATTTATCCGCAACTAGAACAAGGGGAGCTACTAAGAGAGGAAGCAGTGGGCTCATATATTGATATGTGGAAGTTAGCGAAGGCTGAGAATTTTTAATATATGTAAACGCGTTTAACTTCTTACATTAAATCGCCAACGTTAGCTAAAAATAGCTTAGCTCTGTGAGATTTTGGTTTGGTAAAAAATTCTTCTGCTGGTTGATCGGCTAAGACTAAACCTTTATCCATAAAAATAATACGGTCAGCAATTATTTTTGCAAATTTTATATGATGAGTAATTACTATCATAGTCATCATATTTTTTAAATCATTGATAATTGCAATAATATCTTTAACTATTTCTGGATCGAGAGCTGAAGTTGGTTCATCAAAAAGTATCGTTTCAGGGTCCATCATCAGCGCTCTACAAATCGCCACTCGTTGTTTCTGACCGCCCGAAAGGCTTGAAGGTCTAGATTCAGATTTATCTAGAATACCAAATTTCTCTAATAATTTATGGGCTTTTTCTTCGGCTTTTATTTTGTTGAGATTCAATACATTACGTGGTCCGTAAGTTAAATTCTCTAGCACAGACATATGCGGGAAAAGATTAAATTGCTGAAACACCATGCCAATTTTGAAACATAATTTTCCTCTACTATAGCGAGTCAATTTTTTATTATCAATCCACACATTGCCGCTAGTAGGATTTTCTAAGTTGTTTATACAACGTAACAATGTTGATTTTCCACTGCCAGATGGTCCAATAATAACAATAGTTTCTCTCTTATCAAAAGTTAGACTAATGTCTTTAATCGCAATATGCTCAGCAAATTTTTTAGTTACTTTGTCCAGAACTATAATATAGATAACCTTTTCTCTAAAAGCGTTGCAAAACTGCTAATAACCAGCACTAAAACATAGTATACTGCTGCGGCTATCAGCATTGGTGTAAAAAATAGATAAGTATCAGATGATACAATTTGCGCTCTACGCATTAAATCCATTTCGCCTATAACTGAAATAAGAGCTGATTCCTTGACTAAATTAATTAACTCATTTACCAAAGCTGGTAAAATACTACGAAATGCTTGTGGAATTATAATATCTTTCATACGTAATATTGGTGTAATACCTAGAGCTTTTGCCGCCTCTACTTGTCCTTTATCAACTGAATTAATACCAGCTCTGATAATTTCTGAAACATAAGCACCAGAATTAAATGAGAAAGCTAATACTCCAGCTGTAAATACACCAAGTTTTATTCCCAGCAAAGCTGGTAAACCAAAATATACTATTGTTAATTGTATTAATAAGGGCGTGCCTCTAAATATTGAGGTGTAACCATACGCAAATAATCGTAAGGACTTGATATCAGAAATTTTACAAATAGCTAATGCGGTTCCTATTATCATACCCAAACAAACTGCTACTACACTATATTTTAGCGTAATAAAGACCCCTTGAATAATAAAATAAAAATGCGGCGTAAATGCCACTAGCTCTTCATACATATCTGAAATATAATTGTGATTTTAGACAAATTAAATTAATAGTTTGTTTTACAAGTAGCAACTAAACAAAACCTATAAATTAATAGGACAAAACTAGTTTATAGTCAATAAGTTAGTGCAATTTTATCAATAATTGCTATTATAGTTTTAATATAAATGGAATTATGTTTAATGCTAGAAGAGCTTAGTCTAAACTTTGTCTTTCAATTTATGTTGGTTTTTGCGCGCTTAGGAACGGCTTTTAGTAAATTTCCAGCTATAGGATCACATTATATATTTGCTAGAGGAAAACTAGCTCTTGCACTAACTGTGTCATTTGTAATGATGCCTATATTAACACCATATTTACCAAAATATACTGATAATTTTGTGTTAAACACTAGCTATTTAGCAATAGAAATTCTTATAGGATTAATTATTAGTATTGCTGCTAATATATATTTTCTATCATTGCATTTTGTAGGACAGATTCTTTCTTTACAATCGGGTCTTGGCTCTGCTGCATTTTTTGATCCACAGCAAAAATCTCAAGTAGCTATATTCTCAAATTTTATGTTATTAATTGCTGTCGTATTTATTTTCACCACTAATACACATTACTTATTTATCCAAGCTGTTTCTGATAGTTATAGTAAATTTCCTCCAGGAGAATTAATAAACTCTGGTGATATAAGCAAGTTTGTTGCATTTGTGTTAAATGATAGTTTTCTCCTCTCTTTTCAAATAGTGTCGCCATTTTTAGTGGTTGGATTAGCTATCATGACTGGAAGCGGTTTATTAGCGCGTTTAATGCCTAATTTACAGGTGTTTTTTGTAATCACTCCTGCACAAATTTTGATAATGTTTGGAACTATGTATATTGTTATACAAGCGATAATGAATAAAATTGTAGTGGCGATAAGCCAAAGTCTTAATATTTCAGGTTTTTAAAAATACTAATTATTAGTATTTTGTTAATTGTTAGAAAAATTTAACTTAAAAGTTTTTATGTATACGCTTTTTTAAACGCCTTAAACTATCATATTCTTTTTTGCGACCACGTATGATTGAATAAACCATTTTTGTTATAGAAGTACTTTGGTAAACTTTCTTTACTATCTCGTCTTTTAGAAAAGTTTGTAATTCTAATAAATTCTGCTGATGCAATAAAGACTTATACAGAACATCAAGCTGGAATACACTGCACATAGCAACTATTTTTTGTATAATAATTCTTACATAATCTGAAGAAGTTTTAATATCATGGCCCAAGGTTTGCTTAATAAAATCAAGTGAGGTGATTTTATTAAGCAAACCTTCGCCAAGAAAAATTTCTATAAAACTAAGTTGCTGAAATTGTTCTTGCACCTCTAATCTGTATACCGCCATTTTGCGTAATTTTTTTATAGAGTTTGAAAGATTAGGAAGGTAAAAATCATGAGCTATTTTAGATGCAAATATTAACTGTAAATATTGCTTACTTTCTTCGGTATATTCAAATAATTTTTGTATATTAACAAATAAATTACTATACCGATTCTTTAGTTTATGGATTGTATATTGATCTAATTCAATATAACGCTTTTGTACGCGATTATCTAAAGAGTGCTCTAAACCTGCTTTGAGAGATAAAAAAGAAGCTTTATATCCTTCTCTTTCTTGCTCATTTATATGATGTAATTTAGTATCTATTTTTTTGAATATAGCAATTAAATGTATATCCTTGTGAAGACCTAGCGCTTTGATGTTATCTGAGTGTTTAGCTAATAATTGCATTATCTTATTTGTAAAATCAATGTTATTGATTAAATATACTTCAACAATTAAAAACTCTAACCCCTCAACCTGATGCATCATTGCGTCATAGCTTTGGAATCTATTTAATAAATCATAACCAGAATCAGTTAGTCTATTATAGCTATATCTAAACTGTGACTCTCTATGCACTCTGTCTAAAAGCTGCACAATAAACGAACAATTCCATTCATAATTCTTTAAACGATCATATAGGTGAATTAACTGCTCATCAGTTAAATGCTTTAACACAGAAATTTTGTGGGTTAATAGCTCAATAATTTGTTCGAAAACTACATCTATATTTTTCTCATCTTGCAGCTGCAAATATTTTTGAGGATTTTTATGAAATTGGTATTTAATTGTTTCAAGACCAGCTTCTTTTTTATTTTCTATGCACCATACTTCTTTTACTAGTAACATTTTTTTAAGTAAGCTTTGTTGATCATCTATATCTAAATTTACAAAAGACAAGATTATAGATTGTGCTTGTAAAGCATTTTTTGCTTGTTGGTTATGTGATTGTTCTGCAAATAATAATTGTGTATTATATATGATTTGATAGACCTTTTTGCCAATTACATCAAGCTCCGCATATTCTAATTTTGTATCAATTTCAATATTTTTTAAAACCAAAATTATTTCTTTGATATTAGATTTAAATATTTCAATAGAATCCTGTTTTATGCCTGATGCATCGAACATTTTTAGATATTTTATATCGTGGGTTCTAAGACAATCAGCAAGATCTTCGCGATGCATTTTACTTAAAAAAGTCAAATATTTTCTGTTTTTATATAAAAATGCAACAATCTGTTGGGCAAAAATGATCTTGCCTTTAAATTCATCTTCTGACAAAGAATCTATGTAACTCATATTTAAGTCATGAGCAAATTCTCTTAATCTTAGATTTAAATCAATGTTTTGTAACACAAAATCTCTTTAATAAAAATGACTTAAATAAATGATATTATGATTTTATTTAAAGTGCTAGTCCTATTAAGATAAAGCCATTATTTAGTTAAAAATTGTTTTTAATCAGTTGATTAGTCTGCAAGGATTATCTCTTGCCTTATTATAGTTATTCTCTAGAATCAAAAGTCTCGATTAAGTAACATACTAATTATTACCATGGCAGGACATTCCAAGTTTAAAAATATACAGCATCGCAAAGGCGCTCAGGATAAAAAAAGAGCAAAAGTTTTTACAAAATTAGTTCGTGAAATCATTACAGCCGCAAAAATTGGTGGCATAGATCCTCACAATAATCCGCGCCTTAGATCTGGTATTTCAGCAGCTAAAAGTCAAAATTTACCAAAAGATAGAATTGATAGCGCTCTGGCGCGCGCTTTGGACCCGTCAGATACTGATAATTATACAGAAATTCGCTATGAAGGATTCTTGCCTGGAGGTATTGCCATTATAGTTGAAACACTTACTGATAATAAAAACAGAACTGTCTCTGATGTGCGTACAGCTTTTAGTAAGCATGGAGGAGGTACTTTGGGAGAATCAGGCAGCGTAAGCTTCATGTTTGACCGTATAGGTAGAATCGAATATGCGCGCATTGTTGCTTCCGATGATCAAATGATGGAAAGTGCAATTGAAGCAGGTGCAAACGATGTTGAATCAAATGAGATAGAGCATTTTATTTATACTAATATTGAATCATTTCCAAACAGCCTTGAATATCTAAGCCAAAAATACGGCATGCCAGCAGAGTCTGGAATAGAATGGAAGCCGCAAACAATTATTATGATTGAAGATGAAGAAAGGGCAGCAAAAATACTGAAGCTTATTGACGTATTAGAAGAAAGCGACGATGTACAAAAAGTATTTGGTAATTATGAATTATCAGAAAAGCTATTTAACAAATTATCTAATTAAAATGTCGATGTTAAAATGGACAAACAAATAATAATATTAGCTGCTGGCAAAGGTAGCAGAATGAAATCTGAACTGCCAAAAGTAATGCATAAAGTCGGTGGCATCCCTATGCTAGAGCGTGTGATGCATAATTGCAAAATGGTGACAGATAATTTAATACTAGTTTATTCACAACATTTAGAACCATATTTATCTAGTTTTAAACAGAACTGTAAATTAATAAATCAAAAAGAACAATTGGGAACTGCGCATGCAGTATCAGTTGCAAAAGATTTTTTTGATAACCAAAAATATATTGGAGTCATATACGGAGATAATCCTTTAATTACCTCTAATATAATTGAAGAACTTTTTGAGCATCTTAAAAAAACTAATTCAAAAGCTGTAACCTTAGCGTTTGAATATAAAAAACCCAATCAATATGGTCGCATAGTAGTTGATGAGCAAGGTGCTTTTCAAAAAATAGTGGAAACAAAATTTGCTAATGATTTAGAAAAAAAGATCACCTTGTGCAATTCAGGAATTATGGTTTTTGCCCCTACTATACTTGATCGGTATATTAATAAATGCTTAATTACCAATCCAGAGCATCCTAAAAAAGAATTATACCTTACTGAAATAATCGAAATTTGTGCTATGCATGGTGATAAAGTTTCGTATTTTAAATCAAATGATCCTAATTTAGTAGTTGGTGTTAATACACAAGATGAACTCGCTAGCGCAAATTCTATAATCGAGAAAAACTAAATTATTATGATGAATTCTGAGAAAAAGCCCTTATTGATTATTGACGGTTATGGTTTTATATTCAGGGCCTATCATGTTCAGCCCCCGTTAACTTCTCCTGCTGGCATACCGGTTGGAGCAATTTATGGTTTTACCTCAATGTTGGTAAAGTTAATAAACGATTTTAAGCCAGAACATGCTGTTATAGTTCTAGACCATAGTGGTAAAAATTTTCGACATGATATTTACAAGGATTATAAAGCTAATCGCCCTCCAGCTCCAGATGATTTAGTCGTACAATTAAAACTTGTTGAGAAAGCTGCAAAAGCTTTAAACTTTATCTGTTTGTCTAAACAGGGGTTTGAAGCAGATGATATCATCGCTACATTAGCAAAAAAGGCAACTCAGATTCAAATGCAGGCTTTGGTTATTTCTTCTGATAAAGATTTAATGCAGCTAGTAAATGATCATGTTGAAATGTATGATCCAGTAAAATCCAAATATATAACAGAAGAAGATATTTTAGCAAAGTTTGGTGTTGGTCCCTTAAAAGTACGCGAAGTACAAGCATTAATGGGTGATAAATCAGATAATATTCCAGGGGTTGCTGGTATTGGACCAAAAACTGCTTCACAACTTATCAATCAATTCGGTGATCTTGAGGGGGTGCTGGCATCGATAGAGCAAATAAAAAGCCCTCGCCAGCGAGAATTATTATGTCTACACAAGCAAGATGCAGTTATATCATGGCAACTAGTTGGACTAGATAATAATGTTGATATTAAGCAAGATATTGAAAATTTTCATTGGACTCCACCAGTGATTGATAAAATTTCTACATTTCTAAATGAATATGGTTTTAAGTCACTAAATAAACGAATTGAAAATTTATTTAATTTAAAGATTACAGATTCTACAGAAGAAATAAAGGCTCCTATAGAGAGTAAAAAAGAGACTTGCATAATAGATATAAAGACAATTGAGCAATTAGAGCCATTATTGAATGTAATCAAAATACGTGGACAATTAGCAGTCTCCGTAGAAACAAACGAGAATTATACTAAAATTTTGCTATCTGATGGACAAAATTTGTATGTATTGCCTTATCAAGAGCATCAAACTGATAATGTTGATTTATTTTCATTTAATAGCGCGAAAGTTTTGAGTTTAAACTTCAACAAACAACTCCATGATATATTTGAAGATGAATCTATCAAAAAAGTAACGTATAATCTTAAAAAATTATTAAAACTTTGTGATTGTAAGTTAAGCTCTTTTGAAGATATTCAAATTATGCACTATGTATTAAGTGCAGGAACGAAACAAAAAGAACAGGGTGATACTGTTGATTTTTTAGAGCTTTATAAAAAATTAAAAGAGCAGCTTTTTCAAAATAAGGCGCTATACTTGTACCAAGATATAGATCTACCCTTATGCTATATACTGCATAGAATGGAAAAAGAAGGGGTTAAAATTGATAGTAATCAACTACAAAAATTATCTGCAGATTTTACTATAAAAATTATTAATCTTGAAAAGAAAATTTTTGCTATAGCGGGCAAAGAATTCAATATCGCTTCTCCAAAGCAGTTAGGTGAAGTGTTATTCGAAGAAATGAAGTTACCTTTTGGTAAAACTACTAGCAAAACAAAATCATATTCTACTAATGTCAATATACTAGAAAAGCTACAAGAAGAGGGTTTTGAAATAGCTAATTTATTACTTGAATATCGCCATTTAACCAAGCTAAAAAATACTTATACAGATACCTTGCCAAAACAAGCTGATCCTAGGACTGGCAGAATACATACTACGTTCCTACAAACAGCAACTAGTACTAGTCGTTTAAGCTCGACTACTCCAAATGTACAAAATATTCCAACTCGCACAGAGGAAGGTAATAGCATAAGATCTGCCTTTGTTGCAAAACCAGGAAGTAAACTAATATCAGCTGATTATTCACAAATTGAGCTAAGGATACTAAGCCATGTAGCTAACGTTGAGCCATTAAAGCAGGCCTTTACTAAAAATCGTGATATTCATACACAAACTGCTAGTCAAATTTTTTCTTTACCTATAGAGCAAGTCACTTCAGATATTCGTCATAAAGCCAAAGCAATTAATTTTGGGATTATTTATGGTATAAGCGCGTTTGGGTTAGCCCGCCAACTTAATATATCACGTCAAGAAGCAGCTGATTATATTGATAAATATTTTAAAGAATATCCAGCCATTCAACAATATATGAGTAAAACTATTGAATTTGCTAAAGAAAATAATTTTGTAGAAAATTTACTTGGAAGAAAATGCTTTCTAGAAACTATTAACGATAAAAATCATGCACTAAGATCTTTTGGAGAAAGAGCGGCGATTAATGCTCCAATGCAAAGCTTAACTTCTGACATTGTAAAAATTGCAATGATAACTTTAGATAAAGAACTGGAAACTAGATCTATGCAAACAAAAATGATCCTGCAAATACACGATGAATTAATTTTTGAAGCGCCAGAAGAAGAAGTAGAAATTATATCAGGATTAATAAAATCAGTTATGGAAAATGCTATTAAACTTGATGTAAATATAAATGTAGACATTAATGCTGGCGATAATTGGCGGGCAATTCATTAATAACTAATATTTGACAGGAGTCAATAATAGTATTAAAGTTACCAGTTGAGATGGTTGTGCAGTTGTATCAATTTATATTATATAAAGACTATAAGTTGGTGAGGAAAGTCCGGACTCCACATAGGCACGATGCTGGGTAATAACCAGCCGGAAAAATCGTGAGGTTTTTTTAAGGGATTAGTGCAACAGAAATTATACCGCCCTTTTTGGGTAAGGGTGAAATGGTGCGGTAAGAGCGCACCGGGCTTCTTGGTAACAAGAGTCGCAAATGTAAACCCCATCGGGAGCAAGACCAAATAGGCGAGATTGAACATTTGTTCCTAGCTGTCTATGGCTAGATATTGAGCGGGTAGGTTGCTTGAGGTAAATGGTAACATTTATCCTAGATAAATAACTGCAATAACTTAATTGTTATACAGAATCCGGCTTATAGACCATCTCATTTTTTATTAAAGTATTATGCAAATATTATATCACCAACCTATATGCCCTTTATCAAGACAAGTGCGTATTTATTTAAAAGAATTAAGCCAAGATTTTAGTATAGTAAAAGAAGATTACTGGACAAGGCGTAATGAATTTGTAAAAATTAACCCAGCTAGTAATGTTCCCGTATTACAACTTACATTTCCAAATTATGCTTTAGTGGGAATATACTCTATAATTGAATATATTGTAGACACTCAGCAAGATTTTTATTTTATGCCTAAAGACCCTATACAGCGTGCTGAAATTAGGAAATATATTAGTTGGTTTAATGAGAAGTTTTATCGAGAAGTGAGTAAAATTTTAGTTGATGAAAAAATGATAAGACTTTTAATGCGCCAAGGTGGACCAAGAAGTGCTTTTATTATGATAGCTAAGTCTAACCTTGCTAAGCATTTTAAATTTCTAACTAATTTATTAGAAAAAAATACTTATATAGTGTCTGAAAAAATATCATGTGCAGATATTGCAGCAGCATCTCATATATCAATAGTAGATTATTTTGGGGAGATTAATTGGGATAGTTGGAGCACGATAAAAGAATGGTATTCTGTAGTAAAATCCCGCCCTGCTTTTCAACCGCTTCTTCAAGATCGTATCGCAGGATTTATTCCTTCTAATGATTATTCTAACCTAGATTTTTAGTAAATTATTTTACTTATTTATTACACTAAGAATGAAAATAATAATTTTATATTAAAACTAGTATTATTATGTCAACGTTTCTTTTAACATTAAAAAAATATCAATGATTATATATGAAAGATAAACCAAAAAAATGGTATAAAACTGCTTGGAATGTAATTAAAAAAACTTCTAATGCGGCTTTTAAAGCAGTAGTTAGTAATAGTGGAGCATTAATCATTTCATCGACTGCTTTAGCTCTTGGTATAGTTACTGGTGGAATTGCACCCATAGTAATTGGTTCTGTTGTTTTAGGAGTTAAAGTGCTAAAAACCGGTCTTGATGCCTATAAAGCCACAAAAACACGTGATTTAGATATAGAAAATACTGCATTGGTTGATTTTGCTACCGCACTTTATGTGCAACAAAAAACCCTAGATTTACAGCCAAAACTTAAATCTACCACTCAAAATCTTAAACCATTAATATTAGATCGCGATGGAAAAAAACTTTCCTATAGTAAATCTTTCGACCGAGTAAACAAAATTGTAGGCGTGGTTAATGCGGGTCTTGATATTGCTGTAGTTGCCATAGATCCAACGAAAGTAATGCATGCGGCTAAACATATAAAAACAGGAATTGACGCATTAGAAAAAGTCAAAAACTCTGTAGAAATAATATCTGGCCTTGGTGAATTAATATCCTCAGCACAAGCTGAAAAAGAATTATATGAGGTTATACTTAATCATCCGGAAAATACAAGAGCAATTAGTGAATTTAATCAATGTTGGAAGAGGATCAGAAGGAGCTTCTTATCTTAATCTTGAAGAATTACGGCAACAAACTCAAACAATAAAAAACGAGAATCAAGCTCTATTAGCTACATTAAAGGAAGATAATTTTTACAAACTCACCCCAGATCAAATTAGTGATAATTTTAAAGATAATTTACAAAAAATAAGCAGTCACTCTTTGCCCGTACCAAAACAAGAAACTATTACTAAGCGAGCGTGGTATGGAATTAAAAATGCTTTAAACCCTTATAGTAAATACCATCCTGATGCACAAAAACATTCTGGACTCACTGAAGCAGTGCGAAAAGAAAATATTAAATCTCCAATAATCAAAGAGAACCCTGTAATAAAAGATGATTTTGAACTTAACAAAAGAACTACTATAGAAGATACTATTATTACTAAAAAGCAAAGGCAAAAAGACCTAAAAAACTTTAAAGATGATGCACATAAACTAGATGCTCGTTTGGCAAAAAAAGCACATATTATTGGAGAAGTAATGCACAGTGAAGATTATAGCCAAAGTCTTAGCGCTAAGACTAGCAGCGCTATTAAAAAACAAAAAAATATTACAGTAAAATCATGTTAAATTATACTATAGTAAATTCTAACATTAGGTGCATGCATAAATCACTTATAAATAATTAATGACAATGTGATTAATTTGTGATATAGTTAAATTACATTAATAATCTAACTATAAAGAAGAAAAATTATGAAAAATACAGTAATTGGGAATGGTGTTATAGCTGCAAATACTGCACAAGTGGATGGTGTTATGGGTCAGAGTATAACTCTTGAAAATATAGTAATCGGGAATGGTGCAAATTTAACATTTAATGGTGGTGATGTTTTTGCTGTGCAGACAATTAACCTTCAAAAGGGTTCTACTGTAACTGTTACTGAGCACGATTCTATTACAACAATCTTGGGTGGTCATGGTGGTCATGGTGGTGAATCTTTGACTCATTTCACTGTAGTAATGATTGGAGATGATTTGATTACTCCATTAGATGGCGGAGATCTAGTCTAAAACACTTTAATCTTTTTGTTAAGTTGTATTTTGTTTCGTTGATTAGCGCTTTGTTCTGCTTAGCGCTAATCAACGAGGCTATAGATTTGATTATATGATTCATACATAAACTTCTAAACATTAAAACTTAAGTTATATTAAACTTCCTAACATTCTAATGCCCTTATATAAGATAATAGTTCGGTTCCTACCTTGAATAACTACCTCCTTGATTATGCTTCAAACTACTTAGTAAAGGTGGGGGAGAAAGAGGTTGATCAGTAGTAGCTTTACTTTTCGATATTTTTACCGATATTTGCTTTGCCTGATTTATAGCGTCTAGTTTTTTAGATATAATTGGAGTTTTTTCTTTTCCAATGCCAAGCACAATTTTATCAAACTTTGCGGGGTTTTCTTCTCGCATTGTAAGTAAGTTTTCTGCGCTCATGTCCTTTAGTTTAAATTTCACTTTTTTAGCTTTTGCGACATCTAAATCAGTTAAACTCTTTTCAAGTTGGGTATTTGTCTTTTGTGAACTATATAATAGAGACTGAACCTTTGTAATTTCAAACTGATTAGAACTTGGCTGATTATCTTCTCTTATAATATTTGATATTTTTGCTAAATTTGCGGTAGAAACTGAAAATTCTTTTCCGAATCTGTAACCTATGGATTTATTGTTATATAGTTCTTTTTGTAGGTTACTAGATATTATATCACTTTGTCCTTTTAAATATTCTGGATCTAACTTAGATAAGGCAGGTGTTAAATTTTTCTTAAATTTTGCTTTAAGATGAGCTTCTTTTTTTGGACTTAATTTGATAGTATTTTCTTCTTTTAATTTATCAATAGCATTATCTATAATAGAATTAATCACCTCTTTAGGATTCTTAACGGGGTTATCTTGATTAAAAACTATTTTGTCAAATTGTATAGGATTTTTTTTTCTTATTTGCGCTAAATCTTGCTCTGATATTGAGTTTACATTATATTTTTTAGCCTTAGCTTTTTCTATACCCAATTCAGTTAATTTAGCTGATATTTCAGAATCACGTAAACCTGATAGTTTTGTATTTATGAGATTAAGTTGATACTTATCAGATTCATCAAAATGTATATCTAATAATTTATCAGATATCTTGTCTAAGCTGCTTTCTCTTATGTATACACCGCCAAATATATTTGCGGTAACCGTACTTTTAGCTAATATATCTTTCTGTATTTTTTCAGATATAATTTGAGAATTATGTTTTAAATATTCACTATCAAGCTCTGCTAAAGCAGGAGATAATTTATCTGCTATTCTCTGAGATTGGCTATCGCTTATCGTATAGCCACTTTCTTTCTTTAATTTTTCTATAGTATTTTTAATTATGGAATTAGCTACAATCTCCCTTGTTGGTATGGCTTCAAGATCATTATTTACCCTTTGATTAAAAATTTTTACATTTTCAGGAGTTAACTTTGATTGATCAAGAGTTATTATTCCATCTTCCCCTCTTTGACCAAAGACTTTAATCATATGTGTATTAAATATTGGGGCAACTATTTTAGAGATAGAAGAAATATCAGTCATTAAGGCACTTGTTACTGATTTAGGTAAAGTAATACCAGGAGTTAACAACTCTCCTAACTTGGAGGCTTCCATATTATTTGTTGGTCTTGTATCTCCAGGGTTATACATTCCTTCTTTTTTTGTAATTCTTACTTGAAATGGACTTACTTCTGATGCTTTGCGTATCATTAAATCAGATATAAGTTCTGTAATGCCCTGTTCAGTAGAAAGGTTGGATGTTAGTTCTTGTCTTAAAGAAATAGTATCACGTTCTATATCGTCAAATAATGCTCTAGGAGCACCTTTATTTATCAATTTATCGATTTTTTGTTTTGATCCTTTTTCAAAACCCATCATACTTATTACGGCTCTACCTTGGTTTTCTGGAGCGTCAGGATCTGAGTTAAGTAAAGAAGATTTTTGTTCTTGAAATGTACGATCTTCAGTGTTAATTTTACCGCCCGAGTCTACAGCTTTTACGAATATTTCATTTAATAGCTTGTATTTGGTACCAATCATATCAGCACGCATTTTTTCGATAGTGACTCTGCTTATTTCTTCAATAGATGGTCTAATTTTCCCCATAATTAACTCTTAATATTATTTCTAATACTAGTAAATCATAACCTAACTTGTTAATCAATAAGTACTTAAAGCTTTAAGACTTAAAATATATGGCTGTAAAGATATAAATTAGGAATCCACTTAAGCTTTAATCAACCAAGTGTTTAATTATATTTAATTTTGGACTGTAGCAAAATGAAGGCAACAAGAATGTTGATGACAGATTAAGCACTATAAATATAAAAAACATTTTAGAAAATAATAATACCCTAAGTTATTATTTGTTTTTAATTTTCGCTAGTTGTTAACTTGAAATATATTATAAAATTAAGATATTAAGAGATAATAATAATGAACAAAATAACAAAAATATTACTTATAACTACATCATCTGTATTTTTAATTAATCAAATTTCACTGGCCGATACGGAAATTTATAAGTCTGAAAAAACAGGTACACATATTAAGGAAGAAATAAATAAAAAAGGCAATACGCAGAGTTGTGGGAATGGTCAAAAAGCTGTACACGCTCAGGATACTAATGATCTAACATTTGATAAGAAATTTACCGCAATTGGTGGTAATGGTCGTAGTGGTACTGTTAGTTATGGATGGGATAGTGATGGTGGTAATGGTGGCGATGGATTCACAACCAATAACTGTACTTTAACTTTTAATGATGTATTTACTGCGAATGCTGGTAATGGTGGTGTTGGAGGTAATGGTTATACTGTTGGTTATACTGGTGGTAATGGTGGTGATGCATTCATAGCTAATAATTCTACTTTAATTTTTAATAACAGATTTGTTGCAGCTGCTGGTAATGGTGGTGATGGTGGTTATAGTTATGGTAGTTACGGTAATGCTGGTAATGATGGTGATGCATTAAAAGCTAATAATTCTACTCTAACTTTTAATAACACCCTTACTGCCACTGTTCACAAAAATAGTAAGGCTTTATATTTAAGGTCTTCTGTATTTACGTTAGGAGGTGATATGCATTTGTTATCTTGTGGTTGTAATAATAAAATTGGCAGTGGTACATTTGATAATTCTAAAGTTATTTTTAAATTAGGCCCAATGGAAAGAAAATATGAGGGTGATATTAATTTAAAAAATGGTAGTACTGTAACTATCAGTACTACCTATAATGAAGAGTCGAAAAAATTTGGCTCTATAAATTATAACAAAGGCAAATTAGACCTATCAAGTGGTTTAAAAGATAAAACAGTATCCATAAATTTAAGTGATTCTTCAATTCCAAAAGTGGGGGAAGTTAGAAAGTCAGCAATATTTTCTAATAACCAAAATATTAACTTTGAAGGAGTAAAGTTTACCACTCAGATTAACCCCGATCATAAGGACTTAATAGATGTGAAGTTTTGTGGTAAGTCTTATGATCTTTCTCAAAATATAAAAGAATCATTTGCTGATGGTATAGTTATTAATATTCCACTTGAATCTACTGAGGCTAATAAAGGAAAATTAAAGTTTTTAGGAGCTGCCACGGTTAATAAAGATCTTGGGGCAAAAGATATTCCACTAGAAAAAGTTGAATTTTTAGCAAATGATCCTAAAAAAACAATAAATCTAAAGGGAAATATTCATTCTAAGGAAATGATTTTTAGTGAGGCTACTTATCAATTAGAAAACAATATTTTTTTAACTAGTAGCGCTGGAATACAACTTAAAGATCCTATTTTTAATATTGGTTCAAATACTCTAAGTATTTCTGGTCCTATAATTAATAATGGTTCAGCTGAATTTAGCACTCTACATAATGGCGAAAATACTGTGGGTCATGTAGAAGTAGAGAGAAATATTAATTTAAAGAAATTAACACTTAATGTACAATATCAAGAAGGTGTAGCATTGCCCAAAGCAGGTGAGAGTAAAAAAATACAAATGTTTATTGCAAAGGATGGTGGTGAATTAAAATTGAAAACTGACGAGAAAAAGATTAACTTTCTTACAGCGCAAGGAGAGCCCAACAAGTTTATTGATTGGAGTTTAGATAATGATACTGGTGTATTAACTGGTGAATTATCTAAAGAGCTAGTAAGCAACCCCAAAGTGGTTTTGACGAAAGTTCTAGATAATAAGTTTCAAAATAAAAATATTGAGGCTTTATCACCTGAGGTAGTAGAAGATCTACTAAACATAATTGTTAGTAAAGGTACAAGTGTTACAAATGAATCACTTGAGAGGCTAACAAATTCTGATGCAGTTGCAATAGCAAGATCTCCTGTAAATTTTGCGATTCAAGATGTAACGCAAGTAATAAATACTCGAGCTGAAAAAATGTCGCAATCTCTACAAAACATACCTGCGCCTGGAGATATTAGTGGAATGTCGTCAGGTGACGATACAAACAAATATGGAGCCCAATATGGAGCATGGGTAAGTACATTTTATGGTAGAGGTAATCAAAAATCAAGAGGTAGTCAACCGGGTTTTCAGTCTAGCTATTATGGAGCAGTACTTGGTTTAGATAATTTAATTAATGATGAATTAGCACTTGGTGTAGCATTTAGTTATATAAAGACTGATATAAAACATAAAGGACTAAACACAGGAGACAGAACCAAGGCAGATTCGTATGTAGTTTCTGGTTATGGAACTTATGAAATTAGTCCAGAATGGTTTATACAAGGCGTAGGATCTATTAATCACAGCAATATTAAGAATAAAGAATTGCGCATCGAATTTGATGGGGAGAAAAAAGCAAAAGCTAGTTATGGCTTTACATCTTGGGGCGCAGAAATTCTTACTGGATATAATTATAGAACAAATAATAATATTATACTCACGCCTTTATTCGGGTTTGAGTTCAATAATTTAGGTAAATATTCTTATACTGAAACGGGAACAAAAAAACAGAACTTAAGAGTAAAAAGTAAAGCCAAAAATCAATTAGAGGTTGTTTTAGGATCTAAGATATCAAAAGCCTATAATATAGATATAAAAAATAGAAACTTAGTAGTTATTCCAGAACTACATGGTAATGTTAGATATGATTTAATTAATAAACAGTCAAATGTTGATATAAAGCAACAAGGATCAGTAGGCCCAGTTCTTCAAGCCAGAACTGCTAAAAGCTCACCCTTGGTATATAATGTAGGTGGAAGTGTGGAATTAAAACACAATGAAAATTGGGGGTATTCAATAGGATATGACGCAAGGTTTGCAGATAAATATTTCTCTCATCAAGGGTCTCTTAAGTTGAAAGTAAATTTTTAGGCTCTTGAATGTTGTTGAATAATTTAATAGGCATAAGATAGTAACTAATTCACAGCACTATCTAGTAAAAAACATCTGTTAGCCAAGTACAATAACAATAATGATGTCATTAACATTATTTAACAGTCATAATATCGTATATAATATATACGATATTATGACTTACCATGCCATGCTGTATTATAGCCGCTTTGATATGTCCATTTTGAAGCTAAATTGAACCATCAGTTATTTCTTCTGATAAATTGCACAAACCTCTAAAAATTTACATGACACCACAGTACCATCAAGTTAACGTAAGTTGAGTGTATAAAAAATTAATACTTGATAAACAAATGTAGCTAACTTTTGTAAAATCATTTAAGCTTGTGTAGGAGCTAATAATAAAAATTAGAACAATTATTAGTTAATAAATTTCAATTATAAACACCATTAATAGCGTAATATACTCATATAATTATGAGATTAGTGAGGTATAGTACTTAATTTGGAATTACAACTAATTTACTTTTGTTATAAATATTAATAGAACAAAGAAATGAAAAAAAAGCATATAGAAGAAAAAAAATTTTCTAAAGACCATCCGAAAATCTCCAATAAAACCGGAGTGTTGATAATAAATCTAGGAACACCTGATGGTTATGATTATTTTTCGGTTAGAAAATATTTAAAAGAATTTCTATCAGATAATAAAGTAATCGAAGTAAACCCTATTATATGGCAAATCATTCTAAATTTATTTATCCTGACTTTTAGGCCAAAATCTACAGGACAAAAATATAAAGAAATCTGGCTACACGATAAAAACGAGTCACCATTAAGGTACTATACAAAATTACAATCAGAAAAGTTACAGATTATTGTGAATACAAAATATAGTAATTTGATTGTAGATTATGCTATGCGTTATGGCAATCCATCTATTGAAGATAAAATTCAATCTTTATTAAAACAAGGTTGTACAAAATTAATGTTTATACCTATGTATCCACAATATTGTGCAGCTACTACGGCAACCGTAAATGATGAGATTTATCGTGTTTTAAAGAAAATAAGGTGGCAACCTGATGCCAGAATAGTGGCTCCATATCATGATAATAAGCTTTATATAAAAGCTCTTATATCTACAATTATCAAACATAAAGAAAGTCTTTTATGGAAACCTGACGCTATACTATCTTCATATCATGGAATTCCACAAATTTATTTTGATAAAGGAGATCCGTATCCATGTTTTTGTCGTAAAACTAATCGTTTATTTGGTGAAGAGCTAAAAAGGCAAGGCGTAGATATTCCTAATCATTTTAGTTTTCAGTCACGCTTTGGACCAAAAGAGTGGGTAAAACCATATACGGAAGATGTAATAAATGAGTTATTAAAACAGGGGGTAAAGAATTTACTAGTTATTACACCTGGTTTTTCAGCGGATTGTATCGAAACATTAGAAGAAGTTGATATTGAATATAGAGATTTATTTATTAAAAATGGGGGGCAAAACTTTTCATTAACGCCATGTCTTAATGATAGCAATGAATCATTACAGTTAATTAATAGTTTGCTTGAAAATAATCTCTGGCAAGATACTTAAGTTACTGCTATAACTAGATAGAAAAATTCAAATATAAGCCAAAGTATGAGCTGTAAATTTTTTGTATAGAAATTTCGTGTATTAAAAATCCCAAATAATTAATTTTGTACTCTTTTAAGGTACTTATGACTCAGATTAAATTTTGGGAATAATTTCTAGGCGTTCATACGAAAAAATATTTATATTCCTATGGTAAATAATAATTAGATATTATTAGATAATTTTATATAAAAATGTTTGTCTATCAATGAAACAAAATTATTATTTTTCTGGTGTATTATCGCTTATAAGAGTGTTTTTAATCAGTTTAGCTGTTGTTTTTGCAAAAAAACTTGATGGGACTATATCAAGTTTGATTATTTTACTTATTAGGAGTTCATTTAGTTTTTTACTACTGACCCCTATATTCATAAAACAAGGGTTAAAGGTAACAAAAACAAAAAAACTAGGTTTGCACTTCCTAAGGGGTATATTCGGCTCAGTTTCTATGTTTTGTCTTTATTACTCTTCTAGGCAACTGCCTATAGCACTTTCATCAACAATTTCCATGTCTTTGCCCTTATTTATTACCTTGTTATCGTTCTTAATACTTGGTGAAAGAATAAAACGAAAACAATGGGCGTTTTTAATATTAGGTTATATTGGGGTTACGATTTCTTTAAATCCTTTTCATGCAAATATTGTTAATTCTAGTATATTAATCGCAATAATATCAAATATATTTCTTGCACTATCTATTATAGTTACAAATATGCTGTCTAAATTAGATAGCGCCTCTACGATAATGTTTTACTATAACTTATTCTTAGTAATAATAGCTGTAATATTTAATATAGACAGCACTATAGATATAGCAGGATATGACATTACAATATTATTTTTAATAGGCTTAATAAGTGTTTTGACACAGTTTTGTTCTATTAAATCTTTAGCATGTGCAACTCCAGCATTTGTTGCTCCATTTGAATATACAAGATTAGTTTTTGCTATACCATTAGGTTTTATTTTTTTCAAAGAATATCCAGATATATATACCCTAATAGGGGCAATAATAATTATTTATTCAAATATTAAGCTTGCTAAGTTTAAAGCATATCAATGATCTCATATAAATCTTATAGTTAGGTAATATATTTATTTTAAATCATCCACTAATACTGAGAAAATGAAATATCATTAAAACAGTAATTGACTCTTACAATTCATTCTAATTAAACTTATTATTCTTTGGAAAGCCTACTGGGGGTATTTTTCCAAGACTACCGCGCTTGGCGCGCCACGGCATAATATCTTTTTCCAAACGAGTTTTTGTACCAAGATTCCAACCTAAACCTATATTAGAGTCAAAAGTTTTGGCATCACCAAGTTTTGCATCGCGGTATTTTTGCAAAGTAACCCCCTGACCACGTTTCATTTCTGATATTTCGTCAAGAGCGAATACTAATAATTTACGGTTCGTACCAACTATAGCAATCATATCACCTTCAATGGGAGTACAGACAACACATTTATTTTCACCAACATTCATGATCTGTTTACCGCTTTTTGTAGAGGCTATTACATCATCACTATTGACTACAAAACCCTTTCCTCCGCTAGAGGCAAGAAGTAATTTTTGTTTCGGTTCATAAGACAAAATATTCACTACATCATGATTTTCAATATCTACAATAATTTTTATAGACTCACCGTGTCCTTTACCCTTTGTTAGATTATCAGCTAAAATTGTAAAGAATTTACCTCCTGTTGAGCATACTAGTATTTTATCAGTAGTATATGTTTCAACCACATATCCTTGCGAGTCACCTTCTTTATATTTTATCCCAGATAAATCTAGATTATGACCTTTCATGGCGCGTATCCAACCCATTATAGAACACAATATAGTGACCGGTTCTTTTTCAATAAAGGCTGAAATATCAATAATTTGTGCAGTCCCTTTGGTTTCTTCAAATATAGTTTTACGCGCACCAAGTTCCGTCTCTTGACCAAATTTCTTTTGTACCATTCTAAGCTCGCCTTTAACAACTTGCCAAAGCTTCTTTGGACTATCAAGAATTTTGCTAAGCTCTATATGCTCTTTAATTAATGCTGCATGCTCTGCATTGATTTGTTCTTCTTCTAATTTACGCAAAGCACGAAGTTTTATATTTAGTATAGCTTCTGCTTGTATATCATTAATTTTGAATTTGGAGATCATTTCTTGTTTTGGGTGATCTTCTTCTCTGATGATTCTAATAACTTCATCAATATTCAAATAAGCAACCTTTAAAGCTTGTAATATCTCTAACCTATTATCTATTTTATTGATTTGGTATTTTGTCTTACGCAAGATAACTTCTTGCCTATGCGCAATGAACTCCTGCAATACTTCTAGGATATTCATTACTTTTGGCACTTTGCGAGAGCTCAAAACATTCATATTTAGGTGCACTCTGGACTCAAGGCCAGTTAACTTGAACAAGGATTCCATAATCATTTCAGGAGAGCAATTACGCCCCTTAGGTTCTATGACAATGCGTATTGTTTCTGCGGATTCATCACGTATATTATTAATTAAAGGAGTTTTTTTATCCTTGAGAAGCGTTGCTATGTGCTCTATAAGCTTTGATTTTTGGACTTGATAAGGAATTTCAGTTATGATTATTTGATACAAACCATGACTAAAACTTTCTTTTTCCCATTTTGCTCTAACTCTAAAACTACCTTTGCCCGTTTCGTAGGCATGGTTAATTATATTCTTATTATCAATAATAATACCGCCCGTTGGGAAATCTGGACCTTTGATAAATTGTAGCATATCGGAACAGCTAGCGGTTTTTTGATTATCGATCAGAAAAATTAAGGCGTCACATAGTTCATGTAAATTATGTGGTGGAATACTAGTTGCCATACCCACTGCTATGCCTTCAGAACCATTTGCCAATAAATTAGGGAACTGGGCAGGCATTAATACAGGCTCATTATCAGAATCATCATAAGTAGGAGCAAAATCCACTGTATCTTTATCTAAATCTTGCATTAATAAGGTGCAAATATCTGTCATTTTTGATTCTGTGTAACGCATTGCTGCGGCATTATCACCATCTATAGAACCAAAATTTCCTTGCCCATCAACTAGCGGATAACGTAGAGAAAAACTTTGTGCTAAACGTACAAGTGTATCATAAACAGCTGTATCTCCATGTGGATGATATTTACCAATAACATCGCCTACAACTCTAGCGCATTTTTTGTATCTTGAGCTAGGATCAAGTTTTAATTTAAGCATGGCATATAACAGACGTCTATGTACGGGTTTTAAACCATCACGTACATCTGGAAGTGATCTAGACATTATCGTTGATAATGCATAAGAAAGATAACGCTCAGATATAGCGTTACCAAAATCAACATTTTCAATAGTTTGGTCCTTATCAGTCATAATATTTGTAATTATCTTATCTATCTGTCAGCATGCTACCATTAAAGGCTATCAATAGTCAAATCTCCAGTTAATACCAAAGGTGGTATTTCCTTCCTGCTCTGTAATATTTTCAATAGAAATTTTAGGAGTTAGTTGTACTTTAATTTTAGTTTTAGCACCACCTTCTTGTCGTCCTTTTTCAACCTCCAAGTAAACTTTATCACTTAAATGTTTGCCAACCCCTAGGGAAGTATTTTCAGGATTTTCTGAATCATTTTTAAAGCTAATTTCATCAACTCCAAGGATTTTTCTACCAAGCCTTAAAGGATCAAAACCACCACCATGCCCCGACAAACGGCGTACTCCATCTGCTAGTTGTAGAGCTTGGAAAGTCGAAATATTTTCAGGATTTTTACCAAATAACAACATTGATAATGCTTCTTCTTGGCTCATGTTTGGAGTCGATTCAATCGTAATATCAGGAGTTTCTATAGGACCAGATAATATTAATCTAATTTCATTACTTTCAACATTCGATACACCAACTATATTCAAATAAGGCGATGGCGGGACAGGTCCATCGAAAGTAAGCACACCTTCTTTAATGTTTAAAGATTTACCAAATTCTTGATATTTTCCATGCACAGAATTAAGTCGACCATTAATTAAAGGCGCATCAGCATAACCAGTAACGTGTAAATCACCTTTAAGCTGAGTATCAACTCCCCAACCCCTTACATATACTTTCTCGGCAGCTTTGAGGATAATATTTAATTTCAACTTATATGGGTCGTGATTAGCATATACTATTTTATCATTCTCTTTTACATCTTCGGAAATATTGAGCTTTGGTATATTTTGTTGAAAATGCTCAGGGATTTTTATTTCCATAGGTCCTAAAATAAAATTTCCTTTACTTGTAGAAGAATTTTTATCTCCTTTTACAACTAATTTACCAGTTATTTCTCCTTGTAAATAAGGGGTATTCATTAAATTAAATTTATCTAAATTTCCTATTAGATTGAAGTTTTTATCTTGGTCAAGCAATGCAAATCCCGAGGCATTTAACTGGTTATTAAAATTATCCTTAGCTGTTATTGTATTAAATATTATCTTTTGTCCGTTTGCAACCGCATGCATATTAATATCCTTTAGTAATAACCCATATTGTTTATATTGATATTTGCCATCAGAAATCATCATATTTCCCGACAATGCAGGAGAACTTAAACTACCATTAACATTGAGGTCAGCTTTTATATATCCATTAAGATTACTGCCTGGAGGAATTGGCAGCATGGCAAGTAAATCAAACTTCTTTAAAGTGCTCAAATTTGCTAAAAAAGGCTTTTGTTCGTTAATGTTATACTCAAACTTAGATAAACTAAATTGACTTGGCAAAATTGCTGATAAAGTTGCTATCTTTTGTGTTTTTTCTAAAACCTCTCCAGTAATATTAGTTTGATTATTAAATATGTTAGCGGATAGTTTAATGGCATATTTACCAAGTAAGTTTGGTACAATAATATCATTAATATAAAGAGAGGATTTAAGAATGGGGTTTGTCATTGGGCCTGATAAATTTATTATTCCTTCTCCTACAGCTTTCTTAAAACTACTAGGTAAGAAACTTGGCAATATACGCATTGGTATATTTTTTAACTCAGCATTAGCTGTAATATTAGTTTTATCGAATTCGGCAGTTGCGTTTATATAGCCGTCACCGATTATAAAATTATTTAGTACAAAATTAGTTTTTTTATCCGCTGTAAGCACAATATTTGTTGAGTTCTTAACAGGAATAGAGTTAATAATTCCAGATAAATTACTAATAGTAATATTAAATGGCTCTGTAGGCATGGCAAGTTCTGTAGTAAATTTCAGATCAACAGGGTATGGCTGATTTGCTAGAAGTAAAGCATCTATTTGTAGTCCATTATTATTTGAAATAACATTTAATGCCAGATGCCTCAAAATAATATTGTTTATATTTAGAGCAGCAAGTTTTAATTTCGATGCAGCAAATTTTAAATTCCATAAATCATTTATATTTAGATCTATATCAACCAATCCACAATTACCAAATTTAGTATATAATTGCTTGATCTGACCTTTAACAGTCATTTGTTGCCCCCCCCTATCAGATGAAGAATAGATCACATTTATAGCCATAGCTCCGCTTTGCAAGAATGGCAATATATTAGATGAGGTTTTTAGAGTTGTATCAGTTACTGATATTTCGCCAGTTAGTATAGATTTTTCAATATCAAAACTTAAATTAGCTGTTTTTTTAAAATTAGGCGCTGCGGCTTTGAAGTTTGTTAAATATAGTTTTTTATTTTTGTAACCAAAATTTCCATTAGCAGCTAGTCCCTTTTGAGTAATATTAATACTACCATCTATCTCATCACCTAACAACATCATATCAGTATCCCATGATAATGGTTGAAATTTGAAATAATCATTTGAAGACAGGTTAATTAGAATATCACCAGATGTAGTAATACGTGGCGCACTAACTTTGCCAGATATTTTTAAATTGCCAGTTACTTTACTGGTTGATCCTTCCAATTTTTTAGAAATAAATTTCTCTAAAACATGACCTGTAAATATAATTTTTCCAGAGATTTGATCGTCTGTTTTATTTATAGAAAATTTACCATCAACTTCTATCAAGTTAGATTTGATTTTTAAGGAATTAATATCAATCTTATCTTGTTTAAAATCATAAGATCCTAATACTTCAAGCGCATTATCTCCTAATAAGGATTTTTGTGAAAGAATTTGATTTATTATAACAAAATCTAGCTTTTGTTTATCACTGTTAAATTCTAAATGAGAATCTAGAGCAATGATAATTTCTTCTTCTTGATTGGTTAGAGATCTATCAAGGATAATCTTTGCAATATTAGCTTCTTGTATGATGATATTAGGATTAAACAATCCACTATAGCTATTATTATTTTCTTTCGTTTTAATAGTAGGGGATTGTAATATATGCAATTCTTCCGCCGATAAGGACCATATATTTAGTTGCCAAAATGAAAACAAGGAAGGCAAAATATTAATATGAAAATTTTTAATAATAATAACTTCCTTACCTTGCTTAGAAAAAATAATATTATTAGCCTTAGCAATTAACGGTAGAGACATCTTTAATCCTAAAATTTTAACATCAATACCTAATTTCTCCGTTATTGTCTCTTCAAGCAATAATGTTACTTGTTCTCTTGCAGAATCAGTCTTTAACCATAAACTTAAAGGCACTATAAGTGCGCCAATTAAAATAAATGATATAATTAAAAATTTTAAAAGTCCTTTCATTAGATTTGTTGTTATCTTAAAATGTTTGTCCAATGCCAAAATAAAGCTGAAAAGCACTATCTATAAACTTACGCCTTTTTAAAGGAAAACCAATATCTACCCTAATTGGACCAAAATCTGTTATATACCGAATACCAAAACCAGCTCCGTGTAATAATTTTTGATCATATTGTGGCATCAGACTCTTATATGCAAATCCACTATCTAAAAAACCTACTACGCCTATAGAATCATTAAAACCAAGGCGTAATTCAATGGATGTTTCAAGAAAAGAACGACCACCCGTTGGACGTTTTTTGTTATCAATATCACCAGCAAGTTGATATGCATACCCCCTTAGTGAATTGCTACCTCCTACGAAAAACCTTTCAGTGTGTGGTATTCTAACTGTTTGTACTCCTAAAATACTACCAGTTGCAGCGCGCACTGCAAATACTGGCTTAGATTTTATTGGTACTATAAAATATGTAGAAGCAGAAAATTGAGTTTTAAAAAATGGTTTTTCTGTTGAGCGTAGACCAAAAAACGGTGATGCTGTCATTTTGAGTTCATAGCCTTTTCTAGGGTCTAGGATATTATTACGTGTATCATTAGTTAAAAATATTGGCGTTGATAATAATGAAAAATGCTGACCTTTACCCTCTCTGACTTTTTTAATTTTTGCTTGAGAGAGCCTACTACCAAAACCGCCAGTCCATTTTTTAGAAAAATCACGTTCAATAAATCCAGATATAGATCCCTCTTTACTATCAAAAGCTCTAGATTTTTGGCTTTCAAATGTTAGAGCTAGTTTTAATGTTTGATCATCCCGTTTATAAAAAGGCTCCGTATAGTCAATATTGAGTTGTTGCTCTTTTTTGTTGCCAGACAAGCTAGTATCTATTTTTTCGCCGCTGCCAAACAAATTTCTATGCTCCCAACCTAGCTTCGCCCCAACTCCCAAATCTGTTCCATAAACAACCCCAGCTTTAAGGCTTCTGGGCTTTCTTTCTGTTAAATGAAATGTAATTGGCACAGACCCGTCTGTATTAGTTATTTTAGGAATTGCTGGAGTAGCTGAAGAAAATAATCCACTTTTTTGTAAAAGACCACGAGATTTTGTTATGTAAGAGGTTTTAAAACATTGACCGCTTTTAAGTCCCACAACTTTTCGAGCATAATTTGTATTTATTGTTTTTAACCCTGTAAAAGTTACTTTCTCAATAGTTGCCGTTGGACCAGCATCTATTATGAAAGTAATAGCAACTTGATTATCAATATGATTTATGATTGCTTCATGCGATATGCTAAGAGAAAGTAGGCAATTATTATTTTCTATATATTTTAGCAAATCTTGTTGTACACTGATTATATCTTCGGCAATTGCAAATTGATTATCTCGAAGTTTTAAATGATTAACATCAATCACCCTAATATCTGTATTACTTTTTGGTTTGTGCTGAATAATAATATTACTGATAGTGTAACGTTTTGAACTATTTATATGAAATATAATAGAATTTTCTTCCTTGTTATTTATTTCAACATCTATTAAGCTAGAATAATAACCTTGAGAATATAATAATTTATAAAATGATTTCTTAGCCTCATTTTCCCAGTAGGTTATTTGATTATCAGTTTTATAAATTTTTGCAGTCTGTTCCATTTCCTTAGCTAGTTCAAGTAAGGAGTTTTTTATAGGCAAGTATTCTGCAGTTTTGACTTCTATGCTCAGTCCTTTTTGAGCTGCATTTGCAATAGGCACAAAGCAGCTTACTACTACCATTAGTGCCATCAATAATTGCGCTTGGTACAGTTTCATTAGTTCTATTTGATTATGGTATTAAATACTTGATTTTCTTCTGTTATCATCTTTACATAGCATCTGACAATTTTGAGAAATTGTTGCGCCTCCTTTATGCCAAGGGGTAATATGATCAGCCTCCATATCTTCTAATTTAAAAGCACTTTTACAAATTGGACAAATTCCCTTTTGTTTTTCGTATAACTCCCTTTTCTGGTTGAGACTAAATGCACGAATATTTAAATGTTTTTCTTGTTTAGTTAAAATATAAGAGTAAACACCCTTTTTATTAGTAACATCTTCGTCTTCCATTAATTTAATAATATCTAACTCAATTCTTTTTGAATTAAGTCTTTCCTCCTTAAATTTGTTATAAAGAAAACCCCATTCTATTCCTTTCATTTCTTTACGATAATTTATAAAAATCGCTTTAACCCAATTTATTACACTTTGAAAATATAACCAAAGTTCATTTGCGTTTGGTTCGTGTTGATATGCAGCCATATAGTGCTCAATATTATTATTTTCACTAACCCATTTAATTGCCGTTTCTAAGTAGTCTTGTCGTATTGGAGCGCCAACTAAATAATTACTACCTATTCCATAGGCTGC
The DNA here is from genome assembly GCA_963934885.1 of uncultured Rickettsiaceae bacterium. Lineage (GTDB taxonomy): Bacteria > Pseudomonadota > Alphaproteobacteria > Rickettsiales > Rickettsiaceae > Megaera_A. Next base: position 24,202 of record CAWWAI010000003.1, on the reverse strand, counting down.
ACATCCATTTTTGCTAAAATATTTTTTAGCATCTGAAACCCACGAACCAGCATATACAGCATTACGTAATTCTTGCTCTGTTAATTTCTCGCCTGCAATATTTATAGTTTTAAACCAATCTAGTTTTTCACTGTCTAGACCACTGCAAAAATAAATCATTAATTTATAATTTAATATTTGATCTTTTTCATTCTGTTGTAAGTTATGAAAATATCGATTATTCAAAGTAAAATCACTGTTTAAATATTTACATATAGAAATAGTACGCTGTTGTCCATCAATAACCTCATAATTACCATCTTCTCTTACTGCCCAATACATTACATTGAGAGGAAAACCTTTAATTATTGTATCAATCACAGCATCACGCTGAGCTTCTTTATAAATAAATTCTCTTTGGTAGGGCGGACGTATATTTAATAGAGCATTATAACCAATTACACCTTTTTCCTCATTATCCTTATAGCCTTCTGTTAACTCTCTAACCGTAACTTCTTTAAGCTCTATTTTCATAACAAGACGCTCCTTTTATTTGTATTACAGTTTTTTACGATGCTTAATAAATAATCTTTTATAACACTCTTTACCTTCAACGCTAGGATTAAATGGTTTGTCAGCAAAATGATAGCCATCAGGTTTACCATAAGAATAACTGCAACCTAAAATTTCAAACTGATTAGGATTATATTTATTCATAAAAGTAATTGGCACTCCCATACAACCATCATAATCCATAGGTATTTCAGCTACTTTATTTACATTTATAGCATCATAATTATCATATTTAGGGTATTCTTCTGGAGTATAATTTTTATAAAGGATTAAATCTTCATGTCGTTTTTTTGTGTCTATATTAGTGTACCAGACGATACTTCCTTTACTAAAATATTTAATACCATGTTCTATCTTTTTTCTTGTTTCTGTTTTAATATCATAGTCATCTGGTACTTGAAACCACTTAGTACCTCCGTTATTGCAGCCCAACCACATTTTATTATCTTTAATTAACTTAAAGATTTCTTTATAAGTAATAGCGTTTTGATCTCCTATTATTATGAACTTCTTATCATATTCAATTAATTGAGAAACATATTCTCTAAACAAAGAAAATGGTGGGTTTGTTACTACAATATCTGCTTGTTTTAACAATTTTATAGTTTCTTCACTTCTAAAATCACCATCTCCTTTTAAAGGTTTTATTCCAATTTCTTTAGTGTCGGGTATACCATTATCATTACTACTTCCAGTATATTCTAAATAAACAGCTTTTTCCGAGGTGTTTTGACTAAATAAATCTATATTATTATTTTTATAGCATGTAGCAATTAATTTTTTTAAACCTAATCGCTCAAAATTATATGAAAAATAATAAAAAAAGTTACTAATTCTTGGATCATCACAGTTACAGTAAACAACTTTATCCTGAAAATGTTTACTATAGTGATTTAACTCTTGTTCAATGTCAGTAATTTGTGTATAAAACTCATCTTTTTTTAGAGATTTTGCCTTATGTAAGTTGCTATTAAGCGAGGTTTTAGACATCTTTTAAATATTTTGTAATTTATGTTATCGTCTATTGTGATTACTTCTAAAAACATAGTCAATAACAAAATTACAATTTGGTATTGACTATGTTCGGAAGCCAAGCTCCTTCAATTAAACAATCACCGTTGCATTTATTTCAGAAGTTTCTTTATTATAACTTAATCAGAATTTATACAATAATGTGAACAGAGAAAAAAAGTCGGTATTTCCTAAAAAACACCGACTTCTTTATCAAATTATACAGAATAACAACTTATCTAATAGCTGTTACACCTCTACGATTTTTTGCAAATGCTTCACCATCATTACCAATTACTGCTGGTCTTTCTTTACCATAAGAAATTGTATCTATACGACTTACATCAACACCTTTTTGAACAAGGAATTTTTTTACTGAGTCAGCTCTACGCTCACCTAAAGCAATATTGTACTCTCTTGTACCTCTTTCATCACAATGCCCTTCAATAACTATGCTAAATGATTTGTGATTCCCCAACCATTCAGCTTGACGCATTAAAGTACTTTGCGCTTCTGTTGTTAGGCTTGAACTATTTAAGCCAAAGAATATTCTATCACCTATTATTCTTTCAAATTCAACAATATGCTTGTTATTATCAGTGTGTTTACCGACAGAAGAACTACAACCAGATAGTAAAACAACAGCAATAAACGCTACTGCAATATTTTTTAACATAATAAAACTCCATTACTAAAATTAACAATTAAAATCATTCACTAGATTAGCTAAACCAATATTAACCTTGAGAATAACACATATAAGATCATATAGCAGCTCATATAGATTTAAAACTTATATTATAAATATTCTAAGTTTTATAAAGCAACAAATGTGATATAAATATCATTTTCTATTACCATTTTGTACTAAACAACCACAAATATTATCTTTAGACGTATTTGTAGTTGTGGTAAAGGCACTGGGTAAATTACAAAAAAACCTAGCAGATAAATAAGCAAAAGCTTGCGATTCAATATAATCTGGATCATGATTATTGATTATTGAAATATCCTCTATTTTACAATTTTTGTTTTCTTTTACTAAAATTTCTTTGATCCACATAATCATTTGTGTGTTCTTTCTGCCTCCCCCGCAAAGAAACAAATTTTTTGGAATCTTTGGCAAAGAAAGAAGTGCGCCAGCAATAGAAACGGATGTTATATATGTTAATGTGGCTATCATATCAACCGGTGAATGCGTTAAAAGCATATCTTTTAGAAATATAAAAGCATTACGATCAAGAGATTTAGGGTAAGGAGCATTAAAATACTCCATTGACATAATTTTCTTTACTATCAATATATCTACATTTCCGCTCGCTGCGAGCTCCCCTTCATTGTCAAATGGTTTACCAAAATATTCGATCATTGCATCATCTATCAAAGCCCCTCCTGCTCCAGTATCAAATGCAATAAGCCTATCTTCATCAACATAAGTAATATTTGCCACTCCGCCTATATTCACTACAGAAACTGGCAATTTCTGATCTCTCACTAACAATTTATGAAAAATTGGCACTAATGGTGCTCCCTGACCTCCTAAAGATATATCCCTACGCCTAAAATCATGCACTACATCAATATTAGTTTTCTGAGCTAGTAAATGCGGATTACCAATCTGCAACGTCAAACCATCTTGTGGTTTATGAATAAAGTCTGACCATGAAATCCTAGGGCTTTTATTTCTTTAGGATGCAATTTAGCTATATCTAGTAACTGATATGTTGCTTCTATATGAAACTCTGTAAGTTGTTTTTCTAAATCAAGAAATGAGCCCATGTTCGTGAGCAGATCTCGCATTTGATCTCTAAAAACTTTTGGATAAGCTATATGTATATTTTCTATAGGAGTAAATTCATCCACGCCATTTGTACTAATAAGCGATGCATCCACGCCATCTAAAGAAGTACCACTCATAAAACCAATATATAACTTGCTCATATAAATACCCTCTAATCTTTATTCTTTATCCATATTTTTAGCCTGCTTGCGACGCTGTAAATTTTTTCGCAAAGCCGAGGATAATTTAATAATTTTCTCTTTGGATTTTACGGGGATTTTTTGTTTTTGTTTATTCTCTGTCATGTTGATCTAGTTTTTCCTTTATCTATAACAGATATTATGCTAATAATGCTAAAATAATCAATAGATTAAAAGCCGCTATAGCTCAGTGGTAGAGCGCATCATTGGTAATGATGAGGTCGAGAGTTCAATTCTCCCTAGCGGCACCAGTTTTATTGCATCACTAACTTAGTTGTTAACGACCCCTGATTATAATATCAATACCACATGAATTTAAAAGATTCTCTCGCAGTTACAGTAATATGAAACTAATTTTTATAAAAATACTATAATTTATCGAGATGTTATTGAATTAATGTATGCATTGTTTTGCCAATATTCGCAGGCGAATCTGAAATAACTACACCAGCACTTCTTAAAGCCTCTAATTTATCACCGGCAGAACCTTTACCACCAGATATAATTGCGCCAGCATGCCCCATCCTCTTTCCTGGAGGAGCCGTAACACCAGCAATAAATCCAACGATAGGTTTTCTTGTTTTTGATTGCTTAATAAATTCCGCCGCTTCTTCTTCTGCCGTACCGCCAATTTCGCCAATCATGATTATGGCTTGTGTATCAGGGTCTTGAATAAATAAATCAATGCAATCAATAAAGTTTGTACCATTTATTGGATCACCGCCAATACCCACACATGTAGACTGACCAAGACCAACGGCAGTAGTTTGCGCTACAGCTTCATAAGTCAAAGTACCAGATCTAGAAACTATACCTATCTTTCCTTTTTTATGTATATGACCAGGCATAATACCAATTTTACATTCATCAGGCGTTATTACACCAGGACAATTAGGACCTACTAACCGAGTTTTAGAACCAATTAATGCACGTTTTACTGTTAGCATATCAAGCACCGGAATCCCTTCCGTTATACAAATAACAAGTTCAACATTTGCATCAATTGCTTCTAGAATAGAGTCTGCTGCAAATGGTGGTGGAACATAAATCACACTTGCATTTGCACCAGTTCTATCAATAGCTTCTTGCACTGTATTATAAACTGGCATATCCAAATGCGCTTGACCGCCCTTGCCTGGAGTAACACCCCCTACCATCTTTGTTCCATACTTTATTGCTTGTTCTGAATGGAATGTTCCTTGAGAACCAGTGAACCCTTGGCATATTACTTTAGTATTTTTATTTATTAATATAGACATGTTTATTAACCTGAAATTATATAGCTTTTACAATTTTATCTGCAGCATCACCTAGATCATCTGCAGCAATGATTTTTAAACCCGAGTTGGCTAGTATTTCTTTTCCTAATTCGAAATTAGTTCCAGCAAGCCTTACGACTAATGGTAAACTCATTCCGACTTCTTTAGCGGCAGCAACTATACCCTCTGCAATAATATCACAACGCATGATACCACCAAAAATATTGACCAATATGCCTTTTACTGATTTATCTGATAAAATAATCTTAAATGCCTCAGTCACCCTTTCTTTATCTGCGCCTCCGCCAACATCTAGGAAATTTGCAGGTTCTGCGCCATATAATTTAATAATATCCATAGTAGACATTGCCAAACCCGCGCCATTAACCATACAACCAATATTACCATCCATTCTCACATAACTTAAATCTACTTTGCTTGCACGTACTTCTAACTCATCTTCTTCATCCTCATCACGAAGTAGAGCAATCTCTGGATGACGAAACAAACCATTTTCATCAAAATTCATTTTTGCATCAAGAGCTAGTAAATTACCTTCAGTAGTAACTACTAATGGATTAATTTCAATTTGTGAAGCGTCTGTAGCAATAAATGCTTTATAGAGGCAATCTACGATTTTCATCATTTGCTTAGCCTGGTCACCTTTAAAACCTAGCCTAAACGCTATTGAACGACAATGAAAAGATTGAATACCCGTAGCTGGATCAACCGATATTTTTATAATTTTTTCTGGAGTTTTTGCAGCTACATCTTCAATATCCACTCCGCCTTCTGTGGAAGCCATGAATGTAATACGATTAGTTGCTCTATCTAACACCGCACTAAAATAATATTCTTTAGCAATATCACAACCTGATTCAATATAGACCCGTTTAACAACTTGACCAGCTGGACCTGTCTGGTGAGTTATCAAGGTCTTACCGTACATATCATACGCAATATTTCTTGCTTCTTCTTTGTTATTTACAACTTTTACACCACCCGCCTTACCGCGACCACCTGCATGAATTTGTGCCTTAACAACATAAACTTTTGCTTCAAAATTTTTTATTAAATCATCTATTTCTTCTGCCTTTAAAATAACAATTCCATTTGAAGTGGGCACACCATATTTCTGCAAAACCTGCTTGGCTTGGTATTCGTGTATATTCATCTTATATAATCTTTTTTATATTACTTTTTGTACTAACAATTACAGTCTATAATGAAAATCTAATAAAAGTAAAGCAAAACAAAACAAAATAACACCAATGTTTAGATTAAATTAGTACAAGAAATTCAATAAGCGAAAAGAAAATTAATATTTTAAAATAATAGCTAGAATAAGATTAATCTTTGAGCAAAACCTTTGCTGAAACAGTCATATAAATCTCACTTTGCCCAGGAGAGGCTACTGGAGTAGTATATTCTTGACCTTTAGCACCACCCATCGACATCATAAGATTTTGTTGTGCAGGAATAATAGGACTCACAGCATCTACATTAATATTAATTATTTTAATATCATTAGCCCCAATTGCTTTAGCAACTCTTTTTGATCTTTTTATTAGTTTATCTATAGCAACTTCCATCAATGAATCACGTACCTCTTCATATTTTTCTGGAGAAACTACATAATTTAATCCTGTTACAACAAGACCCATTTTTTGTAAGTTTCCTGTTAGTTGCAAAATTTTATCTGAATCTTTACCTGTAATTAATAAAGACTGACTACCACGCCATATCACTTTTTTTACTTCACCTTTTTTCTCACGAGAACTATATTTATACACTGAATATTTTTCAGTTGATACATTCACAGCATCTAAATTTTTAGCTTCACTTAATGCTTTTTTCATTACAGCATTAATTTTATTTTGTACATCTATAGCCCCTTCTCCTTCGAACTCAAAACGTAAATTAGTTACTAGTAAATCCTCTTCAACTTCACGTCGTTCTGTAGCCGAAATATTGAGATATGTAGCATCTTTTTTATCATCGTCTGCAAAGGAAGTAATTGGCAAAATTATTAGCAACATTGCTACAGCAAGAATTTGTTTTTTCATAATTTAATCTCTATTTCTAATATTTAATCAATAATTCTAGTATGCGAATAATTCAAACTTTTTTCAACTAAAATATATTAGACTATTAATTCTCTTGCCGCTTCAATTCCAGTTTTTGTAATTTTCTGACCAGAAATCATGCGTGCAAGCTCTAAAGACTTATCTTCTTTGCTTAAAATATTAGCACATACACTTGTATGCATATTATACTGCGTCTTTTTTACCAGAATATGTTGGTCCGCTTTGCCAGCTACTTGCGGCTGATGAGTAATTACAATAATTTGCACCGCCTTACTCAGTTCTTTTAAACGCCGCCCCATTGAATCTGCAACTGCACCACTGATACCGACATCAATTTCATCAAAAATAATAGCCTGCTTAGGAGAATTATCAAACAAGGCAACACGCAAAGATAACATAAACCTCGATAACTCACCTCCAGAGGCTATTTTATCTATTGGCGCAAGCGTCATACCCGGATTAGTTGAAGCAATAAAACGCACACGGTCTATCCCCTTAAATGCTGAGTAATTTTCAGATGTATCAATTTCCACCTTAAAAATAGCTTTTTGCATTTCCAAGGCAGAAAGCTCTTGCATTGTTTTTTTCTCTAAATCTTGCGCCGCACTTTTTCTTTGCTTTGATAATATTTTTGCTTGCTCAAAATATTTTGCTTGGCACATATCAGCCTGTTGCTTTAGATTAGAATTATCTCCAAATTGTGATTGATATTGTTCTAATTTATCCTCAGATTTTTTCAAGAACTCAATCAACTCATCTGGCTGGCAAGAATGTTTTCTAGCCAAAGTTCGTATTTCATACAATCTATCTTCTATTTCTTCTGGTGAATGATAATTATCATGTAATTCTTGTAAGATTTGGCTAAGCGCTGATTTTGTATCTTCAATTTTATCATAAACTATTTCTAGGTCAGAATTTATTTTTTCTAAACCATCAACATTATCAATATTACCAATAGCACGCTGTGATTTAGCAATTATTTGTTCAATCGAACTAGATTTAATTTCAGCAATAATAGACTCTACAAGACTAATCTCTTTATCACGATTTTGTAATTTTTTCTTCAATGCAGCAAGTTCCTGTTCTTCGCCAGCTGTAATTTGTGCTTTTTGCAGCTCTGCGCAAACATGCGACAAATAATCGATTTCATTTTCAATATTTTCTTTTTCTTTAGCAAATTCTTTTATTTTACTCTCGATTTGCTGCCAATTTTGATAACATACTCCCACTTCTGTGCGTAAATCTAGACACTTACTATATTCATCAAGAATCTCTAAATGCGCCGCGGGTTTAATAAGTAATGTATGATTATGCTGTCCATGTAATTCAAGCAAATAGTCAAATAATTCTTGCATGGCTTTAGCAGCTACTATCTGATCATTAATTAAGAATTTTTTACGCCCCGCTTGATCTTGCGTACGTTTTAAAACAATTTCATCATCAAAATCAATGGCTAACTCCAGAAGATATTGTTCTACTTTATCGCATACGGAAAACACAAGAGTAATAGTACAAGAATCAGCACCAGGACGCACAGGGTTACCAGAAAATTTACCAGCAAAACAGAAAAGAATTGAATCTAGAAGAATTGACTTACCAGCACCAGTATCACCAGTAATTACACAAAAACCTTCTGTAAAATCTAATTCTAGTTTTTCAATTAAAATAAAATCTTTAATATGAAGACTTTGCAACATCTCATTATTTTAATAAATAATTACTGTGTTTATCCCAAATATTGTCAGGATAATTATGTCTTAGCACCGCTGCATATTTCTTAACTTCTTCAACTAGGCCAAGCATCATATTACTTTCAACTAGTCTATATAAAGCTTCTTGAATATGCGAAGTAGTATCGTATTTCTCAACAACTTCTTGGAACCTTCTAATTGCGGCCACTGGGTTTCTTTTTTGCAAGTAATAACGCCCCACTAACATTTCTTTACCAGCTAAATGATCATTTACCAAATCAATTTTTAATGCTGCATCAGTCGCATATTTCGAACCAGGAAAACGCTGTATTACTTCTTCAAGCCCAGAACGTGCGTATCTGGTTTTAGATTGATCCAGTTTAACGCCTGAAACTTGTGCATAATTAGCCAAGGCTTTTAAATAATACGCATACGCAATATATTCATGCCTTGGATGTAATTTGATAAAAATATCCAGTACATCTACGACTTCATCATATTCTCTAGCTAGGTATAAAGAATAAGACTGCATAAGCTCAGATTGTGGGGTGATTATATTACCCGGATGCTGAAAAAACACTTTCTCAAATTCAGCAGAAGCTTTTTTATACTCTCCTTTATCCAATTTTTCCAAAGCAACATCATATAATTCAATAGCTGGTACAACTTTCTCATCATCTTTTATTTTAGATGCACAAGAAACCAAAAGAAATGAAGCTAAAGGAATTAGCGCAAAATATTTTATATAATTCATAATTTACAAATTTAGTATTTCTTATATGTTAGTATTATACATGAAATTATTACCAAGTACAGTTTGATTATTCTTTACTTATCATCAGTTTTATCTTCATCTTTCATTGCTGATTTAAAAGATTTTAAACCTTTGCCAAGCTCGTTCATAACGCTTGGTAATTTTCCAGCGCCAAATAACAACAATATAATTACTAATACTACTAATAACTGAAAAGGACTTGGGACCATAATTTCAACACCCATTAATTATAATATATTGTTAGAATACATAATAACCAAAATTATTTATCTTAGCTAGTAATCTTTTTATTGAAGTTAACTAGACTCTTTATTCTGATTTGTATTGATATATCTTTATATGGTGACCCCTACGGGAATCGAACCCGTGTCTTCACCGTGAAAGGGTGACGTCCTAACCGCTAGACGAAGGGGCCATAAATAACTATGAGCATCTCTTTATACAGTTATTTATATTATTTTGCAAGTAGGTTATTTTACGACCACATATTTTTCATACGAGAAAAAAAGCCCTCATCTTTATAATTGGCATCAACCTCACCTAATTCCTTGTTTAAAGCCTCAAGTAATTCTTTTTGTTTTTTTGTAAGTTGTTTAGGAGTTTGTATATAAGCATGTGCATATAAATCACCACGCACAGATGAGCGTACTTTAGACATACCTTTTTCCTTTAGACGTAACTTGTCACCTGTTTCAGTGCCAGCAGGAATTTTTAGCATCACCTTTGTACCATCAATAGTCGGTATTTCAACTTCACCACCTAGCGCCGCTTTAGTAAAACTCAAAGGTAACTTGCAATGTAAGTTACTACCCTCTACCTGATACACATCATGGGATTCTACATTAACAAATACATATAAATCACCAGCTAATCCACCTCGTATACCAGCCTCACCCTCACCAGCAATCCTAATACGAGTATTATGTTCGATACCTGCTGGCACATTCACGATTAAATGCTTTTGTTTAATCGAACGACCTACACCATGACACGTAGCGCATGGAGATTTAATAACTTGTCCTGAGCCATTACATTTTCCACAAGTTTGCTCCACAGCAAAGAATCCTTGTTGCATGCGAACAGCACCCGCGCCACCACATTGTGAGCATGTTATTATGCCATTACTATCTTTTGTTCCCTTTCCACTACAAGGTGCGCATTTAGCTTCAGATGAAAAATTTATAGTTTTATCAACACCCAAAAAAGCTTCTTTCAAAGTAATAGAAAGATTATATTTTAAATCAGCCCCCCGGGCTTGAGAAGATCTAGTATTACTAGATCTTCTACTGCCACCACCCATAAAGTCGCTAAAGAAATCACCAAATATATCATTTACATCTGGACCCGAAGCACTACCACGTGCTCCACCGAACCCCGAGGCCCCTCCGCCACCTTGCTCAAAGGCACCATGACCAAAGCGATCATAAGCAGATTTTTTTTGCTCATCTTTTAAAACATCATAAGCTTCCCCAGCTTCTTTAAACTTCTTTTCAGACTCAGGATCACCACTATTACAATCTGGATGATGTTTTTTTGCAAGCTTCAAGTAAGCCTTCTTAATTTCCGAACTATCAGCAGAACGCGCAACTCCAAGAACCTCATAATAATCTTTTTTTGACATCTATATAACCTTAAAGATTTTTAAATTATGATTATTTACTATCGCTTACATCCTTGAATTCACCATCTACAACTTTAGCATCTGAAGTAGTAGATTCTTCTGACCCACCCTGTTCTGGTTCAACATTATTAGCATGCATCGCTTCACCAATTTTCATACTGGCTGTGGCAAGAATTTCTATCTTAGCATCAATTTGTTCAAAATCTTCTTCAGACTCCATAGCCGTTTTAAGATCAGCAATTGCCGCTTCAGTTGCCTGCTTATCTGCATCCGAGATTTTATCAGAATATTCTTTTAAATTTTTCTCTGTTGAATAAATTAAGGCGTCTGCTTTATTTTTACTTTCAATAGAACCTTTACGCTTTTTATCATCAGCTGCATTTTGCTCTGCATCTTTAATCATATCAGCAATTTCATCTTCTTTTAAACCACCAGAAGCTTGAATTTTTACATTTTGCTCTTTACCACTTGCCTTATCCTTTGCAGATACATGTACTATACCATTAGCATCAATATCAAAAGTCACCTCAATTTGTGGCATCCCTCTTGGAGAAGGTGGAATGCCTTCTAAATTAAACTGACCAAGCATTTTATTATGCGCAGCAAGTTCTCTTTCCCCTTGGAAAACCCTAATAGTCACAGCATGTTGATTATCATCAGCAGTGGAAAACACCTGACTCTTCTTAGCTGGAATTGTAGTATTACGATCTATTAATCTAGTGAATACGCCACCAAGAGTTTCAATACCAAGTGATAATGGCGTAACGTCAAGAAGCAATACATCCTTAACATCACCTTGTAATACGCCACCCTGAATAGCAGCCCCAAGAGCAACAACCTCGTCTGGATTTACACCTTTATGCGGCTCGCGCCCAAAAAACCCTTTCACTTTTTCTATCACTTTAGGCATTCTAGTCATACCACCAACAAGAATCACTTCATCAATCTCGGAAGCCTTTAAACCAGCATCTTTTAATGCTTTTTTACAAGGCTCCATACTGCGATCAATTAACTCCATAACTAATGATTCAAGCTTTGCACGGGTTAACTTAATATTCATATGCTTAGGACCAGTAGAATCAGCTGTAATGTAAGGCAAATTAATGTCTGTTTGTTGAGCACTTGAAAGCTCTTTTTTTGCTTTTTCTGCAGCTTCTTTTAGTCTTTGCAACGCTAAAGGATCACTCTTTAAATCTACGGAAGTTTCTTTTTTAAATTCATCAACCAAGAAATTAAGAATCTTCATATCGAAATCTTCACCGCCCAAGAAAGTATCACCATTAGTTGCTTTTACTTCAAATACACCATCGCCAATCTCTAATACGGACACGTCAAATGTACCACCACCAAGATCATATACAGCAATTGTTTTATTTTCACTTTTGTCAAATCCATAAGCAAGAGCTGCAGCAGTTGGCTCATTAATTATACGTAAAACCTCTAGACCAGCAATTTTACCAGCATCTTTTGTCGCTTGCCTTTGCGCATCATTAAAATATGCAGGCACTGTAATAACGGCCTGAGTAACAGTTTCTCCAAGAAAATTCTCGGCGGTTTCTTTCATTTTTTGTAAAATATACGCACTAACCTGACTTGGAGAATATTTTTTACCATCTACTTCAACCCAAGCATCGCCAGTATCAGATTTTACAATCTTATAAGGCACCATATCTTTATCTTTTTTGACAGTAGGATCGTTATAATCGCGACCTATCAATCTTTTTATAGCAAATAATGTATTCTCTGGATTAGTTACTGCTTGCCTTTTTGCTGGCTGTCCAACTAACTTTTCATCTCCGGCTGTAAATGCAACCATAGAAGCAGTAGTTCTCTCCCCTTCAGAATTTGATAAAACTCTCGGCTCTTTGCCATCCATAACAGCCACACAAGAGTTTGTTGTGCCCAAATCTATACCAATTACTTTTCCCATAATAATAACCTCGCTAAATATTTATATAATTTGTTTTGACTTAGAAGAAAAAAAATGCTTTTTTCTATACTATGTTGTCTATATAAGAATATAATATTTATTTTACAAGGGGCTGAAGAAAAAAATGTTTAAATTACTAAGAATTTGTGCGATCACGATATTATTTTTACTAAATACTTCATACGCAGATAGTGCAAAAATTAAAGATATTGAAACAATAAAAAAAGCTATTGTTACTATTAACAGCCGAATACCGGTCTCTGCGTATCAGAATACTGGAAGCTGGTCCGGCACAGGATTTATAGTTGATAGTAAAAATGGTTATTTAATAACTAATAATCATGTAGTGGGCAGAGCATCAGTTGGAACTTACTTTATAACCTTTCACAATGGGCAACAAACAGAAGCAAAACTAGTATATTATGATTTATATGCTGATTTTGCCATATTAAAGATAGATCCAAAAGATTTTCCTAAAAAAATAGAAGTTGTTGAATTTACTAACGAAATACCAAAGCTAGGATCTGATGTATTTATCGTAGGTAATACTGAAGGGCAGGGTTTTTCTTTCCATAACGGATATCTTTCTGATTTATATGAAATTAGCGGAGAAATGCCACAAGGATCATATATCATTAATATGAACTCTACTGGCGGAGCTAGTGGATCACCGGTATTAAATGCAGATAACAAAGCGATTGGAGTATTGTATGGCGGCGGAAAAACGCATTCTCTAGCCTTGAAAGGATCGTATGTACAACATGCTTTAAACGAGTTAAAATCTGGCAAAATAACACCTAGTAGAAAACATATAGGAGTTATTACCAATTTATACTCCCTAGATAAAGCTGTTAAACATCGTAATTTTTCTGCAAAAGAAATGGATCAATATATAGCCGATTTACCAAATGCTAGAAATAGAGTGATCGTAGTGCATTCAGTTTTACCTGGCGGCACAGCTCAATCTATATTGCAACCTGGAGACATATTATGGTCAGTAGAGGGCAAAATTATTGGAGCGGATTTAACTATATTCGACCAAACAATGAATATATCTAAAACAGATAATATAAAGCTTACGATTATTCGCGATGGCAAAAAATTAGAAAAGGAAATAAAATTATATGATTTAACAAAAAATAAAATATCAAAAATGCTAGATTTCGCTGGTGGTTTATTTTTTGAAGCTGATGATTTTGTAGCTGCAAAGTCTGGTATCCCAATCGGCAGTGTTGCACTAGCTAACGTACAAACAGGTAGTAGCTTTAGCAGCATTCCAGAAATGTTTGTACAAGATTATAAAAGTGTATATCGCATAATTATTAAATCGGTCAATGGAGTTATAATTACTTCATTAAACGATATAATTATGGCAACTAACGATGCTATTAATAAAAAATATATAAATCTTGAATATCAAAATTTTCAACCCTATTTTCCACAATTCGGAGCCGATAGAGGCTTTATATCTGCGCACGAATATTTTATGCAAGATATAACATTTGATAGTATCGACACAAAACCTAGAATATTAAAATTCGATGATAATGCATCTGAATGGATCTCAGAAGATGCAATATAATTATCTAATTCAGATAGCTATAGTCGTTCATACTCTTTAATTGAAGCCTTTTTATGTTCAATTAAAGAGTATGCTTCTGCATTTATTTTTGAATTATCTATATTCTTTGTTGTGTTTATTTTCTTAAAACAAACATTAGTTATAATTCGAGTTGAAATTATAGTAATTAAGTTAGTAATGCTAGTGCTCTAGAATACTAGCATTATTACAATATTTTTTCTTTAATGAAATTCACTACTCTGTTTAGCTCTGATAAAGGTTTGTACTCATATTTTTCAAGATAATATGTAGTTGCTTCAAGCCGCCGTACCATACCTAGATCAACAAGCTGCTGAATGAAAAAATTATGCTTCTTCAATTTAAAGTTTGCTGGACAGAATATATAAACTGGTTTACCAGTGCTAGCGGATTCGCTACACATCGAAATAGAATCTGTAGTAGATATTATATATTCTGCTTTCTGTAAAATTACTGGATATGGATTAGGTCCAGCATCAACAACGTCATATATAATATTAGGCTCAGAAAATTTTTCTCTAAAATATTTTTTTACATTAGCTGGAGTTCTACGACTAAAAGTTATAAATAATGGCAAGGCATGACTCTCTACTACCTTAGAAATTATTCCCTCCAAAAGCTTTGCATTCTCCAAAGTTAATGTATATTTTTTAGTTGAACCACCAATAATAACTGCAATAAATTTCTTAATATCTGGATATTTAGCATCAAACTCATCTTTATTTTTAGCAACTTTTTCTTGAACATTTGTTAATGCACCAATAATTCGTACAATATTAGGAATAGTATAATTAAAATTATCATGCTGCGGCAATATAATAAGAGCAAATTCCTTTGGATCAAGGTTTGGACGCATTATTTGAATAATTTTCGATTTTCCTTTGGATAATTTTTTTAAATAAACAGCCATGGAAGCCGTACGACGCCCAGAAGAAATAATAATTTCTGGAATAGTGTTTTTTTTAAAATGTAATAAAATTGACTTTTTTACATGGATAGGAAACAGAGATAGAAA
This sequence comes from uncultured Rickettsiaceae bacterium, assembly GCA_963934885.1. GTDB lineage: Bacteria > Pseudomonadota > Alphaproteobacteria > Rickettsiales > Rickettsiaceae > Megaera_A. The sequence goes on along the minus strand of CAWWAI010000003.1, from coordinate 8,681 downwards.
AAAATTGGGCAATTTACCAAAAATATTATATTTGATAGTTTTTATCTCAAACTTCTCTCCAAGCTTTTCAGCCAGATCTATTGCTTGATTAGCGTTACCCCTTCTATTATCGACTAAAACTAAAACTCTAGGCGATGTTTGTTCTATTTGCTTCATGCCCTTCATCATAACAAAAAATAATTTAACTGTTAATGATGGCTTCAATTTCAGCCATCCGTTTTTTTATTGAAATATTTTTACCTTTAGTTTCAAGATTCAGTCGAAGTAATGGCTCTGTATTAGAACCACGTACGTTAAATCTCCAATCATCAAATTCTATACTAATACCATCTGTATAATCTATGATTGCATCTCGAGGTTTAAAATAATTTTCAATATTGCGGAGGGTTCTAGCAACATTGCTTACTTTATAATTAACTTCACCACTACAAGGATAAGCCTCTTGAGATTTTTCTACCATTATAGATAATTTATCAATAGAATTACTTAGCAATTCTATAATTAAAAGCCACGGCAACATTCCACTATCGCAATAAGCAAAGTCTCTAAAATAATGATGCGCGCTCATTTCTCCACCATAGATCGCATTTTCATCTCGCATTTTTTCTTTGATAAAACTATGCCCAGATTTGCTTTGTACTGCTATTCCACCAGCTTTTTTAACAATCTCTTGAGTGTTCCAAACAAGACGTGGATCATGAATTATCTTACTACCTAAATTCTTGCTTAAAAAACTAGCTGCTAACAAACCAACAATATAATAACCTTCAATATAACCACCTTTTTCATCAAACAAGAAACAACGATCAAAATCACCATCCCAAGCTACTCCTAAATCTGCATTATATGCAATAACGGCCTCAGAAGTTGTCACTCGGTTTTCTTTTAACATAGGATTAGGCACGCCATTTGGAAAATTTCCATCTGCTTCTTCATGAATATAAATAAATTCACATGACAAATATTTTTCTAATAATTTAATTATAGCGCCAGCTGGTCCATTACCTGGATTTACAACAATTTTTAATGGTTTAATTTTTTCAACATTAATATAACCAAGCAAATGCTTAATATATGCAGCTTTATCTTCTTGCCTAGTCAACTTACCTCGTGACGAAGGTAATTGTATAAAATTATTAGCCAGTATATAATCATGTATTTTTTTTAAGTCCTCAGTTCCGCTCATCGGGCGGCTACCATGCTTGACCATTTTCATGCCATTATATCCCTTGGGATTATGGCTAGCAGTTATCATTATACCACCACCAACACCATATTGTTCTTTATGAAATGTATGAAAATATACTTCTTCAGTTCCACAGACACCAATATTAATTACATTAACTCCACAATCCATCAGTCCCTTGGTTACAGCCTCTGCCAACATAGGGCTTTCTAAGCGCACATCATAACCAACGATAACGGTACCAGGATCAATAATATGAGCATAAGCACAACCTATCTTATAAGCTAGATTAGAATCTATTTCTTCTGGTACCTTGCCTCTAATATCATACGCTTTAAAACAATTTAATTTATCCATTACTAAACCTTATAAATTTATATTAGGTGCTAGTATATCTTTTTTGACCAAATAATCATCTAATTGCACAGTAATTATTATCAAAGGTTCACTACCTATATTTGCTATAGAAACTACACCACCTTGAGGAATATATTTTGATTCATTTACAGATAGAACTGTTTGCAAATTATTTATTAAAAATTGTGCTAACCCATGAGTGACTATCCAGTTTGCTGAATATTGAAAATTTTTTATTATCTCAGCAGTAGCACCGGGATTAATTTCAACATGACTAATAATTGTTAGTTGGTTGTTTTGTATCATTTGAACTTTACCCCAGGGAAATTCCTGAATATCCTTTGTATTGTCATGAAGTTGTGAATATATTTTGCGCACAATTTCTGAATTTTCTTTATTAGTTACTAATAGACCATTTTTTGTACTGATAATAGCGAGATTTTGAACACCCACCACACCAACCAACTGGCCATTATTCTCAATATAACAATTTGATACATCGTGTAATATAGCATTTCCTTTTATTCTATTACCATCAGCATCGGCCGGAGACAATTTGCTTAAAGAATCCCAGGTACCAATGTCTTTCCAGCCAATATCACACGGAATAACAACTATACGATCTGACTTTTCCATAACTGCATAATCAATGGATTCTTTCGGCACTAAACTAAATGCAAAATAATTAAGCTCTATATTTTTATAACCAATATTATTAGATAAATATATAGAGCAACGTACATTATTAAGAATTAAAGGGCAATATAACGCCATTTCCTGCAAAATACTTCCTGCAGAAAAACAAAAGATACCCGAATTCCATAAAAAATTACCCTTTTGTAGATATTCTTTCGCTAATTCTAAACTTGGCTTCTCAATAAAACGCTCTACTTGGTTACCGTTATATTCGATATAACCATAACCAGTTTCAGGACCATCTGGTTGGATACCAAACGTTACTAACTTACCCTTAAGCGCTAATTCTTGAGCCTTAATCACAGACTCTTCAAATTGCCCATCATCCAATATCAAATGATCCGCTGGCAATACCAACATTATTTCATCTGGACCATAATATTCTTCTATTTGTAAAGCCGCAGAAGCTATTGCAGCTGCCGTATTTTTACCAAATGGCTCTAAAATAAACCGAGATATTATAGATTTTTTTACTAAATGCTCTACTTTACGATATTCATCCTGTGTCTTAGAAAAAAAATCACTATTTGCTACAGTAATAATATCCGTAACTATTTCAAGATTAGCCGCCCGTAGGAAAGTTTTTTGTAATAAACTTTGACCATCTTCTAACACAAGAAAAGGTTTAGGGTGCACTTTGCTAGAAACAGGCCATAAACGACTTCCCACGCCACCAGACAAAACCACTGCTTGCACTCCTACCTCTTTAAATCTACTATAAGTTTAATAGAAATTTAATTAGATTTTCAAACGATGTCAATAATATATTTTTGACATCTGACTTAATACGACAATTATGGGTTTATTTACACTAAACTAGTCAAAAACTAAATATTATTTTTTTATAAAATGCTTTAGAATTTCTTCATCAGAAACACTGTTGTTTTTGGTTTCTACTAGATAAGTACGCACTATATTCAATACAGATTCTGTAAACTCTGCTCGCATTGCGTCAACAGCTTTAACTCTTTGGTGATCTATATATTTAGTAGCAGAATCTTTGGTACGAGATAACATTAAATCCATTTCTTTAGATTTAGTCTCTAAAAGCCGAGCTGTGCTTTTTTTGGAACTTTCAACAATACTTTTTTTACGCTCTTCAAAACTTTCCATTTCTTGTTTTATTTCATCTAAAAGCTCCTTAGCATCTTTTTTTATTTGCTCTGTCTCAGCTAGTTTTTCTTTTATTTCTTTAATACGAGCATCCAAAGACGACATTATAGCTTTTTTCACCGGTCTATAAGCTAAATACATAAATATTATAAAGCAAATAGCTACTACCAAACTTTCATCAAAGAAATTTATCATTTTACCTTACCGTGAATTTTTTTTATCAATTCTAAATTAGCAGGTTTATTAGTAATCTTCTGAACTATAAAAGAGGCTAGACTAACGCATGAATTTGTTTTTTCTGAACGAAATTTATCAACATAATTATTAATATCATCCACAGCATGTTTACGTTTTTTGATCAAAATATTAGAAAGCTCCTCTTTTTGATTATCAAAATGCATTTGCAATGCTTCCATAGCTTGTTCTTGCATCTCTTCGACCTGAGCATTAATTTCTTTAGAACGCTCAAGTCGAAAATTATTTAAAGATTCTACTTTACTATTATACTCATCTGCGTAACGAATATTTTCCTCTAAACAACGGTTTCTAGCTGTTAGAATAGATTCAGCTTTTGGAGCTATAAACCTGCTTACTAATAAATACAAAAAAGTAAAAACAGTTCCTAACCAAAAAAGCTGTGAACTAAACGAGGATACATCAAACTGAGGCATAATATAAATCGCTCTTTAAGTAAAAATCAGTAGCATTGCTATCACAAATGAGAAAAGACCCATTGCTTCAGCCAATCCAGCTCCGATTAAAGCCATTCTTTGTAGTTGATCACTTGCCGATGGATTACGCGCAATAGCATTTAGCAAAGATCCAAAAATATTACCTACTCCAATTGCCGCTCCAAGCATACCAAATGCCATCAAACCAGCACCAATAAATTTAAAAGCCATTCCTTCCATAATTTAATCTCCTTAAAAGTTAATATTAAAACTAAAAGCTTCATTTAAGCACCATCATCCCCGGTACATTAAATCCGCTCAACTAAAATTTGCACTTATAAGTATAATTAGTGCAAATTTATTGCGTCGTTTAAATACACACAGGACAATATTGCGAATATATAAGCCTGTAGAATCGCCACGAATATTTCGAAACCAATTAAAATAACTATAAAAGGTATAGGTAAGAATTTCAAGTATATAGCCATAGATACAACAAATCCCGCCATAACTTTGAGCAACACATGACCAGCAACCATATTTGCCGCCAAACGCAAAGACAGACTAACTGGACGCGCTAAATATGCAAATAGTTCTATAACTACCATCAATGGAGCTAACCACCAAGGGGTACCGCTTGGCAAAAACAATGAAAAGAATTTTAGCCCATGTAAATACAAACCCAGCAATGTAACTAACAAAAATATTACCATGGCTATAACAAAAGTGATGAATATATGGCTAGTTACAGTGAACCCATAGGGAATCATACCAAATAAATTACAAGTAAGAATAAACATAAACAAGGTAAAAATAAATGGTACAAATTTTCTACCATTTTTTCCCACGTTCTGTTCCAACATATTTGAAATCATGCCATATATAACTTCACCGCTTAACTGCAAGCGCGTTGGTATCAAACGCTCACCTCTAAATACTATTGTAAAATACAACGCTATAAACAATCCTGATAATATCATAAATAAAGAAGAGTTCGTTATACTTACATCGTAACCAAACAATTCAATATCAATAATTTCTTTTATTTTAAACTGCTCTAGTGGACTATGTGCCATTATTCTTAATATATTTATTCCAGATAGACTTAAACGCCGCAATAATTGCAAGTACAAGACAAATTATAAGGAATAATGGTTTAGAATCAAACAAATTGTCAAAAAACAATCCTATTATTAAACCAACTACCGTACCCGCGACCAACTCTACAGCAATATTAAAAGCTTGATTACCATAAGATATCGGTTTTACGCTAGTTTTTTTTACCTTATATTTATCTATTCTTTTTTGAATATCAATATATTTTTTAGGATTCACTAAGGTCCGCATCTATTGCTTTTGAAAGCCCTTCTATTGTGTATAAATTGATAAACTGCTTACCATTAATGAAAAAACTTGGTGTTCCAATAAATCGTGGCTCTTTTGCTACAAGCTTAGTATTTTCAATTAATATTTCCACCATAGATTCATCGTTTAAACAAGCCGCGTATTTTTCAGGCGAAACTCCACCAAGGCTTGCAATATTTGTTAGCATCTCTCTATAATTTTTATTAAACATCCAATTATCTTGTTGTTCTAAAATAACATGCATAAATTTAATATAATTATCTAGATCACCACTGCAACGAGCCAATATGGTTGCGTCTAAATCCTGTTTATTACCTATAAACTCACGCATTACATAAGCAATTTTTCCTGTATCTATATATTTTTTCTTTATTTCTGGAAAGGTTCTCTTGTGATAACTAACACAATGCGGACATGTTGGAGAGAAATACTCAACCAGTATTACAGACGCTTCTAGATTACCAAATACTATATCATCTGGCTCTATGGCATAGCTGCGCACATGCTTAGCTGGCTCTTGCTTTTCTACACTTATTACTTCTTTCTTAACTTTTAATTTTTTTTCAGCCTCTTCTTTGCAATCTTCAAGCTTTTTACTATATTCATTTATCTGATCTTTTGCCAAAGACTCCGGCTCAGCCTTACCGTCACAAGCCATAACCATTAGCCCTAATATTAAAAAAACTAATATTTTAAATATATTACGCATAAAACTATATAATATCTTTCCCCCTAGATGGCTAGACTAGCAATATATTTTCTAGAGCCAATTAAACTCTTTTTAGAATAGTACTAAATCATAAAAATAGCAAATAAATTTATAATAATTATTCAGACCTACAGCTGATATTGACATAGAAAAATTGACATTGAATAATACGAATAGTATTGTCTTAAGACAATATTTTTAATTTTAATAGGTAATTTATTATGTCTAATATTATAAAACTACTAACTATATCTCTTTTATTAATTGGTTGCACTAGTATGTATGGCGATGGTACAAGCAAAACCCCAAAAAATCATGGAGCTGATAACCACACTACAAAACACGTAACAAATCATGTTAATAATGTAAATAATGCTGTTGCTGCTAGCGCTTCTGCTACATCAGCACTTGCAAAAAAACTACCATAATCTATAGGTTATTAAAATAACTTCAATAAAGGTTCTAGATAATTAAATTACTTTAATTATCTAGAACCTTTAAAAATAGTCCATGCTTATCAAGGAGAATCTTGGTTTCCTCTGGCTTAATTACTATTACCCCCTCCTTTTCAATAGCAACACCATTAAAACCGTGTTTCGCCAAAAAAAACACAGTATCTGGACCAATTACTGGCACATCCAGACGCATATCTTGAGCAGATTTAGACATCTTCACCAACACACCGCCTTTATCTGCACGACGTAAATTTTTACAACGACGAATTAAATTATCCGTGCCTTCTGCAGCCTCAACACCAACAACATAACCATCACAAACTATAACTGACTGCCCAACATCTAAAGCACCCAAAGATTCAATAACCTGCTTACCAAGTTCTATATCTATTTTATCTTGCCTAGAAGGTAATTTAACGCTAGATATGCTTAGATTATATTTGCCTGTTTTTAAAATTTCTTGCGGAAAGACAACCTTTAATCCTTTAGATTCAATATAATTTGAAACGATTTTTAATATATTATCATCACCTAATATCTTTTGCTTTAAGATTTTTGTAAGCAATAACGATCCAGAAAAATCTACTTTTAATGATTTTAAATCTGGGCGATCTATTCCACCAATAATAATTACATTCTCTACTGCGTTTTCTTTAAAATATTTAATAATGCCACCAACTGAACCTATCGTAAAATGTTTATATACAAAATTCTCAAAAACTATTTCTGAAGCAAGCGTGGCAATAACGCAATTCCCTCCAGAAGATCTTTGTAATTTAGCAATTTCTGCTGGCAAATCACCACTACCAGCTATTATACCTAGATTTGGTAACATTCTTTTTCTCTATTTATAAGAACAAAAACTACGTGCATTATCTTTTTGTAAAAACTCTACAATTTCTTGTACAATTTTATTATCAGGATATTGTTGTTTAGCCATCTCTATGCGTTTATTAAACACATATTCTGAGTCTTCTCTAAAAATTTCCCTTACTACTTTATTAGCTTCAAGCGATTGTTTTTTATCAAGTCCTCTTCTATTCATACCAACTAAATTTAAGCCTTCAAGATGAGCTCTATCACTGGTTGCTAGACCATAAGGCACCAAATCTCTTACAATAGCTGATACACCGCCAACCATAGTATGCGCACCTACTCGGCAGAATTGTTGCACAGCGGATAGGCCACCAATAATTGCGAAATCTCCAACTTCTACATGCCCAGCAAGACTAACATAATTAGCAAAAATTACATTATTTCCAACTATACAATTATGTGCAATATGAACACCAACCATAAATAAGCAATTATCTCCAACCTTGGTAACCATGTTACCCTCGGATGTTCCATGCTGAATAGTTACATATTCACGTATAGTATTATTTTTTCCAATAATAATTTCAGAGTCTTCTCCGTTATATTTTAAAGTTTGTGGATAAGACAAAGAAGCAAATGGATAAATTATAGTCCCTGCACCAATAGTTACTTTACCTTCTGTGACGACATGTGATTTAATTTCAACATCATCACCAATAACAGCCCCCTCAGCAATGATACAATATGGACCTATTTTAACATTATTTCCCAGCTTTACGCCTTTACCAATAATAGCACTTTTATGAATCATTATTATTCCTTAGATTTATCTTTTACCATTGCTGTAAAAACAGCTTCCGCCGCTACTTTACCATCAACTTCTGCTCTAGCTTTAAACTTCCACACGGGACCTCTATTTTGAATAATGTTTGCATACATAATCAAAGTATCACCAGGCTCTACTACTTTTCTAAATTTAGATTCATCAATAGACATAAAAAAAACCTCTTTATCTGCTGTGCTTTCCATTGATTTTGCCACCAGTACTGCAGATAATTGTGCCATTGCTTCTATTATCAACACACCTGGCATGACTGGTCGGCTTGGAAAATGCCCAGTAAATTGTGGCTCGTTTGCCGTTACATTTTTTATACCAATAATTGATTCCTTATGCTTAATATCTGTAACTCTATCTACTAATAAAAATGGATATCTATGCGGAATAATTGACATTATTTCATTTATATCAATCCTTTCTTCTTGTCTGGTAGAAACCATAGCATTTACTCCTTATTTAAATTGAAATTAGTTGT
>CAWWAI010000002.1:0-59008 GCA_963934885.1 uncultured Rickettsiaceae bacterium | reverse complement strand
TAAAACATAAGATATTTTCATGATATGAATCATTCCATTGCATTGCAAATTCTAATGTAATCCCTTTTTCTTCATCTGAAGCTGCTAGGGATATACATGGATGCAAAGAAATTTTATTACGATTATTATATTCGACATAAGCTTGCACGCCGCCATCATAACAAAACTCTATTTCTCGTTTTTTGTCATAACGATCATCTAATAACAGAATATGTACGCCAGAATTCAAAAATGCTAACTCACGTAATCTATGCTCAATAATAGCAAAATCAAATTCCATGATTTTAAAAATATCAGCTGAAGGCATAAAGGTAACTTCTGTGCCTTTTTTATCAATATTTTCTTTTTCTACTCGTAATGGAAATTCAACATCTCCATCTTTAAATCTGATTAAATGTTCTTTGTTATTACGCCAAATACGCAATTCCAACCAGCTAGATAAAGCATTAACTACCGACACACCAACGCCATGCAATCCGCCAGAAATTTTATATGAGTTTTGGTCAAATTTACCACCAGCATGTAGTTGTGTCATGATCACTTCAGCTGCAGATACACCTTCTCCTTCATGTATATCAACCGGTATTCCGCGTCCATTATCATTTACTGTCACAGAGCCATTTTTATTGATTATAACTCGCACTAGATTACAATGTCCTGCTAACGCTTCATCAATCGCATTATCTACTACTTCATATATCATATGATGTAGACCAGAACCATCATCAGTATCACCTATATACATACCAGGTCTCTTGCGTACTGCTTCTAGACCTTTTAATACTTTAATAGAATCAGCCGCATAATTTTCGACTTTTACTACTTCTTCTATATTTGACATGAACATACCTAGCATGATAAAAATAATGTAGTAGCAGTATACAAGAGAACTGTAATTTTTAAAAGGAAAACTTAAGGCAAGGGCCGGAGAGATTTATGAGTCTATTAACTTTTCAACGATTAGATGAAGTCATACATAAATATGATTTAATATTATTTGATCTATGGGGTGTAATTATTGAAGGTGATACTACTTATCCAGGTGTTGTAGAGGCGATCAATAACATGATTACAAAAACAAATATTATGTTTTTAACTAATGCTCCAAGGCCAAATTTTAAAGTCGCACAAAATTTATATCAATTTGGTATCACCAACGTGATTGAAGAAATGGTAGTGACTTCAGGAGATATAGCACGTCAAATGATCAAAGGTCATGATTCTAATCTTAACGCCAAGATACCAAAAATTTACCATCTTGGTGAAGATCGTAATGAAGATATACTAATAGGTTGCGAGCATGAACTAACGCAAGATCTAAATAGTGCTGATATATTGTTGCTAAGTTTATATCGTGATGATCACGAAGATATTAATGAGTTTAATCAAATATTAAAACAAGCGGCAGATAAAAAAGATTTGCTGACTTTATGCTCAAATCCAGATACTACAATTCCCAAACATGGTATCATACGTTATTGTGCTGGATATTTTGCTGAAATAATAGAAAAATTTGGTGGAGAAGTTATCTATACGGGAAAACCAAAAGAAGTGATTTATAATTTTGCTCTGCAAAAACATCAAAATATCCAAAAAGATCGTATTTTAATGGTAGGTGATACGTTTGAAACTGATATTATGGGTGCTAATATATCAGGTATTCATTCAGCTTTAGTGCTCTCGGGTAATTCAGCAACTTTTCATAATATGCATGAATCTATGGAAGACAAATTATTTGCATTACATAAACAAGCAAAAAAAATAGGCGTGATGCCAAGCTTTGTTACTAGTATCATATAGAATTATGCCCAGCATCGTAAGATTTATAGAAAATGAAAAAGATTCTATACAACTAGCCGCTCAACTAGCTAATGATATCAAGCAAAATGATATTATTAGCTTCAGTGGCGATTTAGGTGCGGGCAAAACCTTTTTATGTAGAGAAATTATAAAAAATTTATGCGGTCAAAATACACAGGTTATTAGTCCTACCTTCAATTTACTACAAACTTATGATTATAAAAATCATTTAATTTATCATTTTGATTTATATAGATTGAAACACCCAGATGAAATATACGAACTGGGAATAGAAGACGCCTTTGCGGGTCATGTATGTTTAATTGAATGGCCAGAACTTATAGATAATTTACTGCCTCAAGATATTACTCGTATTAATATCGAGATAATCAGCAACACCCAAAGAAAAATTACTATACAAAAAACTCTTTATTAGTAATAATTCACAAAGCCATGCATTTGAGGTTAAATAAAGTTATGTGGATCTATATCAATTTTTAATTGATATGTAGATGGAATATGTGAATATTCTTTCCATAATTTTAGATATTTTTGTAAGTTAAAATCTTTGTCAGATATTACTAATATTTTATAGCGATACCTGCCTGATAATTTTAGCATCATAGCTTCGGCTGGACCTAGTATGCGCGCCGAACTTTTTGGGGCAATAGAAACAAATTGCTTGGCACAAGCTAAGGTTTTTTCTGGATTTTTACCAGTTATAGTAATTGCGGCCATCTTGGCAAATGGGGGCATATTAGATATGTTTCTTGATAGTAGTTCTTCTTGAATAAATTCTTCGTCTTTATCACTAGCTAGAGCAGCTATTACTTTGTGCTCTGGGCAGTATGTTTGTAATAATACCAAACCTTTTTTATCCATCCTACCTGCTCGTCCACCAACTTGATGTAATAGTTGAAAAGTTCGTTCAGAAGCTCTTAAGTCTCCACCCATAAAACCAACATCAGCATCAACAACCACTACTAAGGTTAATTTAGGAAAATGATATCCTTTAGTAATAATCTGGGTGCCAATAAGTATATCAATTTCACCCTGCTCCATTTGTCTTAAGAGCTCTTGTATTTTATCAGACGAAGAACTCTGCTCTTTGCTTACAACCGCAATTTTATTGTTTGAAAAATGTTGTTCCACTTCTTCTGCAATGCGCTCTATACCTGGCCCACAAAGTATCAGTGTGTTTTCTTCCTTGCATTCGGGACAAGTTTTGCGTATGGGTGCAACGGATCCACAATGATGGCATTCCAAACGATGCATTGATTTATGCATAACCATTGAAGATGAACATGATTTACAATCAAATCTATGGCCACAAGCTTTACATAGCATGAGCGGAGCATATCCTCTGCGATTTAGGAATATTAATGTTTGTTGCTTGTTGTGTATATTGTGTTTTATGGCTGTTATCACTTCTTCAGATAACCAACTATTACGCGCTAGAGATTCTTGCCTCATATCTACTATTTTAACAACCGGAAGAAAAGCTTCATTAAATCTGGATTTCAATTCTACTAAATGATACTTACTAATTTGTGCATTATATATAGATTCAATAGAAGGGGTTGCTGATATTAACAATATTTGACATTTTTCGATATTTCCTCTTAAGACCGCCATATCTCTGGCATGATATAATATACCATCACTTTGTTTATAAGAAGAGTCGTGTTCTTCATCAACTACAATAATGCCTAGCTCCTTATAGGGTAAAAACAAAGCGCTTCTAGCACCAATTACTGCGCGTACCTCTCCTGAAATAATTCCACGTAAGATGCGTTTTTTTTGTGCTTTGGTGATTTGTGAGTTCCAAATTGCAGCTTCAAAACCAAAGCGCTCAGTAAAGCGCTTTATAATTTGCTGGCTAAGAGCTATTTCTGGCAACATAATAAGTGTTTGTTTACCACTCTGAATTTGTTGTTCTATTGCGTGGAAATAAATTTCTGTTTTTCCCGAGCCAGTAACTCCTTTTAATAATATCGGCTTTGTGCAATTTTGTATTTGATCCAAGATTAGTTGCTGGTCATCTGATAAAATATGTAGGTTAGAATTTATTGCTATTTCTTGTTTTGCAATCTTTATAGGTGATTCATTAATATTTACAGGTAATACTAATTTAGCTACAGTACCTAGTTCTGTTAAGTAATAGTCACTAGTTCTTTTGATTAAATTAATAATATCAGGACTAATTTTTGCAGAAAATAATACTGGCTTCACTTTTTTTAACGATTTTCCAGAATCGATACAATTAATTTCCCAGACAATGCCTGTTAATTCAGTGTTTCTAAAAGGAACAATTATTAATTCTCCAATAAAGTGGTTATTCTCTGAAGTATAATCTAAAGGGAATAAACTAATTTTAGGAATTAATACTTTTATTATACTCACTAATCTTAAATACCGCAATTTTAATCACTATATATAACCATACTCTGTGGCTAAATCTAGCTTAGAAAGCAAATTGCAGAAGAAATTTTCTTGCATGATAGATATTATTAATATACGTTATCAATTATGCTGTTATTTTATCTGTAAAGGTTAAAATTACTATTAATATGACCCAAAATATAACGCCTTTCTCTCTAGAAGAGTTAAATACAGAAATAACGAAATATGGAGTTTCTTTTTTATTAAAACTTACCCATGAACTAAAAACACCGATACATGGCATTGTTGGAATTTCTACGTATTTAAGTAATAACTGGGAGAATTTAGATGATATAACGCGCCGCAAAAGTGTAGCATCTATAGCTAGTGCCAGTCAAAACTTAGTTAAATTAGTAGATTTGTTAGATAAAAAAAATGATCAAGAGCACATTAATTTTAAATTTATTGAACTAGATCTTGTTAAAGAAACTAGTTCAGTAATTGAAGTATGTAAAAATTTATATACTAATAAAAAAGACATAGAAATCAAATTAGAAAAGCAAATAGATCGATGTTTATCAATTGCTGACCCTTTCTGGTACGGACAATTATTAACTAATTTATTATCAAATTCAATTAATTATTCTAAAAAGGGTGCTATTCTTGTAAAATTTTCAACAGGCAAAAAAAATGGGATTAATAATTTTATTGTATCTGTTAAAGATGAAGGAATTGGTATTCCAGATACTGAACTAAATAATATATTTGATCCATATAATCGCAGGAATGTAGAAAATTTATATTGCAAAGGGACGGGTCTTGGTTTGTCAATATGTAAAGAAATAGTGGAAGCACATGGTGGTAATATCAGCGCTTCAAATAATAAAGGAATTGGTGCTACTATTGAGTTTTTGATTCCCATCAAATGTAATGAATAAATTATGAACGCACTAAATAAAAAAAATATCATTCTCTTTATCGATGATGAGAAAATTTGTCATACTTTAGTTGAATTGATTATACCAAATTTTACTAATTATAGATTAGTTGGCGCTTTTAATGGCCAAGAAGCAATTAACCTAGCAAAGAGATATTCAAGTGAATTATGTTTAATTGTATCAGACATAATCTTGCCTGATATAAATGGATATGAGATTTTTAAGATTTTACGTCAAGATAAAAGGTTTGCACAAACTCCGTTTATATTTCAAAGTGGTTTAGCTTCTCAAGAAAAATCTTTGCGTAAGAACATATCTGAAGATATCAAAATCATATATAAGCCTTATAAACAGGCAGATTTGCTTAAATCTATTGATGAAGCATTTACTAACTCTTAAAGACACTTGATAATAATTTAGTTTAATCGTATTATTCTATATTCTTAAATTTTTGAATAATAGATATAATAATGTCCTCCGATAATTTCTATATTACTACCCCTATATTTTATGTAAATGATGTTCCGCATATTGGTCACGCATATACTAGTATTGCTTGTGATGTGTTAGCACGTTTTATGCGTCTTTCTGGCAAAAATGTAAAATTTCTTACTGGTACTGACGAACATGGTCAAAAGGTTGAAAAATCTGCAGAAAAAGTAAATATTGCACCACAAGAATTTGCTGATAAAACTTCTGCAAGATTTCATAAAATGATGAAAGACCTTAATATTTCTAATGATGATTTTATACGTACTACTGAAGAGCGTCACAAACAATCGTTAAGTGCTTTTTGGAACAAGCTCAAAGATAGTGGTAACATATATTTAGGTGAATATGATGGTTGGTATTCTATTAGGGACGAAGCGTATTATAGCGAATCTGAACTAACAGAAGATGGCTTGGCGCCGACCGGTGCTCCGGTGGAGTGGGTAGAGGAACCAAGTTACTTTTTTGCATTATCAAAATGGCAAGATAAGCTACTGGAATATTACGAACAAAATCCCGAATTTATTTGGCCAAAATCAAGGCGTAATGAAGTAATTAGCTTTGTTAAAGGTGGTTTGATTGATTTATCTATTTCCCGTACTAGCTTCAAATGGGGAGTTCCTGTTCCCAGTAATCCAGAACATATAATTTATGTGTGGCTTGACGCGTTGACAAATTATATTGCAGCTTTAGGTTACCCAAATGAACAACAAGATTTTACTAAGTTTTGGCCAGCTTCTGCACACGTGGTAGGCAAAGATATTTTGCGCTTTCATGCAGTATATTGGCCAGCTTTTTTGATGGCAGTAGGTTTAGACTTACCCAAATCTATTGTTGCGCATGGTTGGTGGACTAATGAAGGAGAAAAAATCTCTAAATCTGTGGGTAATGTTATTGACCCTTTCGCACTTGTGAAAGAATTTGGTTTAGATCAAACACGCTATTTCTTAATGCGGGAAATAAATTTTGGCAATGATGGTAATTTCTCGCGCCAGAATTTAATTATGCGTAATAATAGTGAGCTCGCAAATAAAATAGGTAATTTATTACAACGTACCAGTGCTTTTGTTTATAAATATTGTGACCGACAAGTGCCAAATATAGAACCTATATATATTAACGTAATTTATGAAACTCCTTTATTTAAAGAAATAACAGCGATCATAGAGAATAATATGCTGCAAATGCAAGCATTTAATATTAATAAAGTCATAGAAAACATTCTGCATATTACTGAACTTGCTAATATTTATATAGATGCAGAAGCTCCCTGGGCTTTACGCAAAACAGATCCAGACAAAATGCAAAAAGTACTTTATTCATTACTAGAAACATTACGTTATATAGCAATTATGTTACAACCATTTACACCGGATGCAGCAAGTAATATGTTGGATCAGTTGAATGTTCCAGAAAATCAGCGTACTTTTATTAATATGAATAAAGAATATGCACTGCAGCCAGGTGCTACAATTAGAGAGCCAAAACCAATATTTCCTAGGTTAGATTAATGATAATAGTCGATTCACACTGCCATTTGGATATGCTAATAGAGCATGATTCAACAGATAACATAATTAAGCGAGCAATCGAGTCAGACGTACAGTATTTACAAACTATATGTACTAGACTCGATGGGTTTGATAAGATACTAACTATTGCTAAAAAATACGATAATGTTTTTGCATCAGTTGGTATTCATCCAAGCGAAGTAGAAAATGTGACTTTGGCAAAAACATTAGTGCAACTAGCTGAAGATAAAAAAGTAATAGGCTTGGGTGAAACTGGTCTAGATTATTTTTATAATAAAGATTTATCTCACCAAGAGTTACAGCGTGATTCGTTTCATCAGCATATCATAGCCTCGCAGGAAAATAAGCTGCCAGTAATCATACATACTAGAGATGCAGAAGAAGATACTTATAATATTTTAGCCGAGAATAAAAAACATAAGGAATTTCCCGGCTTGATACATTGTTTTACGGCTTCAAAAGAATTTGCGACAAAAATGCTTGATTTAGGAATGTATATTTCTATATCAGGAATTGTTACTTTCAAAAATGCTGAAAATATACGTGAAGCATTAAAATATATTCCTATAGATAGAATCCTAGTTGAAACCGACTCTCCATATTTAGCCCCAGTACCTAAACGTGGCAAAACTAATGAGCCATCATATACCAAATATATAGTGGAATATTTAGCAGAATTAAAAAGTATAAGTATCGAGAAATTAGCGTTGCAAACAACTAATAATTTCTTCCAACTTTTCTCTAAAGCTCAAAAATAAACCTATAAATTATTAAAAATACTCAATTTTAGGTTTAAATTGTAATTTTTAGTTGTAATGTGTGGTTAAATTTGTTGTAATTAATTTATTAACAAAATAATTATTAATTACATGCAAATGCCCAACAAAAAAAATCAAAATAGTTTAAATAGAACGCAAAAAGAAGCTATCTGTTTATTATCTATTGGCACGTTTTTAGAATATTTTGATTTGATGCTATATGTGCATTTAGCAGTATTACTTAATGATTTATTTTTTCCACAATCTGACCCAACTACCAAATATTTATTATCAGCTACTGCTTTTTCTATGACTTTTATTTTAAGACCGTTCGGTGGTTTTGTAATTGGTAGAATTGGTGATGCTTTGGGTAGGAAATTTACTATAATTATAACAACTTTTTCCATGGCTAGTGCATGTTTGATAATGGCAAATATTGGCACGTATGAAGAGATTGGAATAACCGCAACAATTGTAATTATCTTATGTAGGATGTTACAAGGTTTTTCTTCTTTAGGTGAAATTATGGGAGCTACAATATATTTGACTGAAACATTACAATCTCCTTACAAATATATTGCTTGTGCTATTGTTGATACGCATTCTAGAGCTGGTGGTTTGTTAGCTCTAATAGTAGCTTATTTTGCATTATCATCAAAATTTGATTGGCGATTAGCTTTTTGGATAGGTGCTGTTATAGCAGTACTTGGTACTGTGGCTAGAACAAGATTAAGAGAAACCCCTGAATTTATTAATCATCAATATAGATTAAAATGTAAAACAGAGAGTAGTAAGCAATATAGTGAGATATATAAAGCTATAGAATACAAAGAAAAAATAGATAAAAAAGCTGTTTTAGGATTATTTTTTAATATATTTTTGATGCCAATAAGTTTTTATATTACATATATTTATTTAGGTGATTTTGCTAAAAATGTTTGGGGAATGAGTGCTGATCAGGTAATAAACCATAATCTCAAAATTTCTATATGTACTGTATTTGTTTCAGGTGTGATCGCATATTTGTGCACAAAATACCACCCTATAAATATAGTAAAAGCAAATATCTATACATTTGCTATTGCTTTATTATTTATACCATACTGGCTTTATAATATTCCTTACAAATCAGTATGGTTATTATTTGGTTTGCAATGTCTTGTTTATATATCATGTATTACTAATCTTGTTGATATAAGTATATGGATAAAATATTATCCTATTGACAGACGTTTTACTATTATAGGCACTATTTATGGTGTAGCTAGTGCATTCGGATATGGAATATCATCTTTTGCTATTATACCTCTAACTAATCAATTTGGTTATTATGGGCTTTGGATAATTTGTATCCCTGCTGTGATTGGATATTTATGGGGACTTAGTTATTTACAAAAATTAGAAATCAAAAAAGGAACATATTATAATTATCCTAATGAAGATCTGACTAATATAGATACAGCAATTAATGAGAAAGATTTTAATTATGCTTTGACTGATGAATATGAAGAATTTCAAGATAAATGTGAATATTCAACGCGATTTTTAAATAAACTAAATGTTTTTAGCGAAGAAAACAATAAAAAAATCAATATTAAATTAATAAAAAAATCCATTATATTCGCAAAAAAATGGCATGCTGGTCAAATGAGAAAAATAGGAAATATACCTTATTATTCGCACCCACTGGAAGTTGCTTTGAATGTAGCAAAATATTATTTAAAAACAGATGTCATTATTGCAAGCATACTCCACGATGTGGTCGAGGATAGTGATTGTACTATTGAAATGATAGAAAAAGAGTTTAATCCTCGTATAGCACAAATGGTGGCTAGATTAACAAAAATACGTTATGTGGATGGTAAGAAGATTAAGCTTGCTTTAAGAGAAACAATTGAAGAATTATATGCAATCGATGATTATGAAGCACTATTTATCAAAAGCTTTGATAGATTACATAATTTAGAAACTATTGAAGGCTTGTCAGACAAAAAGAAACAGACAAAAATGGCCCAAGAAACTACTAATTTTTTAGTTGGAATGATTGCCTTAGTTGCTGAGAAATTAGGTGTTCATAAAAAGATAAGTATTGAAAACAAGGTGTTTAATGTTGCTTATAATTTTTTAAGTGATAAAAAATAGTTAAATTTGTTGAATACGATATTAAAATATGGTATGGTTCGGTTCAAATCTGGGCTTGGGATAAAAATGAAAAAAACAAAAAATCCTAAAACTATTATAGATGAATTATTTCCTGTATATGGGTCTTCTCATTTATCATTTTTTGGTGATAGTTTATTACATGCTGATCAATTAAAAGATTTATCTTCCGAGACTCTGGATGTTTTTCCAGGTATAATTGATAATTTGAAATAAAATTACCTCTCCTAATACTTATTTGTTACGTAAAATTCATGCGATTTTACCAGAGCAGATCACTTGTAATCCTAGATATTCCTACGTTAAATAAAAAACTTAAAATAGAAAATATATGGCAAATAAAAAAATACAAATATGTGATACAATCATTCATCCTGGTGAAGTAGCAAATTTAGCAATGCCAATGCCAGAACAATATCAATGCTCACCTCTTTATATGCCAATTAAGATAATTCATGGAAAAAAAGAAGGTCCATGTTTAGTTGTTTTTTCTGGTCTAAAAGGTACGGAATTAAACGGCATTGAAATTATTAATAGATTAATTTCATCTTTAGATGCGTCACAAATTTCTGGTACTATAATAGCAATTCCAGTTGTAAATGTTTATGCGTTGACTCATTATCCTTCTGCTCTTCCTTCGGGAGGAAATTTAGCTAAATGCTTTCCAGGTAATGAAGATGGTAGTTATGGCGAGCGTATTGCGTTTCTTTTTACAAATGAAATTCTCAAAAAAGCAGATTATTGTATAGAATTACAAACAGGGGGTATTAATCATAATATTTTGCCTCAAGTATATTGTAATTTTGATAACCAGCAAACTAAGGAATTAGCAAAAGCATTTCAATCTCCTGTGGTAACAAACGTTTCTTTAGTGGGAAATCATTTAAGACAAACTACAGAAGATCTGCAAGTACCCTTATTAGTTTATGAAGCAGGAGAGGCAATGCGTTTTGATGAAAATGCTATAATTTTAGGTGTAGATGGTGTCAGAAATGTTATGTGTGCGATTAATATGCTGTCAAAAGAACATCTTACAGAAATCCTACCTATTTTTTCTAGAGAAGAAGACTGGATAGTTTCACATAAAGGAGGGATATTGCATACCACTGTATCTCTTGGACAAGTTATAGAAAAAAATACCGTCCTAGGTACAATAAGTGATCCATTTGGATCAGATATAATTGAATCGATTAGGTCTTCACAAAAAGGGGTTATTGTTGGCATTAATACATCTCCTTTAATTCATGAAGGGTTGCCTATATTTAAAGTTGCATCTTTTTTAGATAATGAAAAAGCAGAAAATGTCATTGAAGAGTGGAACAAGAATCAACAAGATAGTGATCTAGGATAGGTTTAAGTACACGTGCAAGATAATAAATTCAGAATAAAAGGATTTGTCGTGTGGGGGCTGTGCGCAATGTTCTTCCTATATGAATTTTTTCTACGGACTGTAACAGGCACGTATCAAAATGCTATAATGCAAGATCTACAATTAACATCTTTTCAGTTTTCTTTATTAAGTACAACCTTGTTTCTTATTGTTTATGGAGCAATGCAGCTACCAGTTGGAGTTATTGTAAATCATATAGGTTTAAAAAAGTCTCTAATTATAGCAACATTAACTTGCTCTGTATCTTCTACATGCTTTGCTTATTCATATAGTTATGAAACAGCAATATTTTGCCGAGGGGTTATGGGGTTTGGCGCTGCTTTTGGTTTTATTTGTTTGTTAATGTCAGTATATGATTGGATGCCTCACCGTTATTGCGCTATTTTTATTGGTTTATCACAATTTATTGGTACTTTAGGACCTATGGCAGCTACAGGTCCTCTGCATAGTTTATCAGAAAATATGGGATTTACTTGGCGTCAAATATTTGTATATTTAGGAGCTTTTGGATTTATATTATCTATTTTATCTATTTTATTTATTGAGAATAATCAGCAAAAAGCAGGAAAATATATTATTCTACATAAACCTGAGAGTTTGACTTCTTCCATTAAACGATTATTTACTAGGACTCAACCATGGTTCATAGCAATTTTATCGACCTCTTTATACTTTACAATTGAATATCTTTCAGAGAATGAAGGAAGATCCTTTCTGATTCAAAAGGGCGTATCTTTAAGTGCATCTTCGTACATGCTTACAACATCATGGATAGGGTATGCTATAGGTTGTCCATTGCTTGGTTACTTTTCTGATTTATTGCAAAGAAGAAAATCTGTTATGATTTTTGCTGCAGTAATTGGGCTATTCTCAATAATATCTATTTTATATTTACCAGTATGCTATTTGACTATTTCATTCTTTTTCTTGGGAATAAGTGCTGGTGGTCAATCTGTTGGTTTTGCTACTATAGCTGAACATTTTAAAAAACAGTTTGTTGCTATAGGTTTTGGATTAAATAATGGTATGGTAGTCCTTATTGCAGCTTTTAATGCACCATTAATTGGTTTATTGTTAGATAATACAAAACAAGGAAATGAAACTATACTTGCCGAGTACCAATCAGTATTTAGTGTACTTGTAATTTTATCAGTAATTTCTGTAATTGTAGCAGTTTTTTATATAAAGGAAACATTCTGTAAATCTGCAGCAGATTTTACTTATTTAGTTAAAAAATAATATTGCCTTTTAAAGACGTGCATTTATTAGCCATATTTTTATTCAGTTAAGGCAAAAATTCCTACAATTTCAAGATGCGAGCTCCAGTAAAATTGGTCTACTGGAGTAACTTCAACTAGCTTATATTTACCTTTTTCTAAGATAGCTGCATCACTGGCAAAGCTCTCTGGATTACAAGAAATATAAACTATTATCTTACACGTGCTATATGCTAGTTCTTTAATTTGTTTTAAAGCACCTGCTCTTGGTGGATTGATAATCACAAAGCGATATGATTGTAGTTCTGCCTTTGTTAAAGGAGTAGTGAATAAATCACGTTTATACAACTTTATTGTTCCTTCTGCAGCCTCTTCTAGAGCATGCAAGGCCGTTACATCCGATTCAAATCCTTCGATTTTAAAACGTTTGTTAAGGGGTAGAGAGAAAGTGCCACGGCCGCAGAATAAGTCAGCTACCGTAGCTTCTTCTTGGGGCAAATATCGCTCTACTAATTCTACTAATATTTGATCTGATAAAAAGCTTGCTTGTAGAAAGCATTTAGCATCAGTAGCTACTTTTTTATTGCCTAATAAAATATATGGTTTTTCACTCTCAAATAAAGTGTTAGTTTTGTCCAATAAACGTAATTGCAATCTAATAATGCCATTTTTTTTTGCAAAGTCTTTTAACCCAACATCTTGTTTTAGTGTAAGGCTAGCAAGATTCTGCAACTCGATGAGCATATCTATACCGTTACTTGCTTGTGTTAGAAAAATTTCTGCTTTTTGTCTATGTTCTAAAATATTCATAAACATTTCTTTAAGCGGTATAAGTATCTCAGATAATGAACTCATTATAGCTGGGCAACTGTCAATGTCGATGATCTGATGTGAATGAAAACGATAAAATCCAAGAAAAATACGCTCATCTTTTTTAAGTGCTTGTAGGTTAACACGACGACGATTTCCTTTGGGGATAGTAACGATAGGATTAATCACAACACTAGACGGCAAAACGTTTTTTATAAGACTCAGCTTAAAATCATCGTACGTTTGTTGATCCATGTGTTGAAGCATACATCCGCCACATCTACCAAAATATTTACATTCTGGTATGATTCTATGAACCGAGGATTGTTCAATTTTTTTAAGCAAACAATTAGATTGTCTTCGATATTCATGTCTTTCAAAACTTATAATTTCATTTGGAAGAGAATAGGGTACTTCTACTAAACCAAGGGGGGTTTTACCGCAACCAAGTCCTTGTTGATTTACAAACTTAATAAGGCAAGTACCTTCTTCTATTATAGCCATTATTTTTATGTAGTATGATTTCTATATACCAGATTAACTAATATTATTATAGACCTTAATGGGTTTGAAAAAGCAAATCATTTGTAACAAGTCTATGATTATAGGTAAGAGAAGAGTAATAATGTAGTATTTAAAAATGGCATTGGTATTATAAAAAAAGGGAAGCAAGTTTGCTTCCCTTTTTTTGCTCAAACTATATATATACAAAATTAAACTACATTGACTAGCTTAAAAGTTGCCTTGGTAAGATACTCTACTTTACCTTCAATCAATGCAAAAAGAGTATGATCTTTTCCCATTCCTACATTTTTTCCAGGGCGAATTTTTGTACCACGTTGACGCATAATAATATTACCAGGAATTACTCCCTGACCGTCACCTTTTTTTGCTCCTAGCCTTCGGCCTGCCGAATCACGACCATTCTTGGAACTACCACCGGCTTTTTTGGTTGCCATATCCTATTACCTTATTTTTTTACAATGTCTAAGATTTTTAATTCAGTCAAATCTTGTCTATGACCAGTTTTACGACGATAATTTTGACGTCTTTTCTTTTTAAAAACAATAATTTTATCATCTCTAAATTGGCTAGTAATTTCAGCCGTTACTTTTGCACCTTTTACCATTGGTGTACCAATGAAGGATGCTTTTGAAGCCTCACCTAACAATAGAACTTGATCGAGCTCTATTTTGCTACCTGGTTGGCCTTCAATTTTTTCAACTTTTATTATGCTATTTCTTGCAACTTTATATTGCTTTCCACCTGTCTTTACAACTGCGAACATATCTGCAAATTCTCACGTAAATATTAAAACAATTGGAATGCAGTATATACCCAAAACAGATGAAGTCAATAATAAAATACATAGAATTCAAAGAGTAATAGGGCCTTGAGTTCTTCCATTTATAAATTGTTGTAAATACGGATTTTCTGCATTGTTCATTTCACTTATATCCCCTGACCATAGAATTCTTCCATCGTACAAAAAAGCTACTTCTTTAGCTATTTTACGAACACTTTCCATATCATGTGTAATAGTTATGGTAGTAGCTCCTAATTCGTCTCTAACTTTTATTATAAGATCATTAATAACATTAGCCATGATTGGATCTAAACCTGTTGTTGGCTCATCAAAAAATATGATTTTCGGATCTGTACAAATTGCACGCGCTAATGAAACTCTTTTTTGCATACCACCGGAAAGTTCCGATGGGTATAAATTTAATATTCTATCTGTTAGACCAACTAAATGTAATTTCCTGCTAGCTAGTTCTTTAATAGCAGATTTATTTAATGAATGTAATTTTTGTGCAAAAAAGGTAATGTTTTCTTGTACAGTTAAAGAGTCAAATAAGGCGCCTGCTTGAAATAAGTAACCGCAATTTTCTAAAATTGCTAAACGATCTTTATCTGAAAGTCCAATCGATTCATTATTATCGTATAAAATACTACCAGAGTTTGGTCTTATCAATCCTATCATAGATTTGATCAACACCGATTTTCCAGATCCAGAGCCTCCTAAAATTACCAAAGAGCTATCTTTTTTTACTTTAAGATCTATTCCTTTGAGAACATGGTGATTCCCAAATGATTTATGCAACGATTTTATTTCAAATTTTAGGTTTTTTGTCATTAGCTAAAAAATACTTCAGTTATTAAATAGTTGCTTATTAAGATCATAATCGATGAACTTACAACCGCCGCAGTGGTTGCAGAACCCACTCCTTTTGCTCCTTTATCGGAATAATATCCATGATAGCAGCTCATTATTGAAATAATAAAACCAAAAATTGCTGCTTTGACCAATCCAGAAATAACATCTATGGATTCCAAGTATGTAGCTGTGTTTATAATGTAGCTTGTGCTGTTAAATCCAAGCTTATAGGTACTAACTAAATAACCACCCATAACACCAATTATATCGCCAATTAGTACTAAGCAAGGTAATGTTATAATAGCAGCAAGAACACGTGGTACTACTAGATATTTAATAGGATCGGTAGAGAGTGTATAGAGTGCGTCAATTTGCTCTGTTACGCGCATTGTTCCAATTTCAGCAGCGATAGATGCCCCTACTCTGCCTGCCACCATAAGCCCTGCAAGTACTGGACCTAATTCGCGCGTAATGGATAATACTACAACGGTTGCAATTGAACTTTCGGCAGAAAAGCGTGAAAAGCCAGTATAACTTTGTAATGCAAGAACGGCGCCTGAGAAAAAGGCAGTCATAGCAACTACTGGCAATGAGTAGTAACCTATAACAATTAACTGTCTGAGAATTAATTTTAAATAGAAAGGTCTTCTAGTAAGGCTAAAAATTGTTTTTGATACAAATATTCCAAGTACACCAAGTTGCCTAGTGAAATTAATAGATTTGCTACCTAAAGTTTGAATTGCAGAGATCATATTTTAAATCCAATAGCTAATTAATCATTAATTATATATTGTTTCATAGCGATCGCCAAGCATTGTTAGAATTTCATAGCTATTTGTTCCAGAAAGTTTTGCCAAATTATCTGGAGTGCAATTATCACCAATTACTTCTACTGATGCTCCTAGGAAAATTTCTTCAGTAGGAATATTTGATACGTCAATGGTAGTCAAATCCATAGAGACTCTACCGATTATAGGAGCTTTAAAACCATTAATATATACCTCACCTTTGTTACTCAAAGATCTAGAAAAACCGTCAGCATAGCCTATAGGTATAGTGGCAATTGGGCAACTTTGAGCATTATTATTAGTATAAGTAGCATTATAACCAAGCCGGCCCCCAGGAGCTAAATGATGTACTTGAACAATTGGCGCAAACAGCTTAACAGGATTTCTAATATCAGAGTGACCAAGGTAGGGAGTAGGATTGATGCCGTAAATAGCTCCGCCTGGTCTTGCTAAGTCAAAATGATAATTTTTTCCTAAAAAAAGACCGCTAGAGTTGGATAAGCTACGTTTAATTCCAGAAAATTTTGCTGTATATTGTTTAAATTTATTCAGTTGCTCAAGGTTAGAAGGATTTTTAATTTCTTCAGAAGATGCTAGGTGGCTCATAATATACAATATATCAAGCTTATACATATCTGTCTTTACATCTAGCGACTCAAGCTCAGATAGTGGCATACCAAGCCTATGCATACCTGTATCCACATGAATAATACACGGCATTTTTCTATTAAGTTTTAAGGCGTATTCTTGCCAAATTTTAATTTGTCCTAAATGATTTAGAACAGGTATTAAACCATATTCTAAAAATGTTTCTACCTCATTTTTAAAAACACCAATCAATATATAGATATTTACTTTAGATCCTAATATTTTTCTTAGCTCTATTCCTTCATCAAATGATGAAACAAAAAAATGCTTGCAACCAGAATATTTTAAAATAGGGGTTATATGCTGCACACCAAGGCCATAAGCATTAGCTTTTACTACAGCCGCTACTTCAGTCAATGAAGTAGCGCACAACACTTTGTAATTTTCTTTAATTATATTTTTGCTTATTTGTAAGGTACATTTTGAATGGTTCATTTTTTATTATTTTTATAATATGTGTATATCTTTTTTTTGATTTCTGGTATTACAAAAGCTGAAATATCACCATCCATACTTGCTATTTCTTTAACTAGGCGTGAGGAAATAAATTGATTTTTTTCAGAAGCAGGTAGAAAAATAGTTTCAACTGTTTCATCTAAGCGTGCATTCATGCAAGCCATTTGAAATTCATATTCAAAATCGGACACAGCACGTAGCCCCCTGACAATAAAATTAGCACCCACTTGACTAGCAAATTTAACAAGTAATCCATCAAATTGCATTACTTCTACGTTAGAAGCAATGTCATATTTGTCTAGGTATATTCTAGCCATTTCGCAGCGTTCGTCTATAGAAAACATAGGGTTTTTAACGGTTGATGTAGATATTGCTAAAATCAAAGTATCTGTTATTCCGCTTGCTCTAGATATTATATCCGCATGACCATTAGTGATTGGATCAAAAGTTCCTGGATATATCCCTATAATTTTTCCTGCCATAAGCTTTCAGTAATTCATGTTTTAGTGTATAAAATCTATCAATATTAGTTTATTTTCGCAAGTTATATAAAAAAATTATATATGACTAGCACTCAAAACTCTTAGGTGGCAATTGAAATAAAATCTGCAATTCAAGGAATTTTAAAAATATTTACTAATGATCTGTGCTATAAAAAGACCACCTAATGAAACATAAAAGAAAAGAGCAATTGCAAAAATGTAAAACTTCTTTAAAATACACGTACTTAATAGATATATTTTTGGTTTGAATGTTTGACGTATTAAAAAGAATTACAGATTATGGTGATATAGCACTTGCTTGTTCGATAGTGGGCATTTTGATGGTGTTATTATTTCCTATACCAACTTTCATGCTAGATTTTTTACTAGCTTTTTCTATCGGTATAGCTTTTATTATCTTGATGACAACCTTATTTATTCATAAACCTCTAGATTTAAGTGTCTTTCCTACGATATTACTTGTTACCACACTACTTAGATTAGCGCTAAATATTGCTTCTACCAGATTAATTCTTTCTAAAGGTCATGCTGGTTCTGATGCAGCTGGAGCAGTGATTGAAGCTTTTGGCGGCTTTGTTATGCAAGGAAATGTAGTAATTGGTTTGATAGTATTTCTTATACTTACCCTAATTAACTTTATTGTGATTACTAAAGGTTCTGGGCGTATTGCTGAAGTAGCCGCTAGATTTAGCTTAGATGCTATGCCTGGTAAACAAATGGCTATTGATGCAGATTTAGCAGCTGGACTTCTAGACGAAGTTACCGCCAAAAAACGACGTAAAGAATTAGAAGATGAAAGTACTTTCTTTGGAGCTATGGATGGGGCAAACAAATTTGTTCGAGGTGACGCTATAGCTGGTTTGATTATTACTTTTATCAATCTTATCGGTGGAATGATTGTTGGGATTGTACAAAAAAACCTATCATTTGATGTTGCTGTACAAACCTACACTATGCTAACTATTGGTGATGGACTGGTTTCTCAAATACCATCCTTGATTGTTTCAATGTCGGCTGGTTTATTGGTAACTAAAGCTGGCTCAACAGGATCAACTGATAAAATGATCTTCGGTCAATTAAGTAACTATCCTCAAGCGCTGATGATGACTTCCATAGTTATTGCTATGATGGCTTTCTTACCTGGATTACCATTCGTGCCATTTGCAATAATCTCTTTTGCTGTAGGTGGTGCTGCTTATAGTAGTTTTTTAACAAAGAAAAAAGAAGGACTAACTATTGGGGGAACGCGAGATTCTTCCACTTCTGATATAGCTAGATCTGATGGCAAAGTATCTGAAGGCGGAAAAGATTCATCTAGCGATAATATTTCAGAGATATTAAATCTTGATTTAATTAGGGTGGAAATAGGGTATGGATTAATGTCTTTAGTAAATAATAATAATGGACATAATTTAACTGAACAAATTAAAGGGCTGCGTAAACAAATTGTACAAGAATATGGTTTTATTATGCCGTCAGTACGCATACAAGATAATATTCAACTTGATACTGATACTTATGTAATCAAAATTAAAGAACTTGAAGCTGGTCGAGGTGTAGTCAGGCCGGGCAAATTAATGATCATGGATCCTCAAGGTGCAGATATTGATATCCCGGGAGAAAGCACGAAAGAACCAGCATTTGGTTTGCCAGCTAAATGGATTGAAGAAAGTTACAAAGAAGAAGCATTATTCAATAATTGTACAGTTGTTGATCCATCAACAGTTCTAACAACGCACCTAACAGAGCTCATAAAAGAAAATATTACTGACTTATTATCTTATAGTGAAACACAGAAACTGCTTAACCAAATGAATGAGGAACATAAACAACTTCTAAAGGATATAATTCCAGATGTAGTTTCTGTTGCATCGTTACAAAAAGTATTACAAAATTTATTATCTGAAATGATTTCCATCCGTGATTTACCAAGTATTTTAGAGTCCGTAGCTGATTCTGCGCGTGCTAATAAAAATTTAATGTCGATGACTGAGGCAGTAAGATCACAACTTTCAAGACAAATATGTCATCACAATACTAATCGTGAAGGATTTATTCCTATCGTGGCGTTATCTCCAGAATGGGAAAGAGTTTTTATAGAAAGTTTAGTTGATGATGGCAGTGGTGACAAACAACTATCTATGTTGCCATCTAAACTTCAAGAGTTCGTGGTTAAAGTCAAAAAATCTTTTGATGATCAAGCTGTTAAAGGACATGTACCAGTCCTGTTAACTAGCTCTTATACTAGACCTTATGTAAGATCTGTAGTTGAAAGATTTAGACCAGCAACAGTTGTAATGTCACAAAATGAAATTCATTATAAAGCGAAGATTAGAACATTAGATTCCATATAAATTTATACTAATTATTGACAACTAGTATAAATTTATGTTAAGTTTTGCGCATCTTTAATTATGATCCTGAAGAGGCTTAGATTATAAATTTCAGCAAAATTTTCTTTAGCTTACCTGCAAAATTAATATTCATTATATTAAGTGTTTTCCTATTCGGAGATTTTTTACCCGAATATTTAAAATCACTATTTTTAACAACTAGTTTGGTTATGAAAGAGTTATTACTCTTTATATTACCGGCAATAGTATTTTTTCTTGTCTTTGCTAGCTTTTCACAGCTATCGGGTGGCTTTGTGATATTTACGGGTTTGTTATTGGCTTTAGTTTGTATTTCGAATTTTACTGCTGTAATGGTAGCATATCCAGTAGGTTTTTTTACACAAGATTTTATTGTAACTAATAATATTGTGCAATCCTCGTTAGAACTTAAACCATATTATATATTTAAATTACCTAAACTATGTGATAACTCAATAGCGCTAGTTATTGGTTTATTACTAGGAATATATGCTAGCGCAAAAAATAATGAGCCTTTAAAACGCGTTGCAACAAAAGGTTCTAATATTGCAAATAAATTTTTAGCTAAGTGCTTTACTCCGGTGTTACCTATATTTATCTTAGGATTTATATTAAAAGCTCAGCATAATGGCTTACTAACTGTTCTATTTAAGAATTTTATGCCATTATTATCCGTAATTATTTTGCTGTACGTTGTTTATATAGGGACGTTATATTTGCTGGTAAATGTATTTAATATACATAAGACCTTTACTTCTTTAAAAAATATTATACCTGCATCTCTAGTAGGATTTAGCACTATGTCTAGTGCTGCTGCTATGCCAGTACTAATTCATGGCACAATTAAAAACGCAGAAGATCAAGATTTACCAAAGCGTATTGTGCCTTTCATAACTAATACTCACATGATAGGAGATGCACTTGCTATTCCTCTAATGGCAATATCTTTATATATTTTGGAATATAACCACTTCCCTAGTATAGATAAGTATGTATTATTTGCAATCTCTTATATGCTGGCAAAATTTGCTTCTGCAGGCATTCCAGGTGGTACTATTTTAATTATGACACCAGTACTTGAAGCTAATCTAGGATTTACTTCTGAGATGAGTACTATTATACTTACTACTTATCTTCTTTTTGACCCGTTTTGTACTTTAGGAAGCGTTTTTGGCAATGGCGGTTTTGTAATGATCTTTGAAAAGTTAAAATCTAAATTATCCTCAGAAGTTGCTGCACGGTAAAAAAACTAATAAATCAATCAACTTAAATTCCCTAGTATACGGCATTTTTCTTAAAAAGAAGATTTAATAGATCCTTTAACCAAATATAGATATATATTAGATCTTGCATTACGTAAAAAACAAGGCGATATTATGTTATCAGCTTTCAAATTTTAATATATCATTAATCATGGATAAAATTATGCGTATAGGTATTTTATCACGCAACGCAAATAACTACTCTACAATGAGACTAATTCAAGCTGCAGAGGATAGAGGGCATGAAGTTAAGGTGGTAAATCCTTTGAAATGCTATATGAACATCACTGCAAGTACTCCTGATGTTCACTATATAAATAAAAATATACAGAAAAAATTAGAATTTGATGCAGTAATACCACGTATAGGTGCATCCGTAACTATGTATGCAAGCGCGGTATTAAGGCAGTTTGAAGTAGCTGGTGTTTATACATTGAATGGCTCAGTATCAATCACAAGATCTAGAGATAAATTGCGTGCTCACCAATTACTAGCAAGAAAGCATGTGGGAATTCCCGTTACTAGTTATGCTCACTCTGGTAATGCTACAGCACATTTAATCAAATCTGTTGGAGGAGCGCCGCTAATTGTAAAAGTAATCAGCAGCACTCAGGGTAAAGGAGTGTTGCTGGCTGAAACTACAAAAGCTGCTGAAAGCCTTATTGGGGCATTTCTAGATTTGCACGCAGATTTTCTAGTACAAGAATTTATTGCAGAATCGGCTGGTAGCGATATTCGTTGTTTCGTGATTGGAGACAAAGTGGTTGCCGCAATGAAAAGGCAAGGTGTAGAAGGCGAGTTCCGTTCAAACTTACATAATGGTGGTAAGGCAGAAATGGTAAAAATTACGCCTAAAGAAA
The DNA here is from genome assembly GCA_963934885.1 of uncultured Rickettsiaceae bacterium. Lineage (GTDB taxonomy): Bacteria > Pseudomonadota > Alphaproteobacteria > Rickettsiales > Rickettsiaceae > Megaera_A. Next base: position 36,485 of record CAWWAI010000002.1, on the reverse strand, counting down.
GAGCTATAGCTGTGCAAGCAGCTAAAGTTTTAGGGCTTAACGTAGCTGGTGTGGACTTGATTCGCTCCTATAGAGGGCCACTAGTACTTGAGGTAAACTCATCTCCTGGTCTTGAAGGCATAGAAAAGACAACGGGAAAAGATGTTGCTAATAACATTATAGAATATATTGAGAAGGATATGGTTAAAAGACCTAAAGCTCAAATATATAGTAAAGGGTAATTATTTTATGACAAAAACTTTAATTATTGAAGGAGTAACAATAGAAGCAGGACAACGAAGGCACGTAGGCATAGAAATTTCTAGGCTATTTGATCACACAGAGATGAAAATTCCAGTGGAGGTCATTAGAGGTAAAGAAGATGGTCCAACAATATTTATTTCTGCTGCAATTCATGGTGACGAAATAAACGGAATTGAGGTAATTCGTAGGCTATTAACACATAAGAAGTTATTATCTCAAATAAAAGGAACTCTAATTATTGTACCAATAGTCAATGTCTTTGGTTTTAATCGCAATGTACGTTATTTACCAGATCGTCGAGACCTAAATCGAGTTTTTCCTGGCTCTAAACAAGGCTCTCTTGCTAGTCAACTTGCTTATAAGTTCATGAATGAAGTCGTTATGAAATGTGATTATGGTATTGATTTACATACTGGTAGCGCGCATCGATACAATTTGCCACATATAAGAGCCGCATTAGATAATCCAGAAATTAACGCTCTAGCTAAATCATTTGGTGTTCCAGTGATTTTAAATTCTAATGCAAGAGATGGATCATTACGACAGGCTGCAGCAGATAAAAATATTAAAATATTACTATTTGAAGGCGGTGAGGCCCTACGGTATGATGAAAAAGTAATCCGTTCTGCCGAAAATGGAATTATTACTACTTTATGTAGTATAGGGATGTTAGATAAGTCGCTAGTAAAAAATAAACTTTCCAAGGAGCGTGAAGTATTTCGTGCAAATTCTAGCCATTGGATTAGAGCTCCTTATAGTGGCAGTATGCAGGTTAGAAAAAAAATAGGCAATACCGTTAAAGAAGGCGAGATAATAGCTATTATTTATGGTCCATTTGGACTTAAGAAACATTCTGTATTGGCAAACCATACTGGTATTATCATAGGCATGACCATGATACCTTTAGTAAATAATGGGGATGCCTTATTTCATATAGCAACTTTTGATGATATATGGGCGGTTGCTGAAGAAATAGCTGAATATGATGAGAATTTAGAATGATAGGACAACCACCCTTATTAATAGGATGGAGAGAATGGGCTAAATTACCAATGCTTAATATCCCTTTAATCAAAGTAAAAATTGATACCGGGGCCAAAACTTCGGCTTTACATGCTTATGACATTAATATCATTAAACATGATGGTAAAGAGTTTGCTGAATTTATAATTCACCCAATACAAAGAAATGATGTTATTTGCCAGAAATCACGCGCTAAAATTATTGATATACGTACAATTAGAAGCTCAAATGGTCATAGCGAAAAACGCATTTTAATATGCTCACCAATACAAATAGGCTCAGTAAAATGGGATATTAATATCACCCTTACAAATCGTGATATAATGAATCATAGAATGCTTTTAGGTCGGGAGGCAATGGCTAAATTACTAGTAAATCCATCTAGATCTTACTGCCAAGGTGTGGTTACTAAAAAACAAGCATTAATTATATATAAATCAATTATTTTACCCTCAGATAATTGTTAATTAAACATACTATAGATTAATTACGATATATAGATCCAATTAATTCATGCACAGCTAGAACTTTAAATTTTGCTGGCAAATGTTGGTGGTGTATCGAATCAGAAATATAAATATTCTTAATAAAGGATTGCTCTATTTTACTAATAGCATTACCAGAAAGTACAGCATGTGTAACGACTACCTCAATATTCGCAGCACCACTTGCCAATAATAAGTTTGCTGCCATACATATTGTGCTTGCGCCATCTACTATATCATCAATAATAATACAATTTTTACCTTGAACATTGCCAATAACTTCGCTCATTGTAGGAATATTATTAGTATCACGGCTTTTATTAATTATAGCTAAATCACTGCCAAGTAACGAGCTATAATTCCTTGCTCTTGCAATACCACCAATATCTGGTGATACCACTATGATATTTTTTTTATTGTATAATAATGGAAAAAATATATTTTCTGTGCTTAAATTTTTAACTGGTATATTAAACATTCCTTCTAGTTGATTTGAATGTAAATCAAGCGTAATAATTTCAGTAATACCAGCTGCTTCGATCATTTTTATTACTAAACTCGCTGAAATGGGACCATGTTTATAAGTACAACGATCCTGACGGCTATAACCAAAATATGGTATAATCGCTACAATATTTTTAGCTCCAGCACGTTTTGCTGTGTCTGCAAGCAATAATAATTCCATTAAATTATTATTCACTGGTGTGCTCGTTGACTGTACTATGATTATATCTTCGCCAAGATCATCAAATACTTGTACTCTGATTTCGCCATCATTAAAATTATCAATTTTAGTATTAAGTAGCTCATGACCAATTTCTTTTGAAATATGCTTTGCTAAATTTGGATTACTTGACCCTGAGATTATTTTCATAGTTTTTATATATATTATACAAAAGTTCAGCTATATATTTTATACTCTAACTTAATTACAATAGATAATTCAATGACTATGAACAAGATTCTTTGCTTTGATGTTTCTAGCAATAGTTGCTCGGTCGCAATTTCTGAAGGGCAGAATATTTTATCCTTCGAGCAAGAGATGCGTCCTTCCATGCAAGCAGAAAGCCTAATGGTTATAATTGAACGTGCATTACAAAACACAGGCAAACAATATAAAGACCTAGATTATTTAGCAGTCACAGTTGGACCTGGAAGCTTTACAGGTATTAGAATAGGGTTAGCAGTTGCTAAGGGTATATTATATGCAAGTAATATGCAGGGTGTAGCTATAAATAACTTTGAATCAGCCCATTACCGTATGCAGATGCAAATAAAAGACTATGATTCTGCATTTATCGCCTTGAACGCCTACCGAAATCAAGTTTATGTACAGCAATTCATGCAAAATAACACTAAAACAAAGCCTATGTTAGTCAATAATATAGATGTAATAAATTTATTAAAACAAACTAAAGGTAAAATTATCTGTGCAGGTAGCGGTATGCCCATTATTTACCCAGAATTAAAAGGACTGGATAATTTAACTATACTACCAAGATTTCCAACAATTAGAGCAATACATACCGCCAGATTCGCAGATGATAAAATTAACAAAGGGGAGATGACGTCTATAGAACCGCTCTATATAAGACCACCAGATGCAATAATACCTAAATAATGTTAGTGAAACACTCTAGCTCGTAATTCATCAGTATATTTTAAAATTTAAAACCAAAGCCAATTGATACTACTAATGGGTTATAATCTACTTTTGAAGAAACATCACTAACCATAGGATTATTAGAAGATAAGATACCTTTCTTAAATGTTACTTTTGATTTCAAGAAATATTGTCTGATATCAAACGTAATTAGCGTATCATCTTTTGCCATAAAATCTATTCCAGCTTGCAATACTGCACCATGACCTGGTCTAACTTTGATTGCTTTTGAACGCGTATATAAATAGGCACCATGGTAACCACCGCCAATGTAAGGCCTAAGAGCCCCAAATGGTGCAATATGATATTGCACAGTAGCGGCTAATGGAACGAAAAATATATCATTTTTTTTTCCAGCAGAGCCAGTACCATCACCATAAGCAGTGGATGCTTTCTTAATAGCAGAACTTTTTGTTTTTAACATACCTAGACCTAGTGACAGCTCAGCAGCAATATTATCTGTAAAGAAATATGTAGTAGCTGTATCAAAACCATAACCATTTTGAAGCAATTTTCCTGGCTTTTCAGCACCATTAATTGGTGCTGTTTTTATTTTTACAGGAGCATTAATATAAAATCCACGAATTTTAAATAGTAAAGACCCTTCATCTTCGTAATAATTTGCATCATAATCGTTATTACTTGCAGAGGCGGAGCTTGCTATTAAAAATATAAAGGCAATAAGAATGTTTTGTATAGATTTCATAATATTATTTCTCTTAAAATTTTAGTAACAATTTGTGCTTGCTATCATACTAGACTAAAACATGTAGAATGATCTACACAGAAACACTATATATGCAAGTTTCTTTTATGAAAAAATTTATGTGTGATGAATAAAGCAACAAATATTTTTTTAAAAATACCTTCACTATTAACCATTTTCACTATATATTTGTATCAAATTTACATATTAAATAATTAATTTTAGTATTTAAATTATAGAAACAATTAGTTTTGGTATTTAATTATGGACACTAAATTACGCTCTTATTTTGTTGGAGTATCATGGTTTATTCTAAGTTTATTTAGTAGCTCAATAAATGATGTTATTTCTAAATATGCTGGAATACGCTTGCATAGCTATGAAATTACATTTTTCCGCTTTATGTTTGGCACGATGACTTTATTGCCTTTTGTCATTTATTATGGAACATCTACTCTTAAAACAAGTCGCCCAATAGTGCATTTTCTTAGGGGATTATTGTTATTTTTAGGAATTGCTGGCTGGACTTATGGTTTAACGCTTGCACCGGTCACTACAGCAACCGTTGTTAGCTTTATGATACCTATTTTTGTTTTGATACTTGGAGTATTTTTTCTAAGTGAAAATATAATTTGGCAACGCTGGGTTGTTACTATAGTGGCGTTCTCTGGGTTAATTGTAACCTTATCACCTAATTCAGAAAATTTTAATCCAGAAGTTTTAATATTCGTGGCTGCTGCAATGGCTTTTGCAATCTTGGATATTATTAATAAAAAGTTTATAATCCAAGAATCTATGATTAGTATGCTCTTTTATTCAGCTATTGTTACTGCATTGCTGGCATTGCCATTTGCCCTGCAATATTGGATAACACCAACAATGGAAGAATTACTTCTACTGTTTATTTTGGGAGCTAGTGCAAATTTAATATTATTCTTCTTATTAAAAGCTTTTGCAGCAATCGATGTCACAGCTCTTTCACCCTACAGGTATATTGAATTAATAGTCACGGCTATTATTGCTTATATTGTTTTCAATGAAATACCCGATGAAGAAACTTTATGGGGGGCTTTAATTATTGTTCCTTCAACTTTGTTTATCATATATTCGGAAAAAAAAGAATTGAGCAAATAAATAAATACGGCGCTAAATTTCTAAAAAGATCAATTTAGAATAACAGGATAAACATGAATAAACGAAAGTTAATATTAACTAGCGGCGTAGCTAATACTTTCGAATGGTATGATTACGCTTTATTTGGACATTTAGCACCTAGTATTGGACAAAAATTCTTTCCAGAATCTGAACCAAGTGCGGCCTTACTAAAAGTGTTTTTAGTGTTTGCAGTAGGATATTTAATGAGACCACTAGGTGGAATATTTTTCGGTGTTATTGGCGATAAATTTGGACGTAAAGTAGCCTTAAGTACTGCTATTATGTGTATGGCAATTCCTACAGCTGCGATAGGTTTTTTACCAACCTATGAAAGCATTGGTATCACGTCAACTATTCTAATGATTATAATTAGGATTATGCAAGGTCTTTCTATGGGCGGAGCTTTAACTGGCTCAGTATCTTTTATCATTGAACATACGCCCAAAGAAAACAGGGGGCTATTTGGTAGTATCTCTATGGCGAGTATATGCGCCGGCATATTGCTTGGTTCTATTGTTTTATTCCTAATAAAAAGTGTATTTACGCCTGAACAATTTGATGATTGGGCATGGAGATTACCATTCATCATGGGGATCTTAGTATATTTCGCTGGTATGTATGTAAAAAATCATACTTCAGAAACTCCATTATTTAAAGATGCAAAACTGCGTGGTGAAATCTTAAAATCTCCGCTAAAAACAACGTTCAAATATTATTGGTTTGATATGATTGTCTCTATATTTATTAATATGACTGGATCTATAATTTTTTATATGGTTGCAATATATTTAGTTTCATATTTAAAAATCAATAGAGATTTTCCAGAATCAGATATATCTTATTTAATTAATTCCTGCTATGTAATAATGATATTTATTACCTTATTGGCTGGTTGGTTGTCTGATAAAATAGGTAGACAAAAAATCTTTATTATTAATCTAATATTCATAATAATTGCAACTCCTTTTCTGTTAAAAACAATAGAAACAGGAAATTTTACAATGATTGCAATTTCTATGTTAATCCTCGCAATTATGGCAGCTATTTATATCGGACCAGAACCAGCTTTGCATGCAGAATTTTATCCAACGGCAGTACGAAATACAGCGCTTTCTATTTCTTATAATACAGCAACTAGTATTTTTGGAGGTACAACTCCATATATTATTGAATCATTAATACAAAATACTGGTAGTATTACCTCTAGTGTTTATTATATAGTTACCGCTGCGGTTCTTGGATTAATTGCATTGTATTTTTATGAAGATAGATCATTATGTTTGAATTGCTAAATAGTTAAGGGGTAATCCAGAAAAAATTCCTGGACTTTTCTTGTCTGGGGATATATAAAACAATGTATCTGTATTTTACATGATATAGCTTTTTTTAAGGGCCTGTAGCTCAGTTGGTTAGAGCGCTCCGCTCATAACGGAGTGGTCGCAGGTTCAAGTCCTGCCGGGCCCACCATTCCTAATTAATATATACAGATTATATTTACTCATACCCATATAACCTATATATACGTACATTACTTGCCCAATCTACAATGAATACGCGGCAGTAAGATATAATAACTATTTTCTATCTAGTTAAGATCCAATTAATTAAAGTTACTAGCATAACTTTTTTTAGGCAAAATTGCTTCTTGAGGCTCAATAACTTCATAGGAATAATGCTTTTTATTAGCAAATATTATAGCTTCTTCCAAGGTAGGGAAAAATAATTTCACCTCGTTTGACATATCATTTGAAGATGTGCGCCCCATCAGTAACTCTTTTGACCTACTAGCTGGAATTTGCACAAACTCTAGCAACCATTTTGTATTACCATCAGCCGATTGCATAGCTGATCTTGCTGGCTTTAAAATTCTAACTTGCATATCAAAAATAAATATTGTTTAATTAAGATAAAAATATATGTTACCTTATGATACAATCTAAATCCATTGAAAAAATGAGTTTCGAGCAAGCGCTTGCCGAACTTGAAGAAATTGTAAAAAAAATTGATACTGGTCAAGAAAATCTGGCAGATGCAGTGAGCAGCTTTGAACGCGGAGTCTTGCTTAAGGAGCATTGTGAATCTATGCTAAAAGCCGCCAAGCTTAAAATTGAAAAAATCACTAATAATAATGGTAAAATTACTACATCTGAGGTAGATGTTTAGTGATTTTCTCAAAAATTTTAAAATTTAAATTAATATTGCTAATATCTATAGCCGTCATTGTAATAAGTACTACTCATATATTAGGCGGTTATTTATTATTAAAGGGTGATTTAACAGAAGAAAAAACCATTATTATTGAACCCAACTTATCCATTCATAAAATTAGTGTCCTTCTTGAACAAGAAAATATTATAAAATATAGAGGATTATTTGAAATAATAAGTAGAATATACGCTGATTATAAACCATTTAAAAGTGGAGAATACAACTTTCAGCCTTATATCACTACATATCAAGCTATGCGAACGCTGTCTGATGGCAAATCTATTATTCATCGTCTCGTGATTCCAGAAGGGTATACTGTTCATGAAATATTAGAAAATATTAATTCGGAAAGTCTTTTAGTTGGTAGCATTCATAGTGACATTCCAGAAGGTTATTTAATGCCATCGACCTATTTCTATAGTTATGGTGATAAACGTGAAAAAATTGTTGATCTGATGAGAAAAAAAATGTCACGTACGTTAGACGAAATTATGTCTAAATTACCGACAAATTCTTCTCTTAAGAACAGAAATGATGTATTGATTATGGCTTCTATTATAGAAAAAGAAGCAGGATACGATGATGAACGCACCAAGATTGCTGCTGTATTTCTCAATCGTTTAAAAAAAGGAATGAAATTACAGGCGGATCCTACTACGGCTTATGCAATCACCAACGGTAAACATAAACTCACTCGCGCACTTACGCGAGCAGATCTAAAAATTGTATCACCTTATAATACATATCATATATATGGTCTTCCAGCTGGCCCCATCGCCTGCCCAGGACGATCTTCTCTCGAAGCAGTTGTTTCCCCAGCCATAAATAATGACCTATATTTTGTAGTTAACGGTCAAGGAGGACATAATTTCTCACGAAGTCTCAAGGAGCATAATATGCACGTACAAAAATTTAAGGATAGCAAGAAATAAACACTTAACCAAAATGCCACAATACATTAATCTAAAAATATTTTTTTAACGATGGGTTTCGCTTTATCTGTAGTAGATTTCTTTATCTTAACTTCTTGGTGTGAGAATGTATTTTTAAGATAATCATCAATTTCTTGATTAAAGGCATCAATTTTATTGCGAAAAAAATGATCAGCTCCGCCTATCATGCGGTAATCAACATTAACATTTTTCTGCTTAGCTAATCTCTGCGCCAAATTATGTACTGATTCTTCAGTAACGACGCTATCTTTATCACCCTGAACTATTAATCCAGGAATGGGACATGGGGATAAAGATGAAAAATCATATTTATTAACTGGAGGAGATATAGCTAAAAAATTAGTAATTTCTGGTCTACGCATTATAAGCTGCATAGCAATCCACGCACCAAAAGAAAAGCCTGCGATTAAATTTACTTTGCTCATAGGGTGATTCACTTGTAACCAATCTAATGCTGTTGCAGCATCAGTCATTTCTCCAATGCCGTCATCGAATTCTCCCATAGATCTGCCCACCCCGCGGAAGTTCATCCTTAAAACAGTAAAATCATTTTCAAATAAAGTTTTATATACATTGTATACAACTTTATTATTCATCGTTCCGCCATAAAGCGGGTGCGGATGTAACACTAACGCTATAGGAGCTTGTGGATTAGGAAACTGAGTATACTGCCCCTCTATACGACCAGCAGGACCGTTAAAAAAAACTTCAGGCATAAGAAAAACCACTTGCTAATAATTATGTACGACGTGGTACTCTATTACTATAGCAGTAAAAATTCAATAAAAATATTATTTCCATCTATTATGAAACCAAAACCATTGCCCAGGTCTTTCGCGCACCCATTCTTCAAGTTTTTTATTTATGGAAAACATTATATTATAGCAATCCTGATCTATATCTGCTGTAGTTTTATATTGCAACTCAGGATGAATCTTCAGTTCAAAATAACTATCTTTTAAACGAATAATCTGACATGGAATTATTGGATAATTATATCGTAAACTTAATTTTGCAATTGCCGGTGCTGTCATGGCTGGTTTATCAAAAAATGGTACCTCAATACCATCATTCATTTTTTGGTCTACTAACATGGCTATTGACATTCTCGATTTAATTGCACGCATTAAATCCTTAACTCCACGTTGTCCCTTGGCAATCATAATTACATTTTGATCACTAGAACGTTCACCAAGGATACATTTATCAACATAAGGGTTATTAGCTTTTCTATATACTATACCAAATTTAGGGTAAATATCATTGATCCGGCGAATAACAAAATCCCAATTAGCCTGGTGTCCTAAAAATAACATAAATGGCTGATCTTGCTCTTGAAATTTTGTTACATTCTCAAGACCAGTAATCTCAACTCTTTGATGTAGTTCTTGATCACTCATGCTGTTAATAAAAGCAAACTCGCCTATATAACGACCATAATTATCCCATAATTCATCTATAGTTTTTTCTATATTAATATCATTACCATAAACCTTCTGTAGGTTATTTCTGGCAATATTACTAACCCCCAAATATGGACCAATTTTTCTTGCAATAGCGCTACAAAAACTGGCAGATTTATCAACAGAGAGCATCCTTAAAAGACTAGTAATTGTAACAAATACTATATATTCAATAAAATGTTTAACTTTTTTTATCATATATCAAGCTGAATAATTTTTGTTCGTTATCAATATCAAGCACTACATCAGCACATATTATTTGATTATTTTTAACAATTTTAACATAATCTTTTTTTGTAGTAATCAAACAATATTTATTTTCCTTAGCTATAATTTGTAGAGCTTCAATTTCAAGTTTAGTGTAATTATGATGGTCCGGAAAAGATTGCACTCCACCTAAGATCGCTCCCTGATTTTTTAATAATTCATAAAACCTGTCTGGGTTACCTATTGCTGTAAATGCATAATATTTTTTACTTAAATCTAATTGTTGTTTTAGCTTTATTTTAGCCTTGAAAAAAGGCTTATTACTAGACATTATATTATTAATAAGTGCAAAATCTTGGCATAAATCATTTCCAACCATAGCAATAATATCAGATTTATCTAGAGCAGATTTTACAGTCTCTCTAAGTGGTCCAGCTGGAAAGATTTTTTTATTACCTACGGACCTGTTTGCATCTATAACTAAAACATTCAAATCTTTTACAAACCCTGGATTCTGTAATCCATCATCAAAAATCACTATATCTGGTTTTAATTTCGCAATAATTGGTAAGGCTACCTTAATATTTTTGGCTGCAAGTACTGGTGCGTATAAACTTAGCAAGACTGATTCGTCTCCTACTTCTGATGCTAAGTCAGTTTTTTCGACAATTTTAGCGCCTTTCAAACTAGAACCGTAACCTTTTGTTACTACTAAAAAATTATCTCCCTTTTTAGTAAGCAACTCTGCCAGCCATAACACTATTTGTGTTTTTCCTGTGCCGCCGACACTCATATTGCCAACACAAATTACTATAGAGTTTAGCTTTACTGGTTTGACAAATATTTTTCGTACCTTACCGAGCAATATATATATCCACGAAAATGGTAGCAATAAATATGACAAGACTCCATTTTTTGACCAAAATTTTGGATATACCAACTTAATCATTTTAAAAATTTACCTATTTCCTGCGTATAATTGATTAAAATTTCTTCTCTATTTAGAACAAAATTACGTGCATTGTTACTAAATTCTTTTGCTTTTTGGTTATGTTTTTTATCAAAGAAAAATTTAATATTTTCCGCCAGCTCTTGAGCATTATTAACCTGCAAAGCAGCTTTACTACTAAGCATATCATCTGCAATATTTTGAAAATTACTCATATCTGGTCCAAGTATAATTATATTATCAAAATAAGCTGGTTCCATCAAATTATGTCCTCCATGCTTAAATGATCCACCTATAAAACTCATAAATGCGAGGCTATAAAATAAGCCTAATTCACCAAAACTATCAACTATATAAAGATCTTTCTCTAATGACGGCATATCTCCTTCTGAGCGAATAGAAAAACTTAACCCCAATTCAACGCATCGCTTTGCAAGCTCATCACGTCTTTCTGGATGTCTAAGTATAATAATTGGATAATAATTTATATTTTTCTGTTTCAAATCTTTGATAATACTTAAAGTAACATTCTCATCCTCTTGATGTGTACTACTAGCTACAAATATCTTTTTCTTTGTTAGTATTACCTGCAATTCTTGAAGTTTCTTTTTATCTACCTCTAACTCTTTGTTAGCAAATTTTAGATTCCCTAAATTTAGTACTTTTTTACAACCAAGATTTTGATATTTTTCTAAATCAGAATTACTTTGTACAATTATATTTTTGAAATTACTTACAATTTGTTGAAATATTTCTTTGTGCCCCTGCCAACGTATATATGATTTATCTGACAATCTAGCATTTACTAAAATCAAATTAAACTTTGAAGCTGCAGTATGTATAAGACATGGCCATAATTCTGACTCAATAAATATCCCCAGGTCTGGTTTCCAATGATTGATAAATTTTTGTACAACAAGCAGATTATCTATAGGAGTAAATTGGTGTATAGCATTATCTGGCAACCATTTTGTAAGAATCTCAGCAGATGAAAGTGTGCCTGTAGTAATAAGATAATTAGTATTGGAATGTCTCTTACTCAGTTCTCTTACTAAGGTAATTGCTACCATAGATTCGCCAACACTAGCTGCATGCATCCAGATCAACCTACCCACTGGGCGAGCTGGCATGTTTCCTCCTAGACGCTGAGTAATTGAGTGTATATTATCTTTTTTTTTAATAAAGCGAACTAGAAGTATAAAAAAATATACTGGAAAAAGTATAAAATTTATAAAATTATAAAAGTTTAACATCATTATTTTATTATATTGTCTCTCATTGTTATTTCAGCTTTTGAAGAGAGTTCCATAAGCTTAGATGCAAGCAATTGATTATCTTGCTCTTCATCACCAGATAATTCTAATGGTTCGCCAATTATTACTATAATTTTTCCAAAGTTTTTAGGTATAATCATACGATCCCAACTTTTTAATTCAAAATATTTCGTAGCTACGCATGAAATTGGTATTATCTCTTTATTATATTTTTTCCCGAGCCTCGTTATACTACTATTTACCTTATATACCGGACCTCTTGGTCCATCTGGCGTGATAAGTACTTTATTACCAGCTTGAATTTGTTTAATAATAGCTCTTAGCGCCTTTATAGGCTTACGATTAGTTGATCCTTCTATAATCTTATAGCCCATCTTTCTTACAATATCAGTAATTAACTTACCATCAGTGTGCGGCGAAGCTAGACCATACAAATCATCATATTTTCTACAAATATGCATAGAAAATGCTAAACGATTATGCCAAATTGCAAATAATACGCCGTCTTTAGCATTTACCACATCATCATTCATGCCTTCTGGCCAAATAAAAACCCATTTATTTGTTAAGTACGCAATTTTTAGATAGAAAAAAATAATACCCACCGATAATTTATGTATCAGTGGGCTATTTTTTAAAAAATGTTTGAATGACTTTTTAATCATTAGGATAATTGTACGACAGACTTAGCAAGCTTTTGGCAAGCTTCAGTTAATAACTTCTCTGAAGTAGCGTATGATATTCTAAAATACCCTTCTAAACCAAACGCAATACCTGGTACTATTGCTACATTAGCATTTTCCAAAAAGTAACTAGCTAAATCATTACTAGAGTTTATAACTGATCCAGTTGGAGTTTTTTTACCAAATAAATCTACGCATTTGGGAAATAAATAGAAAGCTCCTTCAGATTTGTAACAATCAAGACCAGGGATATTATTAATTAAGGATAACACTAAATCACGTTTCTTTTGAAAGTTAATTGCATTAGTTATAATGTATTCTTGCACCCCATCAAGCGCTTCAAGTGCAGCTATTTGACTCACAGAAGATGGATTTGAAGTGCTTTGCGACTGCACCATACTCATAGCCTTTATGATTTCTTTTGTACCTGCCCCATAACCAATTCTCCAGCCAGTCATAGAATATGCTTTTGAAACACCATTCACTATAAAAATACGATCTTTTAGATCTGGTGCGATAGTAGCTAAAGTTTTAAACTTAAGCCCATCAAATGTAATATGCTCGTATATATCGTCACACATTACGTTTAATTGTGGATGTTTTCTGATTACTTCAGCAAAATCTTTTAATTCATTTTCAGTATAGGTAGCGCCCGACGGATTACTCGGGGAATTTAGTATAATCCACTTACTTTTTTTTGTTATAGCAGCCTCTATATCTTCTGGTTTTGCTCTAAACCCACTTTGCATATCAGAAGATACAGATATCGGAGTTCCTCCAGCAAGCAATACCATGTCAGGATAAGATACCCAATATGGAGCAGGGATAATTACCTCATCGCCCTCATTTATAGTGGCCATAAATAAATTATATATAACTTGCTTACCTCCAGTGCTTACTATTACTTCATCTAAGGCATAATCTAAATTATTTTCACGCTTAAATTTATTACAGACTGCTTGGCGTAATTCTTTTGAACCAGAAACATCTGTGTATTTTGTGGCTCCATTTTTAATACCAGTAATAGCCGCATTTTTAATATTGTCTGGAGTATCAAAATCTGGTTCACCTGCTGCTAATGATATAATATTCACTCCTCGACTAACTAATTCTTTAGCTTTAGCTGTAACAGCTAGTGTAGGAGAAGGTTTTACGGCTTGTAGTCTTTTGGCTATTAGTGACATAATTTTGTATCCAATTTTAATTACTTTATAATTTATTATTCATATAGTTTGAACTAGTGTAAATTATATGAGAATATTCACACTAAATCAAACACACTAATTAGTTTATGCTCAAGAATTTATTTTCATCCACAGTAAATATTATAAAATCTTTTTTTTCTGGCATTGTAAAGTTGCCAAAATGGATAAGAACACAAATTGCTAAAATAAAAAAAGAATTTAGTTCGTTGCATTATCGTTTAAATAACATAACCACAAGCAATATGGATTTAGGCATTTATCATATATATAACCGTAATTATGGAGATGCAATATTTCGTTTTAAGCTTATAGATAAATTTTTATCTCCCAACGATAAAGAAGCTAATTACTGGCTGGGTTGGGTTTATCTATTAAAATCCAATTATAAAAAATCTATAATTCATTTAGATAAAGCTGGAGAAGAAGATCAAATTAATCTGTTATCTTTTGTAAAATCTATAGACTCAAACAAGTCTGTGCCAAATACTGTGCATCAAATTCATAGGGATATGGTTGCCGACCTATTTATAGATAAATTCGTTAGTGATACCATTAATCTTCCCAAACAATTAGTGTTAGAGCTCTCTGAGGCAATTAATAAGCTTCCAGAAGAATATAGTATATTAGAGCTTGGTAGCAATATAGGGATTCTAGGTTACGAAATCAACAAGCGTATGCAAGATCAATTTACTCTCACATCGGTAGAAATTTCACAATCAATGATTAAATTACAACCTATTTGTTTCCCTGAGCAAAAATTATATAATGAGATATTACATACATCAGTAAGTAGCTTTCTTAAAGAAAGTAAAAAAAAATACGATGTAATTTGTAGTATGTATGGGTTTGCATTTGAAGCTGATTTACAAAATATATTTGACAATATTCTTTTACTGCTACAGCCATCTGGTTACTTCGCCTTTGCGGTTAAGTCTTCAGCTAATAATACTTTATCTAATAAAACACTTGAATTCTCTTATAAACACGAGCATCTAAAAGAACAATTGGTCAAATCTGGCTTTCAAACTTTAGTTGCAAAAGAATTTTCCCTAGGAATAAAAAATAATTACTCTATATTCGTGTGCACCAAGTAGATTATTTATTAAGAGGAAAATATGAAAATTAGATTTGTTATTAGTCTAATACTAGTAATGTTACTTTGTTTTACTAACGTCAATGCACTAGCTAACAAAAAACCAGATGATAATTATAATTACAATTATGCGGCTCTAAATAACCTTTGTGAGGTTTATGATCCATACGAAGCGTTAAATCGCAAAGTTTTTATTTTCAACGGAATCTTAGATACTTTTTTACTAAGACCTGTTGCAAAAGGCTATGGTAGATTTACTAATGACTATACAAAAGGAAGAATTGGTAGCTTTGTTGATAATATTAGCGAACCTTTATCTACCATAAATTATAGTATTCAAGGCAAAAGCCAAGGGGCTTTTAAAACATTCTGGCGCTTTGTTATTAACTCTACATTTGGTGTTTTAGGGTTATTTGATGTAGCGAGTAAATTCGGCTTAACAGCAGAACCACAAACTTTTAGTAACAGTCTTGCTCATTACGGTATTGGTACCGGACCATATATTGTATTGCCGATATATGGAGGCATGAGCGCGCGTGATGTTATGGACCCATTAGCCATGAACTCAGCTTTAAACCCCGTTCAATATTTTGTACATAAGGATTTTAAACTTACCTTAACTGGTATTAAAATTATACATAAGCGTGACCAAATTATGCCATTTACTGATCATATTACTAAAAATTCTACGGATACTTATATTGCCATGAGAAATGCAATTTTGAATCAAAGAGAAGCTAAAATGATATATCCTGTAGGATTTAAATGTCCTTCAGTGAAGAATAAATAGTATTTAAGTTTATTTATTTGTTATCATAAAATTTCAAAATCATCTTCAGCTAATATCTATAAAAGCTGAAGATGATATAATTTACTTAAAAACTTAAGGCTATAATCATGAGAGCTCTATCACGAACTATTATACTGATTTTTTTGTTTACTATATCCACCGCGCAAGCTTCCCAAGACACAAATGACCTAAAGATATATGTGGAACAACTTATCAATAGAAGTTATACTATTTTTAATGATAGCACTCTATCTGACACCGAGAAAAACATCAAGGTTAGAGAATTAATAGGCTCTCACCTTCACCTAGACTGGATGGCAAATTACGCTCTTGGTCATTATCGTAGAAACTTACCACCAGAAACATTAAAAAAATTCGTTAAAGTATACTCACGATTTGTTATAAAGGCTTACGCAGATCTTTCTAGTAGTTATAGCGGAGAAAAGGCAATATTAAAAAACATACGAAAAATCGAAGATGATATGTTTATTGTTAATATGGAAATATTACGACCTAGTGGTCAACCACCTATAAAAGTTGATTATTTAGTACACAAAATAAATAGTAATAAAGAAGATCCATATCGTATTAGTGATATTATCACTGAAGGTATAAGTATGTTAAATTCGCAACAAGCAGAGTTCCATAGTGTTATTTCTAGCCGTGGCATTGACTCCCTTATAGATGAATTAAATAACCGAATGTAAGTACCCAAAAACCAAAAAAGTTACAGTAATCACTCTAGATCAAAATTTGCTCCTTGAGCCATTTTAAGGCATTAACTGACAAAAGAGGTGCTAATTTTTGTTCAATATCTGAATAATAAGATTTTAAATATTGCATTTCATCGTGAGTTAACATGTTCATATCAATAAGTTCCTTAGAATAAGGTACTAAAGTAAGCATCTGAAAACATAAAAATCCGGGCGACTCAGCATTTTTAACATACATCATATTTTCTATTCTAATACCAAATTCTCCTGGAACATAATATCCAGGTTCATTTGACATTATCATACCCTTGGCTATTTTAGAGCCAAATCCATTTAGACTAATATTTTGTGGTCCTTCATGCACGCTCAAAAAACTACCTACACCATGTCCCGTACCATGAGCATAATCATCACCTTGATTCCAAAGATATTGCCGAGCTAGTATATCTAAATGCGCACCAGTTACCTTATCTTGAGGGAAAACAGCTCTAGCTAGAGCAATATGTCCTTTTAAAACTTTAGTATAATATTGTTTATGTTCTACTGTTGGAGTACCAACTGTTATTGTTCTGGTAATATCAGTCGTTGCACCCAGATATTGACCACCTGAATCAATCAATAATAATCCTTGTCCTATGATTTTTTTAGCTGACTCTTTTGTCGCACGATAATGTATAATTGCTCCATTATCTTTGTAACCACAAATTGTAGGAAAGCTATCAAACACATATAATTCACCTTTCTCTCGTAGCTCCGTTAGCTTTTTACTCAGATCATATTCTGTCAAATCACTAATATCCTGCTGAGCTATATAGGACAAAAACTCACAAACTGCTACGGCATCTTGTACATGCCCTTGTTGCATATACTTAATTTCAACATCATTCTTGCAGGCTTTCCATAAACCGCATGGATTTTTTATATTTTTATGTTCTTTAGGTATAATTAAATTGTGAACATAACTAGAACACTGGTTATCATCAAATAAAGTAACTCCCTGTAAATTTGCTACCACATTAGCAAATTCCTCTTCTGGCAAAACCACCATTCCATCACGCACTAAAGCGCTATCCATTCTATTTATATCAAAGAAACAGTAAAGTTGCCTTTGTGTAATGATTATATTTGCTAATAAGAGCGGAGAAAATTCAACATCATGTGCACGAATATTTAAAAGCCAACATAGTGAATCAGAATCATTAATAACCAGGTTATTTGCAGAGTTATTTTCTAAAAAATTACGACACTTCTTGATTTTATCTTTATAATCTTCGCCTGCATATTTTACTGGATAATCATATATCTTAGAATTTGGCTTTTTAGGTTGTCCCTGCCAAATTAGATCAATTAGGTTTTCTTTATGTGCTTGTATATTAACAGTAACAAATTTTTGTAGAGTCTGCTCGGTAAATAATTTCGCATCATAAGAAATTATTGCATCGCTATCAATATATTTAGACCAATCAAAATTCTTTAAAACTTGTAAATCAAATACTTGAAATAATGTATTATCTAGCTGTGAAACACACTGATTAATGTATCTGCCATCAGTAAAAAAAAGCACTGTATTTTTTAGTATAATCGCCAAACCATTTGAACCAGTAAATCCCGTAACATACTCTAATCTTTTGGCATAAGATGGTGTGTATTCGCTTAGATATTCATCTGTTGAAGGAACTATATATCCCGTAAATTTATAAGTATCTAATAATTGTCTTAATTCATTTAAACGTGACTCAATCATTTATTATCCTCAACTATTTGCCGCCATTCTGCTTCGGAAATTATTTTTATTCCCAGCTCTTCAGCTTTCTTTAATTTACTACCAGCTTTTTCACCAGCTACTACTATATTAGTATTACTAGAAACCGTACCTACAGCATTTGCTCCTAATCTTTCTGCTTGCACCTTTGCCTCAGCGCGTGAAATAGAAACCAAGCTACCTGTAAATACTATATTTTGACCAAATAGAGCGCTTGGTTTTGTATTATCTACGTAATCTTCTATATCAAGGATAACAGATAATGCTTTAATAGTACTAAGGTTTTGCTTACATTTAAAGAAGTTCTGAATATCGATTAAAATTTTATTTCCAATACCATCTAAATTATTAAGTTTAGTAAAAATTTCTGTGTTATTATTAGGAATTTCCGCCATGATTTCTATAAATATTGTGGCTGATGGTAGATTTTTAGCTAAAATCTTAGCATTATTTTCTCCAATATAACGAATTCCAAGCGCATAAATAAATCGTGCTAATGTAATTTTTTTTGCTTTTTCAATGCTCTCAAATAATTTTTGTACTGATTTTTTACCCCACCCAGGCATATTTTCTAACTTGTTTAAAGAAGAATTATTTAATAGTTCAAGATTAAATATATCTGCAACATTATTAATCAGACCTTTTTCTAATAGAAAGTCCACTTGCTTTGTTCCTAGACCTTCTATATTCATAGCATTTTTTGAAACAAAATGTTTAATTGATGCGCCAAGCTGAGCCAAGCAATTCAAACCATTATCACACCGCACGATTACATCTATTAGATCAACATGTAAATTTGATGAGCATGATGGACAATTAGTAGGTAATACAAATTTTTTAGCTTCAGCAAGTCTTTTTTCTTTATTAATAGCAGTTACCTTAGGAATAACATCCCCTGCGCGATGCAAAATTACTGTATCACCAACTCTAATATCCAAACGTCTTATTTCTTGAAAATTATGCAAAGTAGCACGTGATACTTGCACACCACCGACCTGAATTGGTTCTAGTTTAGCAACTGGTGTTAAGGCGCCTGTTCTACCTACTTGAACTATAATGTCTAATAATTTAGTTTCTGCAATAATAGCGGGGAATTTATGAGCAATAGCAAAACGTGGACTTCTAGCAATAAAGCCTAATCTTTCCTGCATGGTAAAATCATTAACTTTATACACCACACCATCAATTTCATATTTCAACTTATCTCTTGTTGCAATAAGATCATTATAAAACTCAAATATCTCTTGTAGGTTTGTTGCGCGTTTTTGCAAAGGGTTTATTTGGAAACCAAAACTATCAAGAGTTTTTAATAATTCTTCTTGAGTAGAGGTAAATGGTTCACTGACATAACCAATGGCATAAATAAAATATTTTAACGGACGAGTTGCTGTTATACTGTAATCTAATTGACGCAATGAACCAGCTGCTGAGTTTCGAGGATTAGCAAATAGCGCCTTTCCTTCCAACTCTTGCCGGGCATTTAATGCCTCAAAATCTTGTTTTTCAATATAAATTTCTCCTCTAACTTCCAGTAAATCTGGGGCATTATCTATAAAATGCGGTAGGTTCTGTATAGTTTTAATATTCTGTGTAATATTTTCACCTACATAACCATCACCACGAGTTGCTCCAGTAACTAACTGGCCATTCTCATAAGTCACTGAAAATGAAACACCATCAATTTTAGGCTCGCAAAAAATTTGGGGGAACTCTCTAATAGATAAAAAACGCTTAATCTTTTCGATAAAATCATTTACATCATCTTCGGAAAAACAATTACCTAAAGAAAGCATAGCTTGCTTATGTTGATATTTAGAAAATTTACCCTGCACAGTGCTACCGACTGTTTGAGTAGGACTATCAATCTTTGCAAATTCTGGGAATAGCTCTTCTAACTTCTTTAAACTGTAAAAGAGTTGATCATACTTAGCATCAGAAATTGTAGGAGCATCATTCAAATAATATTCCTTATTATATTTTTTTATTAGCGCTGCTAACTCTTGAATTTCTAATTCTTTAGTCATATTATATCTAACCCTATATCAACAGACGGAGCAGAATGAGTGATTTTACCAATCGAAATCATATCTACACCAGTTTTAGCTATATCTGCTATTGTCTCAAGTGATATATTTCCAGATGCCTCAATAATTGCTCTATTATCAATAATACTAATAGCTTCAATTATTTGTTTTATACTCATATTATCTAGCATAATTATATCCACTCCAATATTGACTGCTTCTGCCACCTGCTTCAAGGTATCACACTCTATTTCAATTTTAGCATAGTGTGAATTATTTGCCTTAGCTCGTTGTAGAGCTTTGGTAATACCACCGCAAATTGCAATATGGTTATCTTTAATTAGAATGCTGCTATCCAAACAAAGGCGATGATTATGTCCGCCCCCACATAGCACAGCATATTTCTGTAAACTCCTATATAAAGGAGTCGTCTTGCGGGTATCAAAAATCTTAGCTTTAGTACCTTTAACTTTTTGTACAAATGCATAAGTAGCAGTAGATATACCGGATATATGTTGTAAATAATTCAAAACCACACGTTCAAGAAGTAATAACTCCCTAGCTGATCCATGACCAGATAATATAGTGCTATTAGCTTGGATAAGATCCGAATCTTTACAATGAAATTTATATTCAATAGAGGAATATTTATCAAAGTAATATTGCACTATCTGTAGACCGCAAATAATTATCTCTTCCCTAGTATTAATTTCAAAATTTACTTGAGATTCTTTGTCTATTAATGAATCAGAGGTAATATCACCTTTTATTCCATAATCTTCTTTGAAGCTCATATCTAAAAGATCTTCTAATATGTTAATTTGTAGTTGCATAATAATCTCACTTGTAATGGCTTTTTATCTAAGTAGATATATACTATTATTTTTCTGTGGTAGCTTGTATTAAATAGTAATAGTAATAATACACTATTAAATATAAGAAAACTGTGATGCATTGGAGTAATATAGAAGAAATTGCCGAACAACTTGAAGAGTCGTACGAGCATGAAGAAATACCAGAATATAATTTACCATATCTAAAAGAAATGGTGCTTTCTCTCCCTAATTTTGAAGACCATGAAGTAGAAGTTCAAGAATCTACTATGAAGCAAATTCTTGAACATTGGATAGACATCCGTAACGAAGAATAATATTTTTTGTACAATATTCAAGATTTAACTAGATTTTCTGATTTGGACGTAATATAACTTCATCTTAAATATAATTAAATATTAAAAGATAATGGAAAAAGAAAAAGCACTAGCAGCAGCCCTTAGCCAAATTGAAAAAAATTATGGAAAAGGCTCGGTGATGAAATTAGGGCAACGTCAAGAGATGAATATTGAAGCAACTTCAACTGGTTCTGTCGGGCTTGATGTAGCACTTGGAGTTGGCGGCATACCAAAAGGACGGATTATAGAAATTTTTGGCCCTGAAAGTTCAGGCAAAACCACCCTAACGTTACATGCCATTGCCGAAGTGCAAAAAGCAGGTGGAACTTGTGCCTTTATCGATGCAGAACATGCCTTAGACCCAATATATGCTAAAAACTTGGGCGTAAATATTGATGATCTTATCATTTCACAACCAGATACTGGTGAACAAGCTTTAGAAATAGCTGATACTCTAGTACGTTCTGGCGCCGTAGATATGTTGGTTGTTGACAGTGTAGCAGCTTTAGTACCAAAAGCAGAAATTGACGGGGAAATGGGTGACTCACATATGGGGCTACAAGCTCGCTTAATGAGTCAAGCTCTACGCAAGCTAACTGCTTCAACCTCTAAAACTAACTGTACTATTATTTTTATTAATCAAATAAGAATGAAAATTGGTGTAATGTTCGGTAGTCCAGAAACAACAACTGGTGGTAACGCTTTAAAATTTTACGCATCAATTAGATTAGATATAAGACGTATTGGCTCTATTAAAGACAAAGAAGAAATCGTCGGCAACCAAACCAGAGTAAAAGTAGTTAAAAACAAGGTATCGCCACCATTTAAAATTGTGGAATTTGATATTATTTACGGCAAAGGAATTTCTAAAGAAGGAGAATTAATTGACCTTGGAGTCAAATATGAATTTGTTGAAAAATCTGGTGCTTGGTTCTCGTATGGTGAAATTAGAATTGGTCAAGGACGTGAAAATGCTAAGCAATACATGCGAGATAATATTGACATAGCAAGTGAATTAGAGAATAAAATAAAGAACAAGCTGCTAAATGCTAAAAATGGGTTCGAAGAAATAGCGCCTATCAAAAAAGAGACGGCAAAAGAAGCAAAGTAAAGATGAGTGGAGAATAATGATAAACTTAACCGGTAGCCACGCTCTAATAACTGGAGCTAGTGGGGGTATAGGGAAGGCAATTGTAAAACAATTACACGCACTAGGAGCGCATGTATATATTAGTGGTAGTAATCTAGAAAAGCTAGAAGCTCTTGGAGTGGAACTCGGAAATAATTATACTGTAAAACAGTGTAACTTATCTGATTCAACTGCATGCTCTTCTTTACTAGATGATATAGAAAAATTAGATATATTAGTCTGTAATGCTGGTATAACAAAAGATGGTTTAGCTATTAAAATGTCAGAAAATGACTTTAATGAAGTTATCGACATTAATTTAAAAGCTAATTTCATTTTAAATCGTGCTGCGATTAAAAAGATGATACGTGCGCGTTATGGTCGTATTATTAATATATCATCAGTAGTAGGAGTATCTGGAAATCCTGGACAGGCAAATTATTGCGCATCAAAATCTGGGCTAATAGGTATGACTAAATCACTAGCAATTGAAGTAGCAACAAGAGGTGTAACTATCAATATTGTTGCTCCAGGATTCATAGACTCTGATATGACGCAGACTCTTACAGAACCACAAAAAGAATCAATTATACAAAAAATACCTCTAAAATCCCTAGGGCAACCAGAAGATGTTGCAAACGCTGTAACCTTTCTAGCAAGCCCTTTATCTTCCTATATCACAGGGCAAACTATACATGTTAATGGTGGTATGTTAATGGTTTAAAGATTTTTTATTCTAGCAAAAAATTTTTTTTTATGGTACAAGAATGAAATTAATAATTTGAGCTAATCAAATTATTAATTAAAGAAACTCAAAAAGGTTTTACGTATGAGCGATAATATTGAACAAAAGATTATAAAGACTGTTGCTGAAACTCTAAAGATAGAAGAAAGCACTATATCTACAGAATCCAAATTTGTTGAGGATTTAGGGGCAGATAGCCTTGATTTAGTAGAACTAATGATGGCTATTGAAGCTGCTTTTGATTGTGATATTCCTGATGAAGAAGCTGGAAAAATTGCAACTGTTGACGATGCAGTTAAATATGTTGAAAAACATATTAACACTTAAATTCATATATTGCTTTAAAAGGTAAATAAAATGTCACCTAGAAGAGTCGTTATAACAGGAATTGGGATGATCACATCTCTTGGTTTAAACGCCAAAGATAGTTGGGGCGGTATCTTATCTGGTAAGAGTGGCATTAAAAATATTGTAGAATTTGATACCAGCAAATTACCTTGCAAAATAGCATCTACAATTCCTATTTTTAATCCAGAAGATTATATCCCAGCACGTGATGTACGTAAAATGGATAGATTTATCCAGATGGGCGTTGCCGCTGCGATTGAAGCCATTGAGGATAGTGGCTGGAAGCCAGAAAGTGAATTAGCAAGAGACTTAACTGGAGTTATGGTTGGTTCTGGTATTGGCGGTCTTGGCATGATTGAAAAAACTGCTATAGAATTCCATGAATCAGAACGGGGAAAAGTAAGCCCTTACTTTATTCCTTCTTCTCTAATAAACTTAGTATCTGGACATATTTCAATCAAATATGGGTTTTCTGGCCCCAATAGCGCTGTAGCGACAGCGTGTTCAACTGGCGCACATGCAATAGGGGATGCTGCAAGGATGATTAAATACGGTGATGCTAATGTAATGATTGCAGGTGGTACCGAAGCTCCAATTACGCCATCAGGTGTTGCTGGTTTTTCTGCGGCACGCGCACTAGCTATTACTTTTAATGATAAACCAACCAGAGCTTCAAGGCCTTGGGATGTAGACCATGCAGGCTTTGTAATGGGAGAAGGAGCAGGTATTGTTGTTTTAGAAGAATACGAACATGCCGTAAAACGTGGTGCAAAAATATATGCAGAACTTATAGGTTATGGTTTAACTGGTGATGCCTTTCATATGACTTCTCCAAATGGAAGGGGAGCGTTTAGAGCAATGGAGAATGCTTTAAAAGATGGACGTACTAATCCAAATCAGGTTGATTATATCAATGCTCATGGCACCTCTACAAAAATGGGGGATGCGATTGAGCTAAACTCGGTGCAAACTTTATTTGATGAAAATAAATCTATCAAAATGTCTTCAACCAAGTCTTCTATTGGACATTTACTTGGTGCAGCTGGCAGTGTTGAGGCCATATTTACAGCTTTAGCAATTCGTGACCAAGTGGCACCTCCTACACTCAATCTTTATAAACCTATTGAAGAAGTAACTATGAATTTAGTACCTTTAACTGCTCAAAAAACAAAAATAGAGTATGCCTTATCTAATTCATTTGGCTTTGGTGGTACTAACGCAAGCTTACTATTGCGAAAAATATAAAAATGCATAGTAAATATTTCTAACCCTTTTGAAAGTTTAAAATTATCTAATTTAAGGCTAGCGTACCAATTTTCTAACTAATTTACTCTGATTCAAAAAAAATCTATTTTACATCATTATGTAGTTTTAATTAATGGAGTGGTTGTACCATGCGGATTATTACTAGTATATTCATCTATATCAAAGTCATATAATGCGAACTGAAATATTAACAATAAAATTATAGCAGTAAAAGATTTGTACTTGCATAATATTGATACAAAAGAGTGCGAACTATCTTTTACTGCACGGCTGTTGTATACTGCGCCAGTTGCAAGCTTCATTTTTTTTATTGGAAACACTCTAGTTGACGATACTGATTGTTTATATTGCCAATTTGTTTCTGATAATATCATAATAATCCTAAATTTTTATTTGGCATCAGCCATGAATCTATGTTATAAAATAAATGTACACTTTTCAAGTGTTAAATTGATAAAAGATAAAATAAGGTACATAAATTATGACACATGGTGGAAAAAGATCGGGAGCTGGACGCCCAAGAGGTCAAGGACATTATGGCACGGCGACAAAAGCTATAAGAGTTCCAGAATATTTAGTTAATGATGTAAAAGACTATTCTATGAATGGAGGATATAAAATTCCTTTCTTTAGCTCTAAAGTTGAAGCTGGATATCCATCTACGGCTGAAGACCATATTGAAGATATGCTAGATATGAATAGTTTTTTAATTAAGAACCCAGACACTACTTTTTGTGTACGCGTAGCTGGATTATCTATGGTTGATGCTGGAATATATGAAGGCGATACATTAATAGTTGATAGTAGTATCACCCCTAGAGAAGGAAAAATTATTATTGCAGCTCTAGATGGTATGTTAACTGTAAAGCGTCTCGGATATATTAATAAAAAGCCCTATTTATTGCCAGAAAACAGTAATTTTGAACCTATACCAATAGTCGAAAACTCAGAAATACATATCTGGGGAGTAGTAACAAATATACTCAGAACATTATAAGGAATAATATGATATATGAAGTTCAAAACCTACAAACTGCTCGTAGATTTCTACGCAGTGCTAACAAAAAAATTACACTCAAAAATTCACAAGGAAGCACAAGATATTATGGTATGCGAGTAATTGATTACATATTCAAAACCCTGCAACAAGAATTTCCAGATAAAATACAAGGTGTGATTATCAATGCTTACGACGATTACTCAGCTTTTGTTACTGCAAGGCAATTAGGATATAATAAAATCTGCTATATAAAATATAGCAGCCTAAAGTAGCATCCTAGGTACAAGATAATTATGCAACATTAGTCCCCTATCAGTTAGTGCTAGATACCCATTTTGGATATCTACTAGCCCTTGCTGCATGTAATGCTCGATAGTTTTAAAATTTAAACTATCGAGAAATTTGTTTTTAGTAATTTGATAAAACTTTTTTTCTGAAATGCCTAATTCTAGACGTGTTCCCATCATAAACACTTCTTCAATTATTTCCTGTTTAGCTAAACTAACATTACTTTGTATGCCATGACCATTTTCTGCAACAGATTGTAACCATTTTTCTGGTTTATGTATCATCATCACGGCTTTTATAGAATTTGTTTCATGCAGCCTACTATGAGCCCCTGGACCAATGCCTATATATTCGTTATAGTTCCAATAGCATAAATTATGTACACATTCTTGCCCCTGAACCGCATAATTTGATATTTCATAACGTTTATATTTCTGTTCTTGTAAATAATTACTAGTCCATTCATACATAGTTGCTGCTAGATCATTTGATGGTAGAGATAGTTTACCACTTTTAAATAATTGATAAAATGGAGTCCCTTTCTCGATAGTTAATTGGTATAAGGATATATGTCCACCAGCTAGAGATAGAGCAAATTCTACTTCTTGTTGCCACTGTGCAAGATTTTGTTCTGGGATAGCATAAATTAAATCAAATGAATATCTATCGAAAAGGTTAGAAGCAGATTTAATCGCACTAATAGCTTCTTTTGCTGAATGTTTACGCCCCAATATTTCCAGACCTTTTTGCTTAAATGACTGAACACCTATAGATACTCGATTAATGCCAGCTGCTTTGAATTCTCTAAATTTTTCTGTTTCATACGATGTAGGGTTAGCTTCAAGAGTGATTTCAGTAAAAGTAGATATTTCTGCTAAAGTTGCAAGTTTTTGTATAATTTCATAAACTGTTCTAGGTTTCATTAAGGAAGGCGTTCCTCCTCCAAAAAATATAGATTTTATTACTCTGCCTTTTATTTTATCAGCAAAATAATCAATTTCCTTTTTATATGCTGCCAACCAAGAATCATGGTTTATTTCATTAGATAAATGGGAATTAAAATCACAATACGGGCATAATGACAAGCAAAATGGCCAGTGAATATAAATAGAAACTGGAGTCATAAATATTATTTACACATGATATTAACCCTAACGTCTTCTACATCTATAATATCATTTATAGATTTTTTGATCGTTTTAATATCATTATTGTTTTTTACATCACCTAAAATATGCACTACTTTATTAGTAGTCTCAATATGTAACTCATATTCTGGAGATATTTTATTATTAATTGCTAAATACTTGATTTTACCTTTTGCTTTAGCCGTAATAAAAGCGTCTGACAAAAACTCTTTGCTATTTTTAACTTTTAGCTTGTCAGTATTTATATCAATCACACTTTTTACACTAGATGCTAATTCAATAATACGATTTGCTTGCAAACTAGTATCAACAACACCAATAAGTTTTACTACACCATTTTTAGAAATAACTTGAATCTTTGTATTAGGAATATCATGTTCTTTGAGTAATAAATTAGATATTTTTTGAATAATAAGTTTATCCTTTTCTGTATCTCTGGCAATAGATGTAACTGGGTATAATAAAAGAATAGTAGTTAAAAATAATAATATATTACTTCTCATAGAATTCCTCAAATCAATGTTAATAACTTAAGTTATAGTTTAGTAGATGCTAGCTAATAATCGCCACCACGTCAAACCATATATAATTAATTATTATTTTAATTCTAGCACGCATGGAACATGATCGGATGGTCTTTCCCAATCTCTAATATCAGATAAACAACTAATAGTTTGTAAAGAAGATTTAAGTATTTGGCTTACCCAAATATGGTCTAACCTTCTGCCACGATTAGATTTCTTCCAATCACGATTTCTATAACTCCACCAACTATATAGTTTTTCATTAAAATCTACAAAATGCCGAGCTGTATCAATAAAATTGAATGACTCTTGAAAGCCAAGGAGTGCATTGCGTTCCTTCCTCGTGTGGCTAATTACATTACGTAACTGGTAACTAGACCAAACATCATGTTCATGCGGAGCAATATTCAAATCACCTAGCAAAATAATACTATCTGTTTTAAGTCTATTTTTTGTGAACCATTCCTCCATAGACTGTAGATATGCTAATTTATGCTTATATTTAGGGTTGATTTCTACGTCTGGTTCATCACCGCCAGCTGGTACATAAAAATTATGAATTTCAATATCATTTATTTTAGCGCAAATATGCCTTTTATCTTCATTATAAATCTGTAGAGAAAAGCTGTTTGTAATAGGGTATTTTGAAATGATAACCACGCCATTATAAGATTTTTCTCCTGCATAAACGACATGCTCAAAGCCCATTTTTTTAATTGCCTCTATGGGAAAATTTTTATCTTCCGTTTTAGTTTCTTGTAAACATATAATATCGGGAAGATATTCTAATGCTAATTTTTCTAGCAAGTTAATTCGCAAACGTACAGAGTTTATATTCCAAGTTATTATTCGCATATTTTTACTAATATTTTTTTTACAAAGCGCAGCAATTTTGCTTCTGGTGAAAGGTTTTTAGCCGCCCATTTTTTTATCCATGGTTCTGCTAATTGCCACATGTTAATTTCTTTATTAAGGCTTTGCCCTATGCCTTCAACGACTACCATGGTTTTTTGCAATAATAGTAATTGTGGTTGCGTTTCCATTCCAAATTCTTCGGTTACTTTGAATAATTGAGATAATAAATTACCAATAGAAATATCTTTGATTGCGCAGCCTATTATTGGTTCTGCAATTGCCCTGCAACTCTGAGCGAAATGTTCTAAATTAGTATCTTTAGGTATATAACCTATACGGCAATGTACTTCTGCAACTAGTCGATAATCACGCTTTAAAAATGCATATAAAATCTCGGCAATTGCTAAGCGATCATTCTCGGGCAAAATTCCAATAATGCCGAAATCAACAAGTGCTACTTTACCATCAGGACAAACTAATATATTACCTGGGTGCAGGTCTGCATGGAAAAATCCATCACGATAAGCTTGATTAAAAAATATGGTAGCAATTTTTGCTGCAATATCCACGGGGTCCAGCCCCTGCTTAATGATTATATCTTGATCATAAATGGATACTCCTTCTATCCATTCGAGGGTAATAATATTATCTGCAGTAAATGACCAATATATTTTAGGAATACGCAGAGTATTATCACCAATAAAATTATCGTAAATTCTTGAAGCAGCTGCAGCTTCGGAGCGTAAATTCAGCTCACATTTCATTGATTGTCTAAATACTTCTATTACTTCTTTAGTCTTTAATCTTTGTACTTTTTTCGATATACAAGAAATTACTGACGAACAATATTCTAAAAATCTTATATCATTATCATATCTTGTAGCAATATCGGGACGCAAAATTTTAACTGCTACAATTTCACCTGATTTCAAACGCGCTTTATGCACTTGAGCAATTGATGCGGCAGCAACTGGTTTATCATCAAAATCATCAAAAATTTCATTTATTGTTTTGTTAAAGCATTTTTCTATAAGATCTCGCGCTATTTTACTGTCAAATTCTGGTAGCTTATCTTGTAGAAGTTTTAAACTTTCTGCAATTTCAGTGCCTATAAGATCGGGGCGCGTTGAAAGAGTTTGTCCAAATTTAATATAAATTGGACCAAGTTCATAAAAACAATCAGTAAGGCGACGTCCCAAAGTCTCTCTTGGAGGAATTATTAATCCCTTTGGATAAAGCAGCAAACAATTAACCCAGCCCATAATTTTTATAGATATTGGTAATTTAAGATCCCCAGTATGAGTAAGAAGCTGATTTTTACTGATAATGTAAAGTAGCCTGCATAGTTTAGGAAAATTTCTTAAGAAACTAATCATGAACATTTATGCCTAAATTTTAAAACCATAATGAATCGCCGCTACTCCAAAAGTTAAATTTTTATATCGTACGTCAGAAAAACCAGCATCTTGTACAATGGTTTTAAAAGTTTCTTGGTCGGGGAAGAGCTTAATACTTTCTGCTAAATATTTATATGCATCACGATTATTAGCTACATAGCCACCAATTGAGGGAATCAATTTAAATGAATAAAAATCATATAATGGTCGTATAAAATCGTTTTGTATTTTTGAAAATTCTAGACATAAAAATTTTCCTGTTGGTTTTAAAACTCTATAGGCTTCAGCTAATGTTTTCTCTAGCGACAACATATTACGAATCCCAAAAGCTATTATATAATAATCAAA
The DNA here is from genome assembly GCA_963934885.1 of uncultured Rickettsiaceae bacterium. Classification (GTDB taxonomy): domain Bacteria; phylum Pseudomonadota; class Alphaproteobacteria; order Rickettsiales; family Rickettsiaceae; genus Megaera_A. The sequence continues at coordinate 5,667 of CAWWAI010000002.1, read as the reverse complement.
GCTATTATCAGGAAAGGGTAATTTTTCAGCGTCCCCAACAACCAAGTCCAATTTATGTAGGATATTACGATTAATTGCTCTGTTTTTACAGACTGTAAGCATGTCATAATTAATATCACAAACTACTATACGTGGATCACGATTTTGCTTTTTAGCATTATCTTTTAAGCGAAAGGCAATATCACCAGTACCACCAGCAACATCGAGAATAGTTGAATTTAAATTTGGTATCATCCGACAAAATTCATCTTTCCATAAACGATGCACACCCAAACTCATTACGTCGTTCATCAGATCATATTTTCCTGCAACATCTGAAAAAACTCCATCTACAAGGATACGTTTTTCTTCTGATGTAACTTTCTCAAAGCCAAAGTTATTATTATTCTTTGAGCTCATAGTCTTGACCTGTTTTAATTTACACGATAACTTAATAATGCATATTAAAACTAACATTATTAATCTACAATATCAATGTATAAAATTACATAAAATGCCTGAATTAGCTGAAGTTGAAACGTTAAAAAATTATCTACAAAAAAATATTATTAATGAGCAGATTATAGATCTAAAAGCAAGGCGTGAAAACTTACGTTACCCGTTTAATATTAAGGAAATGCAACAACATGTTCTTGCTGGTAGAATTATCAATATTACGCGCGTCGCAAAATTTTTAGCCCTTGGGTTGGATAATCATTATAGTATTATTTTTCATCTTGGGATGAGCGGTCGCCTTACCGTAAAAATGTCAGATTACCTACTACAGAAGCATGACCATATTATTATCAATTTTAAAAGTCAAAGACAGCTTGTTTTTAATGATGCTAGGAGATTTGGTATGGTTTATAGTTGTAAAACTAGCGAATTACACAAGCAGAGTTTTTTAAAAAATATGGGACAAGAACCATTAGAAAATGAATTTAATGCTGCTTATTTGTTGCATAAATTATCCTCTAAAAAGATGCCAATTAAAACTGCTATTATGGATAATAAAATAGTAGTTGGTGTTGGCAATATTTATGCGGCTGAAAGTTTGTTTTTAGCTAAAATTAATCCATTAAAGCAAGCCAGAACGCTACAAAATATAGAAGTAGATAATCTAGTATATTCAATTAAACAGGTATTAAATAAAGCTATTAAAGCTGGTGGAACAACATTAAAAGACTTTGTAAGTGGTGATAATAAGCCAGGGTATTTTCAACAAGAATTAAACGTATATGACAGAAGCGGTCAAGCATGCTATATTTGCAAACATATAATTGAAAAAATAAAACAAGCGGGAAGGTCTACTTGTTTTTGCCCAAAATGTCAGAAATAAACGAGCAAAAATTATGAGTTTAAAAATTGTTACTTGGAACGTTAATTCAGTCAATATTAGACTACAGCATCTTATTGAATTAATACAAAAGCATGAACCAGATATTATTTGCTTACAGGAACTAAAATGCATTAATGAAAATTTTCCGGCGGAAGCGCTTAGTCATCTACCATATAATTTATATTTTCATGGTCAAAAATCATATAATGGCGTAGCTATTCTTTCTAAAATACCAGCTGACGACATCAAGACAGATTTTCCCAGCAATCCCATTCCAGAGCAAGCAAGGTTTATTGAAGCAACTTTTAATACTGAAATTGGTTATGCTAGAGTAATTTCACTATATGCACCAAATGGTGGAGAAGTGGACAGTGATAAATTTAAAATTAAGCTGGCGTTCTATGATGCATTTACAGATTATATAAAATCCATTAAGTCCTTTGAAGAAAAAATATTTATTGGTTCAGACTACAACATTGCACCATTTGATATTGATGTATATTCACCAGAAAAACTAGAAAATTCTACTTGTTTTACTTATGTAGAAAAACAAAAATTGAGAACCATATTAAATTTAGGCTTCATTGATAATTTTCGTATAAAACACCCAGATAAACAAGAATTTTCTTGGTGGGATTATAGAGCTGGAGCTTTTGAACAAAATCAAGGTATGCGTATTGACACCATACTCTCGACCAGTAATGCAGTTGAGTATTTAGTCGATTGTATAATTGATTACAAATCTAGGGAAAAACCAAAACCATCAGACCACGCCCCAGTGATTGCAGAATATTCTTTGAGCAAATAAGCATCTAAAATGAATATTAACTGTAATAACGCCATTCCTAAGTTCATAATAATTAACAAGCTGGGTGATGATATTCTGGTGCATGTGCGGCATAGTAATAAAGCAAAACGTATTTCTATTAAAATAAAAAATAAAATAGTTGAATTAGTTTTACCTAACAAAAATATCAAGCAAGCTCGTACTTTTTTATTAGCAAATGAGCCTTGGATAAGAAAAAAATTATCTATAGAACCACAAAAAATTATCCTTACACTCAATATAATACCTTATTTTGGAGTAGATTATACAATTCAACATACCGAGTCGCAAAATTCTAGAGTAGAAATTAATGATAATATAATTCATATATATTCTCGTATAATTAACAAAGAAAAAATTCTAATACAATTTTTTAAAGATGTTTTACTAATAGAAATAACCAAAATAATCAATATTTTGGCTAAACAAGAAAACTTACAATTCTCAAAAATTAAAATATCTAACAATAAAAGCAGTTGGGGGAGATGTTCAAGCCATGGTATTTTATCTTTTAATTGGCGGCTTATTTTTGTTCCACGCGATGTATTATATTATGTTATTATCCATGAAATGTGTCATTTGTTAGAAATGAATCATAGTAAAAATTTTTGGTCTTTAGTATTTAAACTCTGTGATGATTATAAAATACATAAATTATGGCTTAAACAAAATGGTCTAAGATTAAATCAATATCTTAAAAATTAACATCTAAATAGAGAATTTAAAAAGGCTTTTTAATTATTATTTATAATGTTACTATAAACTTAAAGTTAAAATAATAATTTATTTATTGGTAAATAATATGGACTATTTGAAACCTTGTCAGTATTCAACTAGATTAATAGAAAGACTTAAATCGTTAGATACTAGGGGAGTGCTAGATTTCGACCTAATACACAAAGCTATATATTGGGCTAAGAAATATCATGGCAATCAGTTGCGCAAGTCAGGAGAACCTTACTATACTCACCCACTAGAAGTAGCTTATATGATATCTGAGTATAAGCTTAAAACCGATGTAATAGTTACCAGTATATTGCATGATATTGTAGAAGATACCGAGGTTACAGCTGGTATGATAGTTGATGCTTTCAGTTGGAGAATAGCAGAAATGGTTGATAGACTAACCCGCGTGCGACCAGATGGAAGCAAACTAAGCGTGAAAGAAATATTGGATAACGCTTACAAGAAAGAGGATAAAGAGGTTATGCTGGTTAAGTTAATGGACAGGTTGCATAACATGATTACACTTAGCAGCATGAGCGAAGAGAAACAACAAGAAACAATTAAAGAAACTTTAGAAGTAGTATTTGCTATAGTTTATATAATAGACTCAAAAATCCTTGAAGAAAAACTAGCTATATTATGTAATAATATTGATAAGTCTATCAGCTTGGATTGTTATAATTTTTTAACAGAAAAGAATTATACCTTCCAGCTTCCTTCTCTAGATTTGAAAAATGATTAAGAGAAATTATATATAATAATGATGCTGGTATTAGTATAAATAATAACCCATAATTTCCCCAATACTCAATTAATACAACAATACCAAAAGAGGTTACAGTATACATTATTGCTTTTGCCACAGAATATGTTGTGGCTGCATACGTAAATCTTTTTAGAACAGGAAAATGAGAATAAATTATTGGTACGATTAGAAATGAACTAGGACAGATTGTTAGTATAGGTAGTTGCAATAAAAAAAGCTCTGTTGGCGAATTTAGATTATTTAAAAGAAATGGAATAAATGGAATAAATGTTATTAGCAAAAGGGCTCTAATTTTACAAAGAATTAAAGGGTGTATCTTCTTTATTAAACACACAAATATAAAGCCTGAAATGAACCATATCATAGTCAAATATAAATTATGTTGAACCACCATTTCAGAACTATATCCAAATTGTTTTTTTAAAGTATGAGCACAATGAATATATATAAAATAAAAAACTACTGGCCAGATGCACTCTATTCCAAAATAACTTAAAATATTTTTTTTATTTACTTTGTTTTCATTGAATGGATTGCCAGTGACATTATAATTTTTTGTTACACTGCTAAACCTTTTGCTTGCATTTACAAATTCGCTAGTTTCTTTTAGTTTTGTTCTGGCAAAAAGTCCAATTACAGCAATCACAGCGCCTGCGCCAAAAGCAGCTCTCCAATTTAAACCTATTTCATTTACTAAAGTTACAATACCATGAGCTGCTAAGCCACCAGATCCTGCTATTAATGCTACAAATGCTACTACCCAATATCTATTAGGATGAGGTATTAATTCGGTTAAATATAGGCTGGCACCAGTAAATTCCACTGCAGCACTCATAGATTGTAATATCCTACAGATAGTTAGTATTACTGATGCAGTAATTCCAATTTGAGCATAAGTTGGTAAATTAGCTATTAAAATACACGAAACAGACATTATAGTGGTTGTTATAATAACAATTTTTTTTCTACCAATTTTATCTCCTAAACGTCCAAAAAAGTACGATCCCACAGGTAGTAGTATAAATGTACTAGAAAATGTAGCGGCAGAAAGCAAAGAAGCCATAAAAGGATCAGCAGGAGGAAAGAATAATTCATTCAATAATACGATCATGTGAACATAAAGATACATGTCAAAGAACTCTAAAAAACTTCCAACAGACAATAAACCAATAGCTTGTTTCTGATCTCCAGTTAATTTCTGCGCTGATGCATTCATAAGATTAATATATTGATAACATGATTATAAGAGTAACGTGCTTAGAAAATTTTTTGCAATAAAATAATATATTTAATATATATATTTACATATAATATTTTTGTTAGAGTTATGCGTATATTATGCGCATAAAGGGCTATCAAGGGTTGAAAGCTTATAATCTTAATTAATTAGTCGTGTTGCATTAAAACAACTTGTGTTATTAAAACTATGGATATTATACTATGTTTTATCTATATTGACTAAAAGCTATATCTTAAAAATTCTAAACAGGATCATTGTCAATGACAAATATTTTACAAACTATACTTAAAAGCTCCAACTACCAATTAACACAATTCACTAAAGAGCAAATATCTAAATTAGAAAAATCTATTATTCTAAAAGATTCCAAGGGAGTTGAAACTCCTTATATTTCTTGTCTAGTTCGAAAAAAAGATATTCGTTTGACTCCAGAAGAAATAGTGCGTCAATTATATATTATGAAGTTGCAAGAAGAGTATGATTATCCAATAAAAAGAATGCAGATCGAATATTCTGTATCTTTTGGTCATGAGAAGAAACGAGCTGATATTGTTATTTTTGATAAAAAAGATAATACAACTCCCTATATAATAATTGAAATCAAAAAACCTAATCTTAAAGATGGTAAGGAGCAGTTAAAGTCGTACTGTCATGGTACTGGTGCAACTATGGCAATTTGGACTAATGGTGATTCTATATCTTATTATCATAGGAAAGATCCGAATTATTTTGAGGATATAGTATAATGGACTGAAAAATCAAGACAAATTTTTGTAGATTTTGTTTCCCAT
>CAWWAI010000001.1:0-87691 GCA_963934885.1 uncultured Rickettsiaceae bacterium | reverse complement strand
TTTCGGAAGAATCAGCAACATCATCAAACCCTGCTGGTATTTCTAGTTTATCATCCACAGCTAAATTAGCAGTATCATTTGCGCTTGTTTCATCAGAATTAGGTTGTGGTTTAAGTTGATCTAACGAAGAGATCGAACTTGCAGAACTATTTGTTATTGCTGCTGTTTCTGATATTTCGGAAGAATCAGCAACATCATCAAACCCTGCTGGTATTTCTAGTTTATCATCTAGATCACTTGCACCGCTCTCAAATAATTTTTTTACTGATGGTAATTTTGCCCCTTGCTCTTCTTGGTTATTAAAGCTAGGAAGTTGTACTGACATTGGTCCTTCATCAGTATCACCGTAAGATTTATCTAGTATATTATCAATGCCAGTATCAGTTTCTACATCATTTGTTATAATTTTTGCAGTTGATACCGAGGATTCATCCTTTAATTCTTCTTCAAAACCAAAGAAATTTTTAACTTTTGCAAAAAAAGTTTTTTCTTTTATTTTGTTATTATCTGCGCTAGTTGGCAATTCTACATCAGGAAGAACTACATTTATTTCCTTTTTTTGAGCTTTTGAAGAACTAGATATATCTAGTTCTTGCTTTCCAAAACCTAGGAAATGTTTTGTTTTATCAAAAAAACTTAGTTTATCGCTGTCTTGATCTTCTGATTCTATAGAATTAGTAGCAGGCAGGACAGGTAATTCTGGCAATTTACCTTCTTCTGCATACGCTACGAAACAATTTAATATCAATATTGAGATAAAAAGTAATATTTTTTGTCTCATCGTTTATTCTCTTATAATTTAGTTATTGTTTTGGAATCATTTTACGAATCTCGTCATTCACCACTTTTTCAACAATTCGTGGTAAATTATTATCTAACCACTCTTTTACAAGAGGACGCATTAATGTATTCACCATCGAATCCAAAGATTTTTCTTTTAAAGAATATTCCGAATCTTCTAAATAATTAGCAAATTTATTTATCTCTGACTCTATTTTTCTTTTTGTTTTTGTAGAGACTAAGTTTTCATCCTCATCTTTCAAATCTTCTTTTTCGTTTGAAATAACACTAGTCAATTCTAATATTGGCTCTTCTGTAATAAAATCAGGCTCGTTAAATTCAGATTTAATTGCTTGATTATGATTATCAATAATGCCTCTAATTGACTTCAATATATCTTTAAGTTTAGTATCAACTTCTTTATCTCCTGACGTTTTTGACACTACTAAAACCCCACTATTTTCATTTTAACTTTCTTGAATTCTTCTTCTGGATTAAAGTAATCCACTTTAAGTTTCATGCTTTTTGCTGTAAGCTCACCTATAAGAGATTTAATTTTGTACGCAGCTAAAATCATTGCTTTTCTTGATTCCACTCTACCTTCTCTGGCTTTGTTTAAACGCTCTTCCGTACGTAGTACATCTATAATTGTCTTCGAACCCAACATTTCCTCTTGAATCATACCATTATAGGCTACCTCGGATGCTTTTACTGCCTGATCCGTAGCTTTAATCCTTACTGCGGCGGCATTTAGTTCTGCCCAACTACCTTTACAGTTAGTTTTTATTTGTTTAATAGTATCATCTAGTACGATTACAGATTTTCTGGTTTTATATTTAGCTTTTCTAACATCAGAATATTCTACACCTCCCCTTTCTAAAATAGGTATTGTAACAGATAAAGTTGCGCTACTACTTTGATTATTGACATCATTTGTCATCTGGCTTTGTGGGTTATAATATGTATTACCATGTTCTAATCTAAAGCTTGCCCTTGGCAATAATCTACCTTTTGGAATATTTTCACCTGCTTTAAATGACTTTGTTTTATGAATAGCACTATCCACTGAGGGGTTAACTGCTATTGCACGTTCTGTTAAAATTTCTAAACTACTGGGAAGATTCGTCGGTACAGTTGGCATTTTGATATTAATCGCTTCAACACCAAATACTTGATAAAATTTTGCCTTAGCAAGTTCATATCTTGCATAAGATAGAGCCTGATTTGCTTCTGCCGTTGCTAAACCTTCTCTAGCACTAGCAACCTCAGTTTCTGTAGATTCGCCTAGCTTGAATTTTTCTTTCATAGCGTCAAGTTGTGTTTTATTAGATTTAACACTAATTTTAGATATGTCATACTTTTCTCTAGCTTCAACGCAATCTAAATAAGCATTGATTTCTTTCAAAAAAGCATCTTGCTCTTTAGCATAGAAATCACCTCTCGCAGCACGAAATCCAGATTGAGCGGATTTTAATTCTGCAACTGAAGACCAACCATCAAAAAGAGGCTGTTCTATAGTTAAAGATTGAATATAGCGATTATTATTTCTAATGATTTGATTACGACTCGAAACTTTAGAGTCTGTTGAATTTAATCCAGCTGATATTTTAGGCATAAAATTAGCTAACGCCCTAGGGAATGCTTCAATTTCTGTTAAAAAATCCGTTCTAATACTTTTTAATTCCTCGTTATGATTGTAACCACTTGTTAGCGCCTCTTCCATTGTCACAGCAAAAGCATTTACTGAATACATAGCGAATATCGTAGATAAAAGTATTTTGCGCATAATAATTATATAAATATTTTTTGAAGCATCTAAAGTTTATGCGAAATAAAACAAATAGTATATCTATTGACTATACTAGTCACGCAATCTTTGCATGCACTGTGTCAATGCTGGCACTTAAGAATAACAAAATAAATATTTTTGGCAAGATTAAGTTGGATAAAATAGATATTCGTATTTAGTATAAAATTAGATATATGTATAAACAGGTAATATAGATTATGAAATCATCATCAGAAGAATTTAGCACACTTAGTCAAGGCGCCAAAATTAATTTAATAAGTAAAGAAACACCTCAATTACTTGGAATGCTAAAAAAAGATTTAACTAGCTTGAATGCACAAGAGTTAGATACCTTACACGAAGTCAGCATACTAGAAATTATTGCTCAAAGTATGTCTCAACAATTATCTCAAATTGCACCTGATTTTTCTGAGTCAATAAAAGGAAAACTAGATGAACTAAAATTAACGGAAGAAGAAAAGGTTGAAGTTGATAATATATACAAACAGACCATTTTAGTTTCTATGCAAAAAGCAAAAGAAAATATTTCTCACAAATTAGAAAAATCAAAAGATACTATACATAGTTTCATATTATCAGAAAAAGCTGTTGATATAATGGATGGTATTCTTAATTTTAAGAAAAAAATCGATAAAAGATTCCCCGGCCTATCTGATAAAATTATAGCCGCAGCTGTCCCAGTAATTATTACAGCTATAACAAATTACTTACCACCAGTTGGATTAGCACTAAAATCTAGTGGACTGCTTGATCGTGCCGTAGATTTTTTAAAAACTGAAAACTTAGAAAAAACTATCGATAAAATGCGTGCTAATTTAGTTGAAATCAACAAAGATAAACAATTAGCTGAAATACAAGAAACTGCTGTTAAAATTTCAAAATTAGCAGAAGAATTGGAAGTATCACCAAATTCATTAAGTAAGCTTGGCCTATCCTTAAAAGGCGCCATGGAGATCACACAAGAAGTCAACAATGATGCGTCATCTAAAAAGTTGTTACAGGATGTATGCAAGTACGCCGAGAAACATTTGCCTAATAACGAAAAGCAGATAGATAAAAATTTTGAAGCTATAAAAGACGCAACTCTACAAAAATTGAAAAGCTCTGGAGTCTCAACTGATACTTTAAAAGAAGTAAGTACAATTCTTGATAATGCCATCGTGCAGGCAAAGGATGAAATGCAAAATACTCTAAAGCCAGATAGTAAAATTTTTGATAAAATAACTTCCGTACAACAAAGTGCCGATATTATGGATAAAGTTGCAAGCAAAGTAACAGCAATTATTGTAAAAAATAATCCAGAAAATGCTCAACTTAAAGAGGAATCTTCAAAGATAATAACTAAAGAAACAAATAAAATTATTCGTGGTGATGTAACCAAAGTGGCACGACATTTGACAAGCAACAGTACAGCTAAAAAATTTGCTCAAGAAACTTTAGGCGCAGGACTTGCTAATGAAATGGTATTAAAACGCTCCTTACCTGACAAACAAGTTGGGCGTTCAATGTCAAGGTAGAAAAATTTATAATCTTTTATTAAACGGATAAGATTTGTATCACAAATTACGGTTATGGTTTGTTTTATAATATTTGTAATAAAGGGGTTTACTGTGTTTTAACGTAATATACCGTCAACTAGAGAGCGCAAAGCTTGTTAAGTTTATGGGTGAGTCTATTTTAACGGCATAATACCACAAGCGTCAGAGAGATTTCCGCATGCCTTACGCCTCCTCCCGCCAATGACGAAGGTCAAAGAGCTATTTATATCTGTTCAGCTAATCTTTCAGCTTCATCGCTTGAGATCAATGCATCAATAAAATCATCGAGTCTACCTTCTCTTAGCACTTCATCTATCTTATATAGAGTTAAATTAACGCGATGATCACTAACTCTTCCTTGGGGAAAATTATAAGTACGAATACGCTCTGATCTGTCTCCAGAACCAATTTGTCCCTTTCTGGATATCGCTCTTTCTGATTCCCTGGTCAATCTCTCTTCTTCATAAATTCTAGAACGTAATATTTTTAAAGCTTTTGCTTTATTTTTATGCTGAGACTTTTCATCTTGAATTGCAACAACTACTCCAGTTGGAATATGTGTAATACGTACTGCAGAATCAGTTGTATTTACGTGCTGTCCACCTGCACCAGAAGCCCTGTAAGTGTCAATACGCAAATCTTTATCTTCAATTTTAATATCGACTTCTTCCGCTTCTGGAAGCACAGCAACCGTCGCTGCTGAAGTGTGAATTCGACCACTTGATTCTGTTTGCGGTACACGCTGAACTCTATGCACTCCAGATTCAAATTTTAAACGCGAGAATACTCCATCTCCCTTAATCGATGCAGATGCATCTTTATAACCACCAACACCAATTTCAGATATAGATAATACTTCAAATTTCCAGCCCTTGAGATCAGCATATCTGTGGTACATAGCAAATAAATCTGCAGCAAATAAAGCCGCCTCTTCGCCCCCAGTTCCACTCCTGACTTCAATTATGGCACTTTTTTTATCCGCTTCATCTTTAGGTAGAAGGCAAATTTTAACTTCATTCTCTAATTTTGATAATTGAGCATTTAGCGCGCGCAATTCCTCCTCTATCATATCTTTGGTTTCATTATCAAGACCTGATTCAGACGATAACTCTTTAGCGCTTTTTAAATCAGTAATTACTTTATTATATTCTATAATCTTCTCAACTATAGGCTCAAGTTCAGCATATTCTTTCGAGGATTTAACAAATTCTTCTCCACTAAGTCCGCTGGATAATTTTTCTGATAGATCGCTTTGCTTGAGTAAAATTTTTGCTAAATTTTCTTGAAAACTCATTTTTTCTCCCTTGATAAGATGATATTACTTCTGGCTGCCGCAACTCTTGCTATTGGTATACGATATGGTGAACATGACACATAGTCCATACCAATTTTATGAAAGAAATCTATTGACCCTGGATCACCAGCATGTTCACCACAAATTCCAAAAGTTAAATTTGGATTGGTTTCCTGTCCACGTTTCATAGCAATATCTATTAATTCGCCAACACCTGATTCATCAAGTTTAACGAATGGGTCATGCTTAAATATTTTTTGCTCAATATAATCAGGCAAAAATGAACCAACATCATCTCTAGAAATACCATACGTAGTTTGAGTTAAGTCGTTTGAACCAAAACTAAAATATTCCACGTGTTTAGCTATTTCAGCAGCTGTTAGTGCAGCCCGTGGCAGCTCAATCATAGTACCTAGCTTAATATTAAACTTGGTAGAATATTTAGCTTCCATAGAGTTTATTGTTTCAACTACATATTTCTTAATATATTCAAGCTCTTTTACTTCACTAATCAAAGGAATCATCAATTCAAGGCGGCTTATAATTTTTTCCTCATACAATTGATACATCGCCTCTAGCATTGCTTCGACTTGCATGACATATATTTCTGGATAAGAAATTCCCAGCCTACATCCTCTATGTCCAAGCATTGGATTTGATTCATGAAGAGCATGCAAACGATGATCAATTAAGGATTGAGGCACATTTAAACTTTCAGCTAATAAGCGTTTATCTCTTTCTTCAGTTGGTAGAAATTCATGAAGTGGCGGGTCTAACAACCTGATATTTACAGGTTTGCCTTTCATAATATTGAATAATAATTTAAAGTCTATAACTTGCAGTGGTTTTAGGCGCTCTATTGCACTCATGCGCTGATCATAGCTAGAAGCAATAATCATTTCTCGGATGAGTGGAATTTTATTATTATCAAAAAACATGTGTTCAGTGCGACATAAACCAATACCTGCTGCACCAAATTTTATAGCAACGCTGGCATCAAGAACAGTCTCTGCATTAGCTCTAACATCTAATTTTTTTTCTGCGTCAGCCCATTCTAAAATAGTATCAAATTCTTTAGAAAAATTAGACTCAATAAGGCGCACTTCACCAATAATAATTTTACCAGTAGAACCATCAATAGTAATGGTATCACCCTGTTTTATCTTATGACCAGTTTTTGTTGTGAAGATTTTTTGTTGTTCATTTACTACCAAACCGTTAATGCCACAAACGCAAGGAGTTCCCATACCTCTTGCAACTACTGCAGCGTGCGAAGTCATTCCACCCCTGGCAGTAATCATTCCAGATGATACATGCATACCTTTGATATCTTCTGGACTTGTATCATTACGCACCAAAATTACTTTATGATGAATCGACAACTCCTCTGCATCAAATGGAGAAAAAACTACGATTCCCGTAATTGCACCAGGAGAAGCTGGTAATCCACTAGCTATTACAGTGGGGCTTGCAGAATAATCAATAGCCGTATGCAGTAATTGATTAAGGGATTCTGGATCAATACGCATCAATGCATCTTGTTTTGATAAAATACCTTCTGCAACCATATCAACTGCTACTTTAACAGAAGAAGCAGCTGCACGCTTACCATTTCTAGTTTGCAAGATGTATAATTTACCTTCTTCAATGGTAAACTCTATATCTTGCATATCCATAAAATATTGTTCTAATTTATTACATACAGAGGATAATTCGTTATATAATATTGGCATTTTTTCTTGCATAGAACTGCCATCACTGGTTTTATTGGCAATTATTGAGGATGGAGTTCTTATTCCAGCTACAACATCTTCACCTTGAGCATTAATCAAAAATTCTCCAAAAATATCTTTATTCCCAGTAGTTGGACAACGTGTAAATACCACTCCAGTAGCAGAATCTTCTCCTTTATTACCAAATACCATGGATTGTACATTTACAGCTGTGCCAACATCATCACTAATATTATTTATTTTGCGATAAGTTATAGCTCGAGGACACATCCAAGACGCTAAAACAGCTTCAATAGCACATTGTAGCTGCACATAAGGATCAGACTCGACTTCATGCCCTGTATATTTTAATATAATTGCTTTATATGCAACAATAATTTCTTGCAAAATTTTAGGAGTAATTTCACTATCATTTTCTATATTATTACGTGCTTTATGATCCTCGAATGATTCCTCGAATAAATAGCTAGAAATTCTTAAAACCACTGAGCCATACATTTCTAGAAATCTACGGTAACTATCATAGGCAAAGCGTGGATTATTTGTTTCTGTAATCAGAGACATGGCTACGGCATCATTCATTCCTAAATTTAGGATAGTATCCATCATACCTGGCATAGATATTTTGGCACCCGAACGTACAGAAAGTAGCAAAGGTTTTTCACCACTACCAAATTTCTTATTAGTTTCCTTTTCTAACTGATTAATCGCAGTTAACATTTCTTCTTTAAATTGAGAAGTCAAATGAGATTGCTTTTCTGAGTATGTAATACATAATTCAGTAGAAATAGTAAAACCAGGTGGAATTGGCAAACCTAATTTACACATTTGTGCAAGATTTGCGCCTTTTCCCCCGAGTTTATCTTTCATACTTGCATCACCCTCGGCAATACTGCTTCCAAAATAATATATTAACTTATGCATGTACGATTTCTCTATATAAAAAGAAGGTTCTAACTTAAGCATAATATATACTAGATAAATGCTTATCTTTCAACGAAAATCAATTAGAAATAACAGTAATGATTACGCTAGCAATAGCGGTTTGAGTTATATTATTAATTATTTTAAAAAGTAAGATACTTTATCACCATCTTGCCATGGAGAATATTTTGACATAATTTCATCTTCAAATGAATCAGTTTTAATAAACATATTAAGCCAATGAATAATATTAATATATTGCGAAGAAAAAAACCAATCCTCATCTACAAGCGCGAATTGACGAATAAATGGTAAAATAGCTAGATCTGCTAGGGATTTTTTTCCAAGCAAAAACTGTTTATCTTGTAACATTTTTTCATATTTTATTAAAAATATATCTTCGGCTTGCGTGCGATATACGACTTGAGTGCAACTTGGGTAGTTCTCAAAATATTTATATCTATGTAGTAATTTTACGAACTCAGTGTCATTTTTTGCAATAATAGATTTAGCTGATGGATGATAATATAGTGATAATTGCTCGGGATCATATTGTTCTAAAGCATAATTCATGACACATAGGCTTTCTTCTATAATAGACCCATCTTCGAAATGCAAAACTGGAACAGTTCCTTTAGGAGAAATTTTAATCAAACTTGTTGGTTTGTTTTTTAGAGAAACTTCACGTATGATGCACTGAATATTACTTTGATGCAAAGCTAAACGTGCCCTCATAGCGTATGGACACCTGCGAAAACTATATAAAATAGGAAGTTTAGACATAAAATAATTAATATATAGCTTGATCGTTTCGACTAATACACGCAGATTTATACTCCTTGTTTAATTCAACCACTGCCCAAATCCAGACTACACAAATTACTACAAAGACACACATTAATAAAGAAGAAATAGACGAATATGTTGCAGTAGGAAGTATAACAAATATCATAGATTGTAACAGAGCGCTACTCGATTTACCAAGCTTAACACCAATCATATCAGCAGCAGCTTTACCCCTAGTTTGTAGTTGCTCGTCAAGAGGCACATAAGACATTTCTTTTGTTGAATCAAATAAGGTGTATTTACTAGACTTGCTTAATACATTTTGTATAGCACCTATGATAATTGCTAGCATTACTGGATTCGTAAAAGTAAACGATGCCATCATCATCATAGCTATTGGATCAAAATTTGTAATCATAAAGAAAGCAAGACCAGTAACCAAAACCATAATAGGCGTTATTAGAGCTGCTGCCATCCATCCTAATTTTCTAACAATATTTGAACCAAGTAGTACAAAAGATATAGTTAATATACCAGTATAGCTTAAATAATTACCAATAAAAGCCGCAAATTCAGTAGGTGTTTGATAAATTTTTGCTGCTTCAGATTTCCATGGACCTTCAACCAAATTAATAGCAAATCCATAGCATATTAACAAAATAGCCACTAGCCTAATATATCTAGATTCAGTCACCATCTTCCAACTTTCCTTTAAAGTCATTTGGTTTTTTTTCACTTTAAACTGTAAATTTTCAGTTGTAGATATATCCAAGATATAATGATTTAAAACCCAGAAAGCCGACAGACCCATAATACCCAAAATTACAACTACCGTTATCACCAACTTGAGAGAAATAACACTTATAGACTCTTGTAAATCAAATAATTTAGTGAAATATACATTCATTACTGGTAGATTTATTAAGAACTGACCCGATAAATATAAACCTGTCTGCCCAAGTAAACCAAATAATGGATAAAATCTTTTGGACTCATCAACTGTAGTTATTTTATTTACAAACTGCCAAAATAATAGCGCAAATATAGCATTTGGCCATAATTCTGCGACAACATAGAATAAAGAAAAACTCCAGTTTGATAACAGTAAAATAAACCACTTAAAGTTAGGATAACTGACCACTAATCTTTGCGCCGTTTCTATGTTTAAATGTAAATGTTCATGATTTGGAAATAAGTAAAAGGCGAATAGCAGAAAAAATCCTATAAAAACAGACATTATGAGGTAAAAAATATTCTCCCCCTTCATCACACTCACTAGCTTTACATAAATAATTGTTACCAAAAATGCTGCAGGCAATACACCCCAAAACTTTAAAAATGAAATAGTTTCCGTGCCGATCATTGTATTGATCACACTATCTTTCATAGCTCGGATTAGATTTTGGATTCCAAGAATGCAAAACATCAATAAAGTGATAGATAAGAACTTAGGTAATTCACAACGAGCGATTGGCCAAATATAATCTAGAAATTTTTCATATTTAGAGGTGGAAAAAATGGCTTCAGTACTTGCGCTTAACGGCAATTTATTCTCTGAGATATCCGTCATAAATATGTCAATCTAACCTTAATTTATTTTACTCTGGCTAGGTGTGCATGATAAGTACTATTCAAAGAAACGTCAAGAATTATATTTGATTTATGATTATTTTGTATATTTCTCTAATTTTTCTTTCAGAATTTGGATGGATACACCAAGAATATTTGCAGCTTTACTCATATCACCTAGACAATAACCCAAGGTATTAAATAGCATTTGTTTTTCTACGCCAGCTGTTGGAATAGAACCATCAGCATTACTTGATGCTCTTTCTTTTATTTGTATATCGTCGGCGCTAATTTTATCTGATTCAGACATAAGAACTGCTCTGTGCAGAACATTCTCAAGCTCACGCACATTACCTGGCCAAGAATAAGCCATCATTTTCTCTAAAGCTTCATCTGATAGTGTTTTTGCTTTTAAATTATTGCTCTTGGTATATTTTTTAATAAAATATTTACTTAAAAGCCCCAAATCTTCTTTCCTTTCACTCAAAGAAGGTAACTCAATATTTATAATATTTAATCTAAAATACAAATCTTCTCTAAAGTTACCATTTTCTATTTCTTTATGCAGGTCACGGTTTGAAGTTGCAATAATCCTTAGATCCACTTTTACTGGCGAATTTCCTCCGACTCTATCAATTTCTTTTTCTTGAATAGCGCGCAATAATTTAGCTTGCAACCTAACATCCATCTCGCTAATCTCATCTAGCAACAATGTACCACCGGATGATTCTTCGAATTTACCAATTCTTCTACTTATTGCCCCAGTAAAAGCCCCTTTTTCATGACCAAATAATTCAGATTCTAAAAGGTTCTCTGGTATAGCTGCGCAATTTACTGCAACAAATTGTTGATCTTTTCGACGGCTTTTATTATGAATATAACTTGAAAAGACCTCTTTGCCCGTTCCCGATCCACCTGTTATTAAGACATTAGCATTAGAAGATGCTATTTTATCTGCAACTGCAATAGCAGCGAGCATAGGCTTAGAATCACCAATAATACTTACACTATCATCTGAAAGTGCTGCGAATATAGCTGCAATTAAGCGTTCATCTGGAGGTAAGGGTAAAAACTCTTTAGCTCCGGATTTAATTGCCAATACAGCCTCTTTAGGCGAACATTGTACACCGTAGGCAATTACTGGGGTTGATATTTTTTCGTTTTTCATGGCACTAATTAAAGATTTTATATCAAATTTTACATCTACCAAAACTAGATCCGCGCCTTTGCCTTGGCATAAAAAATCTACTCCTTGTTCACAAGACTCGACCATCACAACTTTAGCTTTTTTAGACTTTGCAATATCTATTGCCGTTTTAATTTCACTATTGATGTTTCCAATAATTAGAAGTCTCATATATAATCACAATCCTAAGTTTTAAGTAAAAATTAAATCCTCCAAGAAGGAATTTCAATATCGACAAGCTGATTTTCAATCATAGCTACTTTTTGTTTAAGTCCCAAGAATTTTTCTTCTCTGAGTATCCCAATAGCTTGATTTTGATAATGAGAGCACATTATCCCAAGCTTATCTCCGTTTAGGTCAGTTATTTTAGGATCATGCTCCTTAAATGCAAATTCTGTACCAAACTGCAATTTAAAAATTTTTTTCCTTACAATACCTTGATATTTTACTCTTGATATCACTTCCTGCCCAACGTAGCAACCTTTATTATAGTCAATGGCATTTAGCTCTTCTGCTCCATATTCTATAGGAATTGAACGCTCATAGACTAGATCTAAATATCCATCAATAATAGAATATTTATATTTATCCAAAATATAAATATTCTCTACTATTTTATCTAGATTTTTAAGTTTTTCTATCTTAATCATCGAACGATAACCAAGATCTTTATACCTTGTATCTTGCAGGGAAAATTCTACATCTGATTCAATTTGAACCTTTGAGTATAGAATATTATAATCTAGAGACACATTTTTTATATCAACATTGCTGCGTAATTTGTATATGTTTAGACGCTTTAAAAATATATCTAAACTAGTTTTATTTATATCTATAAAATATGATTCAATATCTTTTTGATAAACAAAAAAATCAAATAGGTACTTCCCCTGATTAGTTAAAAGATAATTATAAGAATATTTTTTTTTAATTACGTCGTTAGTTGTCATTCCCTGTAAAAATTTACCAGAATCTGGTCCAATAATATTAACTAACGCTCTATCTTTTAAAATTTCTATCATGAAAATTATTATTTTATAATTTGACGAAATATTTTTTCTAGATCAGGTTGTGAAGCGTGTAAGTCTTTTATTTCTTGATCTATAGCACTAATATCCTTAAGTAAAGTTGAATAATTATTTTCTCCAACATTAAACTCAAAACGTAGCACATTATCTGACAATGCTTTTAACTGTATTTTTGATGATATTTTTAACTCATTGAGTTTTATAGGATTATAAAACTCAACATCAATATGCCTAGTCCCTAATTCTGTTAAAAGATTTTTCTTTGAATCTTGCTTGATAATTTTACCATAATTGATAAAAGCTATTTCATCGCATAACTCTTGAGCCTCTGCTAAATAGTGCGTAGTAATGATGATAGTAACGCCCTGCTTGTTTAATTCTTTTACGTACTCCCAAAGCTGCGTACGTAGATCAATATCAACACCAGCAGTAGGCTCATCTAAGATCAAAACTTTTGGCGAATGCACCATAGCTTTGGCAATTAAAAACCTACGCTTCATTCCGCCCGAAAGTTTTCGTGGCAAAACATGCTTTTTATCCCACAAACTAAGTGCTTTTAAAATTTCTTCCGTCTTTCGCAAAGACGCCTTAATACCAAAATATCCAGCGGTTAGTTCTAATGCTTGCTCTAAAGGAAAAAAAGTATCGAGTGTTACCTCTTGTGGGACTATACCAATAAGAGACCTAGCTTTTTTTGGAAATTCATCAATATTAACACCCATGATGCTTACTTCTCCAGCGCTCTTAACAACAGTTCCTGCTAATATGTTGATCAGCGTAGACTTACCCGCGCCATTAGGTCCAAGTAATCCAAAAATCGAACCACGTGGTACTAAAAAATCCAAATTATCTAAAGCTAGATGTGCACCATCTTCGCCTTCTTTACCATAATATTTAACAAGATTTTTTATTAAAATTGCTTCTTTAGACATCTAAACTTTTTGACTATGAACGTTTTTTATCAAGGTTGATAATTCACCAGTTTCGTACATTTCACGCACGATATCACACCCACCTATAAATTCACCAGCAATGTAAAGCTGCGGAATGGTTGGCCAGTCTGAATAATCCTTAATTCCTTGTCTAAGTTCATTATTCTCTAATATATTGATATCCTTAAATTTTGAACCTAAAGTTTGTAATATACCCACTACCATTGCAGAAAAGCCGCATTTCGGAAAATCTGTCGTACCTTTCATGTATAATACGATGTGATTCTTAGAAACTTGCTCTTTTATTAAGTCAAATGTTTTATTATCGTTCATTGAACTCACCTATTTTATATACTAATATTAGCTATTATTAATCACCTTGCAAGTTAATTATATACAAAATACTAGAGTTAGCATATAAAATTATTTAGTAAATTTAAGTTATGCGTGTTGAAATTTATGCAGCAAAAGGAAATAGATCATATTTTTCAAATTTTTAGCAACCAAGCACCCCACCCTAAAACAGAGCTAAACTATAATAATAACTTTACTATGGCAATAGCTGTAATTTTATCGGCGCAAGCTACTGATATTTCTGTTAATAAAGCTACAGAAAAATTATTTATTAGCCATAATACTCCAGAGAAAATACTAAATTTAGGCGAAGATGGATTAAAAACATATATCAAAACTATTGGTCTTTATAATTCAAAAGCAAAAAATATTATTGCACTTTGTTCTATTTTGATTGATAAATATAACTCAGAAATACCATCAGAATTTGAACAACTTATTGAATTACCAGGAATTGGGCGCAAAACTGCAAATGTAATACTTAATTGTGCCTTTGGTAAATTAACTATAGCTGTTGATACTCATGTATATAGAGTTGCACATAGAGTTGGGTTTAGTGCTGGTAAAACACCAGAAAAAGTAGAAAAAGATTTACTTGAAAATATACCAAAAAAATGGATGAAACATGCGCATCATTGGCTCATTCTGCATGGAAGATATATATGCAAAGCTAGAAAACCTTTATGTTTAGATTGCCCTATTGCAAAATATTGTGAATATTATAATAAATAGAAGATATAATTTATGGAATATCCAGAAATAAAACCTTTAAACAAAAAAGCAGATAAATTAGTAGTTATGCTACATGGTCTAGGCTCTGATGGTAATGACCTAATAAGTTTAGTTCCTTATATTCAAAATTCATTGCCTAATTGCCATTTTTTCTCCCCGCATGCAATAGAAAAATATGATATGGCGCCTTTCGGCCGACAATGGTTTAGTTTGCAAGATCGTACACCAGATATTATTAGCAAATTAGTTGCTAATAATGCTCCTTTGGCATTTGATCTAATCAAAACAAAACAATTAGAGCTTGGTTTGACTAATGCAGATACAATTTTATTTGGTTTTTCACAAGGCACAATGATGGGGATCTATCTAACTTTAATCCAAGAAGAGCCATTTGCCGCTATGGTTGGATTTTCGGGAATGCTTTTACCTCCACCTAAATTAGAAAATAAAGCCACACCATTTTGTATTATTCATGGCAAGCAAGATGATGTAGTCCCTGCTAAAGAAAGTAATAACACTTCACAATATCTAAAAGAAAATAACATTGAACATCAACTGCTTATAGTACCAAACCTAAAACACTCTATTGATGCAAATGGAATGGAGTTTGCAGTAAAATTTTTAAAAAACATTGTCTCTAAATAAAAACCATAAGGTATAAATGAACAAATTAAATCAAACATTAGCAACCACAGATACCGAAATTTTAGAAGTGATTAATTTAGAACAGAATAGACAGTCAAAATATATTGAACTTATAGCTTCTGAAAACTTTACTAGCAAAGCTGTAATGGAAGCTCAAGGATCTTTACTGACCAATAAATATGCAGAAGGCTATCCTGGGAAAAGATATTATTGTGGTTGTGATGAAGTTGATAAGGCTGAAAATTTAGCTAAAGAACGTCTAAAAAAACTATTTAATTGTACATATACTAATGTGCAACCTCATTCTGGCTCACAAGCAAATCAAGCCGCTTACTTAGCACTCATAAAACCAGGTGATACTATATTAGGCATGTCTCTGGATTGTGGTGGACATTTAACGCATGGCGCAGCTCCTAATCTTTCTGGTAAATGGTTTAATCCAATATTTTATAATGTTGATCCTAAGACGCATCTAATTAACTATGATGAAGTTGAACGCTTAGCTCTAGAACACAAGCCAAAGCTTATTATAGCTGGATTCTCTGCTTACAGTAGAGAGCTAGATTTTGAGCGTTTCAGATCTATTGCAGACAAAGTAGGTGCTTACTTAATGGCAGATATCGCTCACATATCAGGAATTATTGCTGCTGGCGAGCACCCTAGCCCATTTCCACATGCTCACGTTGTTACTTCAACTACGCATAAGACACTAAGGGGTCCACGTGGTGGCATTATTATGTCTGATGATGAAGAGATAGGCAGACTTCTTGATAAGGCAGTTTTCCCAGGTCTACAAGGCGGACCACTAATGCATGTTATTGCTGCTAAAGCTGTAGCCTTTAAAGAAGCTTTAAGTGCTGACTATAAATTATATATCAAGCAAGTAATTATAAATGCTCAAATACTAGGAAAGACTCTACAAGAACGGGGATATGATATATTGACTGGCGGCACAGATAACCATATTATTGTACTTGACCTACGCAAACAAGATATCACTGGTAAATTAGCTTCTATCTCACTAGATAATGCTGGCATCACATCTAACAAAAATACCGTACCTTTTGATAAGAACTCACCATTTGTAACTTCCGGTGTACGACTTGGAACTGCGGCATGTACTAGTAGAGGATTCCGCGCTCCTGAATTTAAAATGGTTGGTAATTTAATTGCAGATGTGCTTGATGGATTAAAAGAATCTGATGAAAACAAACAAATTGAGCAAGAAGTATTTGCACAAGTGCTAGATTTAAATGCTAAATTTCCAATATATAGCTAAATTTTATGAAATGTCCTTTTTGTCAATCAGCAAATATTTCTGTTAAAGATTCCAGAAATACTAATGAAGGTAAAGTAATTCGTCGACGTAGACATTGCAGCGATTGTAAAGGACGCTTTACAACATTTGAACGAATACAAATAAGAGAGTTAATTGTTGTTAAAAGAACCGGTGTAAAACGTCCATTTGATCGTATCAAAATACTAAAATCTATTACAACAGCACTGCGTAAAAGAAATATTGCAGATGAAGAAATTGAGAAATTAACAGATAAAATAGTAGTAGAACTTGAAAGCTCGACCACTACAGAAATAAATTCACGTATGATTGGCAAATTAATCATGCATAAATTAGCAAAAATTGACCCAGTGGCCTATATTAGATTTGCATCTGTCTATAAAGACTTTGCTAATGCACAAGATTTCGCTAAATTTATCAGTAAAATTAAGAATCATTAAATAATATACCCTTAAGGAGTTTATATGAAACCAATAGCTAAAAAAATACCGCATGAATTTGAACTACATGGAACAAAAATTTATGATGATTACGCATGGTTAAGGGCTGATGGATGGCCATCTAGTGTCACTGATAAAGAGGTTATTTCTTATTTAGAAAAAGAAAATAAATATTTTGAAGACTATATCACTCCTCTTGAAGAAAAAAAACAAGAATTTTTTGAAGAGTTAAAGGGACGTATCAAACTGTCTGACCAATCTACATATACTAAAAAAGATGATTTTTATTACTATACTAGAACTGAAGCTGATAAAAATTATACAATATATTGTCGCAAACAAGGAGCAATAGATGCACCAGAAGAAATAATCCTAGATATTAATAAATTAGCTATAGGCAAAGAATTTACTTCACTTGGAGCATTTTCAATCAGTCCTGACCATAAATTAATGGCCTATTCTGTAGATTTTACTGGTGGAGAAAAATACACCGTAAAAGTTTATGATTTAGAGAATAAAAAATTCTTATCAGATGAAATAACCGACACAATCGGAGCCCTAGTTTGGCACGAAACTATGCCTGGCTTCTTCTATTCTCCGACAAATGAAAAATGGCGTCATGACAAAATTAAATTTCATAAACTTGGGACTAATTCTAAAGAAGATAGTCTAATATTGCATGAACAAGATTTGCTTTACAATGTTAGCGCATCCAAAGCATCTAGCAAAGAGTACATATTCATCAATATTAATGGACATGATAGTAATGAAATCTACTATATAGAAATGAAGGATCAATCCCTTACACCAAAACTACTAAACAAGCGTAAGGAACAAATTTTATACTCTGTAGATCATAATGATAAATATTTTTATAAAAGCACTAATGATAGTGCTAAAAATTTTCATATCCTACGCGCTGAATCTTCTAGTTATACTGAAGGTACAAAATGGGATATTTACATTGCTGAAAAAAAAGATGCCTACTTATCCGGATTTGACATTACACAAAATTATTTACTACTTAACTATAAAGTTAACGGCTTACCAGAAACCACAGTTCAAAATATTAAAGATGGTACTCAAAAAACACTTAATTTTCCAGAGAACGCTTATATAGCTGGAATCTATTCAACTAACTTTACTGAAGATGATATAAGAGTAAACTACTCCTCTCTCGCAAGACCAAGTACTGTCTATAGTTATGAGTTTGGTACAAACAAATTAAAGATAATAAAAACTCAAGAAATTCCAACTGGTCTAAATTCAGAAGATTATGCTGTAGAAAGGATTTTTGCAGAAACTGATAATGTACAAGTACCCATTAGTCTTTTTTATAAAAAATCATTATTTAAACAAGATGGCTCAAACCCTTTATATCTATATGGTTATGGTTCTTATGGCATTGGTACGCCTCCAGCTTTTCGTAATTCAGCAATTTCTCTAGTGGATCGTGGTTTTGTCTATGCAATTGCACATATTAGAGGTGGTGATGATCTTGGACATGACTGGTACAAGGAGGCAAAATTCTTAACCAAAAAGCGTACGTTTAGTGATTTTATTGCAGCTGCAGATACGCTAGTACAAAAAAAATATACCTCAACCGGCAATATAGTGATTATGGGAGGTAGTGCTGGCGGAATGCTAATTGGCAACGTTATAAATCAACGACCAGAATTATTTAAAGCAGCTATTGCTCATGTACCATTTGTTGATGTACTTAACACCATGCTAGATTCTGACCTGCCTCTTACACCAGGTGAATATAAGGAATGGGGAAACCCTCAAAGCAAAGAATATTTTGACTATATAAAATCTTATTCTCCATACGATAATGTTACAGCTCAGCATTACCCACATTTATTTGTAACTGCGGGCCTATCTGATCCGCGTGTTGGCTATTGGGAAGCTGCTAAGTGGGTAGCTAAAATTCGAGACTATAAACTTGATGATAATATAATACTCTACAAAACAAACATGAGCTTCGGACATAGTGGAGCATCTGGTAGATTTGACTACCTTAAAGAAGCTGCAGATGATCTAGTATTCATCGCTAATATATTTGATTTGTAGTTGGAATCAATATTTAAGTTAGTTTAATAATTGAATGTCAGTATGATAAAAAAATGATTGAAAGATAGTATAAATCATATAGGCAATGAATGTAATTAGATTGCCGCGCTAACGCTCGCAGTGACAGCGCCGCGTGGGGTATATATGATTCGGCTTCTTATAGGGGCCCCCGGATTAGTGACGACGCTTGAGGGTCTAGGGTCTTCGTAGGCGAAGAGTATTTCCTTTTACTCCTCGCCTCTATTAGCGAGAAACCTTAAGGTGACGCGACAATCTCTTGTTGATAATAATTATCTAAAATCTTTTTCGTTGATTATAACTTCCGTCAAGGTTACACCTATTTTATCATCAACTATAACAATTTCGCCTTTAGCTACTTTTTTATTATTAACATAAACATCAATAGGCTCGCCAACTGTACGCTCTAGCTCAATAACAGCGCCCTTACCTAACTTTAAAATACTACTAAGTGGCATAGTTGTTCCACCTAAAACAACTGAAACTTTTACAGGTACGTCGTATAACGCTTCAAGTGTTAATTCTATATTTTCTTCATTAACCTGTTTTTTAGCCATAATCTTATCCTATATTTATGTCGCACTTTTTAGCTGTTCAATTATTTTATCAATTTCAGCTGTTAATTGTTCTTGGTTATATTCAAGCCTAGTATCAGCCCATTCTAATCTGCAATCATCTTCACCTATTTTATCATCCTTTACTATTTGAAAATTATCCTTAAATTTACTAGAAATTGTATCAGATTGTAAAATTTCTTTACAAAAATCATATCTTCTAGGATGAATTGTTATAGTAATATTGCCTTCTTTATAGAAATTTTTTAACTTTTCAATTAAACCAACTCTAATAATTTCTTCAAAATTAGATGGCAAAATCAGATGCAATTTTTTAGCAATACCAGCAATAGATTCTGCAGAAATTTTTGATATCTGAGAATCAACTTTTTCTTCTGGAATTATACTTAATAATTTTTGATGAAGCAACTCAGAAAAATTATTATTTTCATTAAGTTTTGTTAACATAGGTTCATATTTAGATTTAGACTCTTCTAAACCTCTATTATATGATTCTAGCTTAATATGCTCAACATCAATAATAGGATCAGTACTAGCAACTACAGATTCATTGTTAAGATTTTTTTTTATTTCGTCAAGTGGCTCCCCTATATTTACATCATCAACAATTTTGCTTATATGTTCTGTAACTACTTCGTTAATAAGCTGCATTGTTTCTTCGTCTTGCGAGTGAGCATTAGAATTTACTACTGCTGACTTTGGCAATTCTTCTAATTCAAATTTTTTATGTTCAGACACTAGAATCACCTATCAGTTTAATTTACAAATTCATCGTCATCACTATTTAGAACAACGTCAATTTCACCTTGTTCTATCAACTGCTTGGCCACCATAACCACGTCACCTCTTGCAGAATCAACATCTTTTACTCTTACAGACCCAAGAGCCATTAAATCTTCTTCTATAATCGTAGCAGCTCTTTGCGACATACTAGCGAATAATATTCTTTTAATTTCTTCTGAAGCTCCCTTTAATGCTAATGTTAAGCGTGATTTTTCAACATCGCGTAATAAACGCTGAATACCTTTGGAATCAATTTTAACTAGATCATCAAATGTAAACATCATATCCTTAATTTTAGACGCTGCATCTGGTAAATTTGACTCAAGCATAGACATAAATTTACTTTCACTATTACGATCAAGATTATTAAATATTTCTGCAAGCATTTCAAAGCTGTCATATTTATGAGTTTTACCTATACTGCTAATAAATTCAACTCTTAATATCTTTTCAACTCTTTCCAACACTTCTTTTTTGACGCTACCTAAACTTAATATTCTTGAAATTATTTCAAAAGCAAAACTATCTGGCAAATTACTTAATACCTTAGCAGCATGATCTGGAGATATTTTTGATAATACTAAAGCAGCTGTTTGTGGGTGCTCATTTCTAAAATATAAAGCTAATAGCTCCTCATTTACATTGGCTAATTTTTCCCAAGTATTTCGTCCTTGTGGACCTCTGATTTCTTCCATAAGGCTAGATACACGATCTTTGTCTAATATCTTACCAAGTAAACGTTCAGTGTTATGCAGGTTTCCAAGAAACATAGAATGACCAGTCAAGTCAGATGATAACTGGCTCATTACAATATCTATAACTTCTGGACTAATAGAACCTAAATGTGACATCGCGTGTGAAATACCAGTGATTTCATCTTCTGACATCAAGGAGAATATTTTTGTTGCATTATCATCAGACAATGAAAGGAGAACCATGGCCACTTTCTGTGTCCCTGTTAATTTTGCAATATCTTTAATAGAGATTCCCATTAAATTTCCTCGTTAAGCCATTTTTTTAATACATTCACCAAATCTTGTGGACTAGAATCCGCAATCCTATTAATACGGAAAATAGAACCAACTTTATTTTCTATAGATTCTTCGTCTTCAGTTTGTACATCAACCATAGAACCCATAGAAGAAGTAATTGGCATCCCATCAGCGCCCATCTCTAGTACTTCATTATTTTCTTCGCCAGTTTGTCTAACTTCAAATGCTTTTAGCGCAATAGGTCTAATCACGGTAATCAATACTAACAATACGACAATTGCAAATATTATTGTTTGAAATAAATTTGGTAATTCTTCTTTTAGCCAATCCGAATCATCATCCCCTATAATATCTAGTTCAGAAGAGAATTTCATATTAATTACTTCAATACGATCATTGCGATCTTCATCAAAGCCAATAGCTACTTTGACCAAATTCACTATTTTATCCAAGTCTTCTTGTGACCTTTCTATATATTCGCTCTCTCCACTCTCTTTATCTGTTTTATAATATCCATCGACCAATATACCAATAGACATTTTAGTAACGATACCGCTTTCAGAAATATGGTTTTTAATTATTTTAGAGATTTCATAATTAGTAGTTTGGTTATTTTTCTCTGAAATTGCAAATTTTAGAGAACCATCACCACCATCACCACCACCAGGAATATTATTAGCAACAGATACATCCATGCCACCAGCACTTGAAACTGGGGTTTGATCACGTTCATCCATTGATTGTAAAGATCGAACTACTGCTCCATCTGGATCATAAACTTCAGAGTTAGTTACGGTCCTGTCAAAGTTCATTTCCAATGCGACTTGCGCCTTCACTTTACCTGATCCAATACTTCTTGAAAGTAAGCTTTCAATAATATTTTTTAAACGATTTTCAGCTGCTATTCTAACTTCTTCGTTTTTATCACTAGCAAATTCTATTCCTTCTTCTGAAGAGCCTATTTTTAAAGCATTACCTTTAGTATCTACTATGGTAACATTCTTCATCTCTAAACCAGGAACTGAAGTTACCACTAAATGGCTAATAGAATCAATTTCTGACTTCCCCAATTTCTTGCTACCACGAAACTTTAAAACTACAGAGGCTCGTGGCTCTAATTTTTCTTTAGAAAAAATCTCTCTTTGAGGCATCACTAAATGCACACGTGCTTTAGTTACTTGTTCAAATGCCGAGATAGTACGGCTTAGTTCGCCTTCTAAAGCCCTAATCAGCTTTATATTCTGAGAAAAGTTAGTAGCACCAATACTATCTTCTTTATCAAATATTTCATAACCAATCACTGAACCGCTTGTTGGAAGACCAACTTGTGCCAAGGCTAATCTAGCACTTACCACTTCTGCTTTATTGACCTTAATTGTACTACCGTCAAACATAGCACGATAAGATATCTTCTTATTATCTAATTCTTCTACAATTTTTGCACTGTCTTGAATATCTAAATCTGTATACAAAACTGAAAATTCATTATCCCCAAGTTTTGACATAAAAATAGTAAACAAAATAAGAAAAGAAATAATAGTCACAGCGCTAATAGCCAGTCTAACTGGGCTTATTTCCTTAAAAAATTGAACTATCGCTTGCATTGAATATAACAAAATAATTTTAGTTAAAAAAATATTTGGTTATTAATAACTCATTTTATCCAAAAAGTCAATGGATTTGGATGAGGATTTTCTTCTAATAAATACTTTATAGCTATAATGCTGCGTACAACAAGCCAAACAAATATTAATATGTATAAAATGGGCCCTATAAAAATGAAAGTCGCAATCATCGCAACAAACGCAGCAGCTAAACCTATATAAAAGGTTCTAAATACAAAAATATAGTGACTTTGCAAAAATTTATTCTGCTGCCCTTGATTTGCAAATGCAAATACAGCTCCAACAATTGGCAATACGGGTATTATTAGTCCACATAAATAAAGTATATATATTAAAATTAGGTTTTTCTTCCCTGGATCTAAATACTCTTTTACGTCATCACTCATAATTTTTTGCCACTTAGATTTTTTATTACCGTACCGAGTATACTGCCATGTTTTATATATTCTATTTCATTATCAGTAAAAACTTGTAATGTAACATCAATAGTTTCATTATTACCATTACTGTGCTTTATAATACATTGTAGTGGTTGGTAAGGCTTTATATTGTCATCTATACCAACAATATCGATTTGTTCATCACCGTTTAAGTTTAAGTTTTGCCAATTAATACCAGAATGAAATGCTATTGGTAAAACGCCCATACCAACTAAATTTGAACGATGAATACGTTCAAAGCTTTCTGCTATTACAGCCTTTATACCAAGTAAATTAGTTCCCTTTGCTGCCCAGTCTCTAGAAGAGCCTGTTCCATATTCTTTACCTGCAAAAATAACTAAAGGCACTGAGCGTTTTTTATAATCCATAGCGGCGTCATATATACTCATTTGTTTTTTGGTTAAATGGTTAATAGTAACACCTCCTTCTACTCCTTTACAAAGTTGATTTCTAATACGTACATTAGCGAAAGTACCACGCATCATCACTTCATGATTACCACGCCTGGAACCATAAGAATTAAAGCCAGCTGGAGAAACCCCCTTAGACATTAAAAACTTTGCAGCTGGACTATCTTTGCTTATCATTCCTGCTGGCGATATATGATCAGTAGTAATTGAATCACCAAACAATGCTAATAAGCGGGCATTCTCAATACCGACAAGAGACTTTTGCGGCTTATCTATATTATCAAAATATGGTGGATTCTTTATATATGTACTAGATGATTGCCAATCATAAGTATCACTTTCTGTTACTAGTATATTTTTCCAATTTTCATCGCCAGCAAATACATCTCTATATTTTTCTGCAAACATCTGAGGAGTAATACAACTATCCATATATTCTTTAATTTCTGCGCGCGTAGGCCAGATATCCTTTAGATAAATTTTCTTGCCATCGTCATTAGTAGCTATTGGGTCTTTATCTAAATCAATATTAACTGTGCCAGCCAAAGCATACGCCACAACAAGCGGTGGTGAAGCTAAATAATTTGCTCTTACGTGCGGATGAACTCTACCTTCAAAGTTTCTGTTACCAGATAACACTGAAGATACAACAAGTTGCTTATCTCTAATCAACTGATCAATAGCTGGATCAAGTGGGCCAGAATTACCAATACATGTAGTACAACCATAACCAACTAAATTAAATCCAAGATTATCAAGATATACATCTAAACCACTAGCATTCAGGTATTCTGTAACAACTTTTGACCCAGGTGCTAATGAAGTTTTAACCCATGGCTTTGTCTTGAGACCTAGCTTAACAGCTTTTTCTGCAACTATTCCAGCCGCAATCATTACTGACGGATTAGAAGTATTAGTACAGCTAGTAATTGCAGCAATTACTATGTCACCATGACCAATAGCAAAAGAATTGCTTTGCTCCTTATCACTAATTAAATGTTTTTCAGTAATATTAGCTCCTGCACTTGCCAGAATGGGTAAAGATTCTTTAAATGCACTCTGCATATCAGATAATGCAACACGATCCTGCGGACGTTTAGGTCCAGCTAATGAAGGTTCAATAATAGCCATATCTAGTTCTATTATATCTGTATATTCAGGAATATTAGTATTTCTCCACATACTTTGCATCTTGGCATATTCTTCAACTACTTTAACTTTGTGTTCATCTCTACCAGTGAATCTTAAATATTTTAAAGTTTCACAATCAATGGGAAAGAATCCGCATGTAGCTCCATATTCAGGCGCCATATTTGATATAGTTGCCCTATCAGCCAAAGAAAGACTTTCTACTCCAGGACCAAAAAATTCAACAAATTTACCAACCACCCCTTTTTGGCGTAAGATTTGAGTAACAGTTAACACCAGATCAGTAGCTGTTATTGTATCACCTAAAGATCCTGTCATTTTAAAACCTATTACCTCAGGAAGAATCATGGGTAAAGGCTGTCCAAGCATAGCAGCTTCTGCTTCGATACCTCCAACGCCCCACCCTAATACCGCTAGAGCATTAACCATAGTTGTGTGGCTATCAGTACCAACTAAAGTATCTGGATAAATAGTTTTACGCTCTGCATCTTCATTTACATATATAGTCTGTGCTAAGCACTCTAGATTAACTTGGTGACAAATGCCCGTGCCCGGAGGTACAACTCTAAAGTTACGGAAGCTTTTTTGTCCCCATTTCAAAAACTGATAACGTTCTTTATTACGCTCTATTTCTTTTTGGACATTATTTTTAAAAGCCACAGATGAACCAAATGAGTCCACCTGCACTGAGTGGTCAATAACTAAATCCACCGGAATCATTGGATTAATTTTATGCGGACTATCACCAAGAACTTTCATTGCATCACGCATGGAAGCTAGATCAACAATAGCTGGAACACCTGTAAAATCTTGCATTAAAACACGAGCTGGCATGTAGTTAATTTCGTCCTCAGATGTTTTGTTTTTTAACCATTCTTTAAATGAATTTAGCTGCTTTTTATTGCCACGTCCATTACGCACCACATTTTCAAACAAGACTCTCAGGCTATATGGCAATTTTTCTAAATCAAAATCACAATCTAATGCGGCTTTTTTAATATCAAATATGGTGTATTCTTGACCATCAAGTTCAATGTGTTTAGCATATTTTGATTCTGATTCTATAGACATAAAAAACTCCTAAAATAAAATTTACTGCCAATCATTGATTATACCCTTGGCATTTTTCTCTTCTAATGGTAGTAAAACTATCACGTAAGAACAAGTTATTTTCACTGTTTTTAATGTATCATTTTAGTTATTAGTAGTTTTAAAACATGCTCTCTTTACATTCATTAAGTTTTATCTTAAAAAACAAAACATTTTATCAAAATATTTCTATGACTATTTTGCCATCATCAATAGTTTATATTCAAGGAAAGAACGGCTCAGGTAAAACATCTTTCTTGCGCATGCTAGCGGGTATACAACTTCCTAGTACAGGAAAAATCACTTTTAGCAAAAATTCTTTACCCATTACTCAATTAAATAAACCTTATTGTACATATATAGGGCATCGTTTTGGCATCAAACTTGAACTTACTGTATTAGAAAATATAGAATTTTGGGCAAAAATATATGATTCAGAACAGCTGGTAAATGCAGCAATCGTATATTTTTCTTTGCAAGATGTAGTAAATACTAAATGCTATGAGCTCTCGGCTGGCAATCAAAAAAAAGTAGCTCTTGCTAGACTACTTGCTTGTCGATCTAAATTATGGTTACTTGATGAAGTAGATTCCAATCTTGACTCCATCAACAAACAACTACTATTAAACCTTATTATATCGCATGCAGATAATGGAGGAATCGTTTTTATTACAAGTCATCACCCTCCCGAAATAAAAAGCGCCCAGATATTAAATATCTCAGAATATGAAGGAGACTTGTTATGAGAAATTTAATCTTTCACGAATTTAGAGTACAAAATAAAATTTACAACATAACAAAATATATATTTATATTTTTTATATTTTGTTGCCTAAGCATCACTTTAATAAACGCTTACGAAAATATGCAAATTTTTGGTGTTATATTCGCCGTTATCAGCATTCCTTTAGCTCTCATAAGCATATCTAATAGTTTAATAAAGCCAGATATAGAAGACGGGTCTCTTGAAACGTTAATTACTACCTCTACTGCGGTGCAAATTATACTAGCTAAATATATTTCTTTGTGTATTTGCTGCTGTTTAAGTTTTTTTCTTACTCTGCCTATTATATATGTAATCTATAATATAGAATTGAATATCTTTATAATAATGGTATCAAGCGGTCTTATCTTATTATTCCTAAGCGCCGCGTTAATCACATTAATATCTAGCATACAAAGTTATTTTAGATCAAATACTAATTTTCTATCTATACTAATTATGCCCTTATTAATACCAAATATTATACTTTCTGGTCTTTTCCTTCAAAATAATACTGATCTACATTTATTATTTATTATGCTTGGAATAGATTTGGTAATTATACCGCCGGCTTTATACTTATCTAGCTATCTTGTTGAAAACATTTACAACATATAAAGTATAAATAAAATCAGGAGAGCATTAAAAGTTTGGTTCTAGTAATGGAATGGGTTAAAATAGTTTTTTGTAATTAATATTTATTATGTAGAAAATCATGTTTGCACTCTTTCTATCTAAACTTAAAGTTTTACTCAAGAATCCAATGGTTTTATTTGTCTATGGCATACTGGGCAAATGGTATATTATGGTTATGGTTACAGCAATTGTGGTTACCTATTGGGTATTCCAAGGACTAACTGAAGCAGGCATTTTACAGGAATCTGCAAAAGTAGTATCACGAGCATTTCGTGATACTAAATCTGTTGCCAGATACTGTGTTCCAAAAATCGGTAATTTGAGTGATTTTTGGGATTGCTTAGATAACCCTCCTAATTATGAAAAAACAAAAGAAGAAAATACTTTAGAAAAAGGCTTGAATAATTTATTAGATTTGAATAATTACCAGCAATCAAAAGATCCTTACGCGGAATAAATTATTGCCAAGGGGTTATCTAGCTATATAATATCAACTTAAATATTTAAAATGATCAATAAACTAATAATTAAAAATCATGTCAGACGATAATATAGAAAACTCAAAAACCACACGCAGAGATTTTGTAACACTAGCAGCCATTAGTATGACTGCCGTTGGCGCTGCATGTGCTGCTTGGCCACTAGTAGATTCTTTAAATCCTTCTGCGGATGTTTTGGCTTTATCTTCAATAGATGTTGATATTTCTAATATTGAACCAGGTCGTACCATGACCGTAAAATGGCGTGGTAAACCAGTTTTTATTACGCATAGAACTGAAGCAGAGATAAGGGAAGCAGAGGCAGTCCCTATGAGTGAATTAAAAGACCCAGAATCTGATTCTGCCAGAGTAAAAGAAGGCCATAAACAATGGCTAGTAACAATAGGAATATGCACGCATTTAGGGTGTGTACCAATATCAAATAAAGGTGATTATGATGGCTGGTTTTGTCCATGCCATGGCTCTCATTACGATAGTTCTGCTAGAATTAGACGTGGTCCAGCTCCATTAAATTTAGCAGTACCACCATATTCATTCCTTTCAGATATAAAAATTAGAATTGGCTAATCATGAATAAAGAATACTCCGAAAATAAAAAGTCAAAGCAAAGCGGCATTGTAGCATGGATTGATTATAGACTTCCTATTTTTACTGCAATACGTCATCTTGGTGAATATAAAACACCTAAAAATCTAAGCTACTGGTGGAGTCTTGGCTCTATAGCTGGTATTGCTTTAGTGATTCAAATAGTTACTGGTATTGTTCTTTCCTTGCACTACACCCCACATGTTGATCATGCTTTTGACAGTGTTGAAAAAATCATGCGCAATGTTAATTATGGCTGGATGATTCGCTATATGCATGCAGTTGGTGCTTCAATGTTCTTTGTAGCTGTATATCTACACATGTTTCGTGGACTTTATTATGGTTCATACAAGGCTCCGCGTGAATTATTGTGGCATTTTGGTCTAATTATATTTTTGACAATGATGGCTACTGCTTTCATGGGGTACGTGCTACCTTGGGGGCAAATGAGTTATTGGGGAGCTACAGTTATCACTAATTTATTTTCTGCTATTCCTATAGTTGGGGAAAGTATTGTTACTTGGCTTTGGGGAGGTTTTTCTGTTGACAACCCAACGCTAAATCGTTTCTTCTCTCTACATTATTTACTACCATTTGTGATTGTAGGCTTAGTAGTAATACATATATGGGCATTACATGTTCATGGTTCAAATAATCCAACTGGAGTAAAACTAAAAAAAGAAGATATGATATCTTTTCATCCATATTATACTATTAAAGATTTTTTAGGATTTGGAGTTTACTTCTTGATTTTTGCCTATTTTATCTTCTACAAACCTAATTTATTAGGGCATCCAGATAACTATATACCAGCAAACCCCATGGTAACACCAACGCATATTGTGCCTGAATGGTACTTCCTACCATTCTATGCAATATTGCGCGCTGTACCGTCTAAACTTGGCGGAGTACTATTAATGTTTGGTAGTATAATCATTTTATTCTTCTTACCATGGATTGATCGTTCAAAAGTAAGAAGTGCTACTTTTAGACCAATGTATAAAGTGGCCTTTTGGATATTTGTTATTGATTGCCTAATACTTGGATATGTAGGAGGAAAACCAGCTGAAGAACCGTATCTAACTGTTAGTCGACTTGCAGCAGCTTATTATTTCTTTCATTTCTTGATATTATTGCCCTTTATAGCAAAATTCGAAAAACCATTACCTCTTCCACACAATGAAGAAGACAATAAAATGCATGAAGATGATATAATCTAATAAATAATAATTATGTATAATAAAATTCTAACTACTATATTAGTTGTTTTTCTGGCAACAACGGTCTACGCATCATCAGACAAGAAAGAGCCTAAGCAAATATGGTGGCCATTCGAAGGTATGTTTGGCACCTTTGACCGCCAAGCCGCGCAAAGAGGGGCGCAAGTTTATTTAGAAGTTTGCTCTGCATGCCATGGCTTACAGCATTTATACTATCGTAACTTACAAGAAATAGGCTTTAGCGAAGCTGAAATTAAAGCAATAGCTAAAGAAAAAACCGTTATTGATGGACCTGATGATTTAGGTGAGATGTATGAACGCCCTGCTCTACCTTCTGACATATTTGTACCACCTTATAAAAACGAACAAGCAGGACGCGCTTCTAATAACGGAGCCTATCCTGTAGATTTATCTTTAATAGTAAA
This sequence comes from uncultured Rickettsiaceae bacterium, assembly GCA_963934885.1. Taxonomy (GTDB): domain Bacteria; phylum Pseudomonadota; class Alphaproteobacteria; order Rickettsiales; family Rickettsiaceae; genus Megaera_A. Next base: position 57,360 of record CAWWAI010000001.1, on the reverse strand, counting down.
AGCTCGTGAAGATGGTGCAAACTACCTATTTTCAATCCTAACAGGATATATAGAGGCACCAAAAGATATCGCTATAATGCCAGGACTTTACTACAACCCCTATTTTGAAGGTAGACAAATAGCTATGCCTGCGCCACTTGCAGAAGGACAAGTCGAATTTACTGATGGCACAGCAGCTACTCTTGAACAAATGGCAAGAGACGTTACTATTTTTCTACAATGGGCAGCGGAACCAGAGATGGAACATCGCAAATCCATGGGCTTAAAGGTTATGATATTCTTATCTATATTTACTATATTATTCTTTATAGCTAAAAAACGTACTTGGAGAAAAATTAAATAATAACTATTATGAAGCAATTGCTAGCAATAATATTTACTATAATTTCTATTTTTTCTTGTACAAATTATCATAATGGAAATATGTCAAATCACTTTAATGGAAATAGATTTTTTGATCCAGAAATCAAAAATACAAATAATTTTTGGGATTTTTTAAAATGGCAAATTACTAAAAAATCTACTAAATGGCCAGATTCCGTAGAGGTAATAAAATATGATCTCCCACCTAAACGAGTATTTGGCGATGAAATAAGAATTTCCAATGTAGGACATGTTACTTTTTTAATACAAACACAAGGATTAAATATTTTAACAGATCCAGTCTGGTCAGAGCGTGCAAGTCCTGTGTCATTTGCTGGTCCAAAAAGAGTTATAAAACCTGGAATTAAGTTTGATAATCTACCGCCTATTGATATAGTTTGGATTAGCCATAATCATTATGATCATTTAGATATTACCACTATAAAAAATTTATGGGCCAAGCATAAACCACGCATTATTACTCCGCTTGGTAACGATACCATAATTAACTCATACGATAAAAAAATCCAAGTAGAAAGCTATGATTGGGGTGATGAAGTTAAAATATCTGATAATATGAAATTCCATTTAACTCCAATGCAGCATTGGTCAGCTCGTGGTATATTCGATCGTAACAAAGCTCTTTGGGCTGCTCTTACTATCGAAACAACAGCTGGAAATATATATTTTATCGGTGATTCTGGCTATGGTAATGGTCGATATTTTAAGCGTGATAAAGAAAAATTTAAACAGTTTCGTGTTGCAATGCTCCCGATGGGGGCTTATGAACCACGCTGGTTTATGAAATATGCTCACATGAATCCAGATGATATGCTAAAAGCTCATAAAGACCTAGGAGAACCTTATACAATACCATCACATTATGACGTTTTCAAACTTACCGACGAAGGTCGAGGTGAAGCATTGATTTCTTTAAAAGATGCTATGCAACGTCAAGCAATTAATACAAAAATAAAAATACTAGAAGTTGGGCAGTATTATAAAGTACCTTTAAGTAATTAAATAAGTAATTAAAATGCGCAATAGCCTTTAGCGCGGCACTCCATTTACGTAGCAATGGGTTATTGTAATATGAATAGAATTAGGGGGTTTTTATTAAAAATGTTTAATACTTATTCTACAAATACATCACCAGCTAATATTGTGTAATTATCCATTTTAATGGTATTAAAAGTATTTACTACTAGCTTTTAGATAAGAATATCCAGTGACTAATGTAAGTATAGCTGCAATCCACAAAAATATTTGACCTATGAGATCAAGAGAATCAATACCAGATCCAACTGAACCTAATATTAACATTGTTATTGCAATCATTTGAATGGCTGTTTTTAGTTTTGCAAGCCTTGTCACGGGCACGCTTACTCGCACCTGAGCTAAAAATTCTCGAAGACCCGCCACAAAAAACTCACGTGCTAATATTAATAAGCAAGGAATTTCATCTGCGCTCCCTGCTTTAACAAGCATAACAAGAACGCAGCCAACAAGTACTTTATCAGCAATTGGATCAAACATCTGACCAAAGCTAGATACAATATCATATTTTCTTGCCAAATAACCATCAAAAAAATCTGTTATACTAGCCATAGCAAACACAATTCCACCAAGTCTGTGCGCAAACTTAGAATCATCAAAATAAAACGACATTACAATAATAGGAATAGAAAGAATCCTTATTATCGTAAGGTAATTTGGTATATTTTTATCTATATTCATTATTAATTACTTTAAATAAAATCTCATTATGGAAACATCTGCTGCTTTAGATAAAACGAATAACTATGTATTTAAAATAAATCGTACATTTTTAGACATACGATAATAGACTATATTATAATATTCATCTCTAGAGGCATATTTTCTTTTACGAATAGACATACTACCAAAGCCACGAATCTCTACTCTATTACCTTTAGATAGCTCTTCCTTGAGGTAATTTAATATATAATTAACAGCATGTTTTATATCTTCTGGATCAAGATAATCTAATTTTTTTGATAAATTTTTAACTAAATCTCTTTTTGTAGACATGATATTTTATATTTAAATAATTGATTTTAAACCCTTAAAACTAGATATAAATAAACTAGATATACTAGTTTTAAAATCTTCTATTAAAATATCTAATAATTTATCTTTTGGACTTAAGCGCACTTCTAACACTTCTAAATTTGTAGATATACCTTTTTTTGTCTGTAACCATTCTAGCGCAGTATCTTCATTACCAATTGCATCAATTAGCTTTAAATCAAGAGCTTGACGCCCCGAATAAATACGACCATCAGCTAATTTTTTTACATAGTCTAGATCCAAATTTCTTCTAATAGCTACAAGTTCTATAAAATAATCATAAACTTCATAAATACTATCCATAGTTGCCTGTTTAGCTTCGGGTGTTAGCTTCTCAAATAAATTTGGAGAGGCTTTTAATGTATCTGACTTAAAATTATTAAATGTTACACCAATCTTATCCGCAAGTTCTGTGATTTCTGCTGATTGCATTATTACTCCTATAGATCCGGTGATTGTTCCATTATGCGCTATAATATAGTCCGCACCGAGTGAAGCCATATACCCGCCAGATGCGGCTACTGATTCCATAACTACCACAACTGGTTTTTCTTTTGACATTTTAAGCAATGAATTATACAACATTTCAGAACCAACTACACTTCCTCCTTGTGAATTTATATGCACTATAACAGCTTTTATTGAATCATTTTTTGCTATACCAGCAATTTTTCGTACACGCTTTGTATCATCAAAAATAATATCATTAACTCTTATACTGGCAATATGATCCTTTCCCTTTGCAAAAGTGCCTTGAGCAGAATCCCTAGATGACCAACTATTACTTGCCATAATCAAGACTAGTATTATAAGCAATAACGCAAAAATTTTCCATTTAGTGATTTGCATCTTACTTCTTTTTCTTTCTATTAAATAATCTGGAGTAATATTCATTAGCCTTTATCTCTCATTAAACGATCTTGTTCCCGCTTCCAATCATTTTCTTTCATGGTCTGTCTTTTATCATGTTGCTTTTTGCCTTTAGACAAACCAAGCTCTACTTTAATCATATTATTTTTATTAAAATACATGGAAAGTGCCATTAAAGTGTACCCTTTCAATTTGATTTTTCCAAATATTTTCTGCAACTCTTTCTTGTGAAGTAATAATTTCCGAGGACGCCTAGTCGTGTGATTAAAACGGTTAGCCTTTTCATACTCGGCAATATGACAATTATACAAAAACAACTCACCATTTTCAGCCGCTGCATGCGAATCTGCAAGCGCGACTTGTCCTTCCCGAATAGATTTTACTTCACTACCAGCCAATACTATTCCAGCTTCTATTTTTTCTTCAATAAAATATTCAAATAAAGCACGTTTATTTTGTGCAATTACTTTTTTATATTCAGACATTATTTTCCATGATCATTAAATCTTTTAACACCAAGTCAATAGCACTAATACCATCTTGTTTAGCTGGAGTTAGAGGAAGGCGAATCTCATGGCTACATAATTTAAGCTTTGCTAATGCATACTTAATACCTATGGGATTACTTTCCATAAAAATAGCTGAAAAAAGTGGCACTAATTTTTGCTGTAATTCCAAGGCTGATTTAATATCTCCGCTCCGCCAATAATCATCAATTTTTTTACATAGTTTAGGTAAAATATTAGCAATTACAGAAACGCACCCTACTCCACCATTTGCATTATATGACAGAACACTTGGATCATTACCTGTAAGCATAGTAAAATTTTTAACTTTGGGTAAGATACGCAATGGTTTTTCTAAATCACTCGTAGCATCTTTAACAGAAGATATATTCTTAAATTTTGTGATTTCTATCAACGTATCATCAGAAAAATCACAAGCTGTTCTTACTGGATGAATGTAAATCATTATCGGAACGTTACTAACTTCACTAATGGCTTTATAGTGCGCTACAAGTCCGGATTGCTCAGGGCGTATATAATGTGGCGCTGTACACATTAATCCATCTACACCAAGTTTGCATAATGTAGTAACTTTTTTTACTACCTCACGCGTACTAACGGCATTCACACCTGCAACGATAGGCACATTTTTCTTAGTATATTTTACTGCAGATGCGATTAATTCACAATGCTCATCTTCCAACAAACTACTACCTTCACCGGTAGACCCACCAATTATTATTGCATCTATTCCAGCTTTTATTTGCCTATCTAATAAATTATATAATGCAGGGTAATCAATCTGATCATTCTGAAATGGAGTTATTAATGCTGTAAATACGCCCTTAAATATCACAATATCTTTCCAACAATTTTTGCATATTCACTCTGTAATGTCGTCACTATTTTATCATTATCAAACTTTACAGTTTGTTCACCAGTATATATTGACGAAACCCCCTTTATTTCCGCAGAAGTTCCTGTTACAAAACATGTATCGTATTTCGTAATATCTTCTAACGAAAGGCGCTCTTCTCGTACTTTCATTCCCATGTTACGCGCTATCTCAATTACAGTTTGTCTGGTAAGTCCATTTAAAAAACGATCCGCAACAGGTGTAACCAATTCACCCTCCCTGCCGAAGAAAATATTAGTTGTAGTGCATTCAGCAATATCATCAAATTGATCAAGTAATATAGCATCATCATAACCACCATCCACGGCAAGTTTTTGCGATATAGACAACATTGCATAATGCGTAGAAGATTTAGCTTGCACAGGTATAGCATTTTCTGAAATTTTACGCCACGGACTAACACATAATCTTAAACCATTACGAAATTTAGGATTTGAATCACTAGCAAAAATCAATAAATTTGTTGTTAAAGCTGAATTATAAACTCCTATAGATTCTGCTGCGCGCCATATTAACGGCCTTATATATGCATTTTTAAGGTTGTTCTTTTGTAACACAATTTCCGTTGCTTCTTTTATTTCTTCTAGTGAATATTTTATTGGCAAATGCATGTCACCAGCAGATTTCAACAGACGGTTTGTATGCTCAGTTAACTTAAAAACCTTGCCATTATAAGCCCTTTCACCTTCAAACACTGCTCCAGAATAATGAAGACTATGCGTAATAACATGAATGTAGGACTCATCCCAAGGGATAATTTTGCCATTTATCCAGATAAATTCTGAGAGTTTTATTGATTCATTCCATTCCATTTTTACTCACTCATAAAATAACTTAATCTTACAAACAAAACACTAGTCAATAGTGTTAATTGCAACTATACTAAAGATTACAATACATTAAATTAATAGCTTAATGAATCATATTTTAATAGTAGATGATGATAACAGAATACTAAAACTTTTAAAGAAATTTCTTTCTCAAAACAACTATTTAGTATCAACTAGTACTTCTACATCAGAAGCAATAAATTTGCTCTCCAATTTTACTTATGATTTAATTATTCTTGATGTTATGATGCCAGAAATAACTGGTCTAGAATTTGCTACAAAAATTAAAGCTAGTGGCAGCATCATGCCTATCGTAATGCTAACGGCTTTATCTGAACCAGAAGATAAAATTAGAGGTCTAGAAGCTGGAGCTAATGATTACGTCACCAAACCTTTTGAACCACGTGAGTTGCTACTGCGAATTAATAACTTAGTAAATGCACATAGCTTACATAAAAAGGAACAGAAATTAATTAGATTTGGCAATAATCATTATAATCTATTGACAAAAGAATTTATACAAAATGACATTAATATCAAACTTAGCGCATCGGAAGAAAGATTACTAGATGCTTTACTTGATTCAGAGAACCAAGTAATAACACGTGATGAACTTTCCAAAAAGATAGGAGGCTTAAATCCTCGTTCCGTTGATGTACAAATAGTAAGACTAAGAAATAAAATTGAATCCGATCCAAAAGCGCCTAAGTTCTTAAAAACTATAAGAAACCAAGGATATGTTCTCTATACCTAACTCTCTCAAGAACTCTCTCAAGCGTAAAATTTTTCCAAAAAGTTTACTTACGAGATTTATGTTAATAATTATAGTTCCCACTTTAATTGGGCAATTATTAGCTGTGTATTTATTTTATCAAAGGCACTGGTATAATGTGTCTCAACATACTAGCGAACTTATTGCTACCGAAATATCCTCGCTGATGAGTACAAAAAATTATAAAGCACCTCCTTATAAAAAAAGAAGTTACCTCAATTTAGAATATGTTTTTATTTCTGATTCCATTTTACCTAAAGCGCATAAAAAATATATTGAAGAATTTGAAATTTTTAAAAAAGCCCTGAAACAAGAAATTGGGCAAGAAGGAACTGTTCTTTTTGATGAAGACGGCAGAATAAGGTTATATCTACAAAGTGATGAAGGCATATTACAAATTCGCCTCCCTTACAAAGCACTACTTAATCCCACTACTTACATTTTTGTATTATGGATGATTTTTCTAACTATTTTATTACTCTCTGTTTCTTTGATTTTTTCAAAAAACCAAATTAAATCTATCATTGAACTAACCAATGCCGCTGAAAAATATGGGAGTGGTGATAAAAATCTTATATATAAACCATCTGGGTCTAAAGAAATTCGTAAAGCCGGATTGGCTTTCCTAAAGATGAAAGATCGTATTGAACGGCAAACTACAAAACGCACACAAATGCTTGCAATGATTTCACATGATTTAAAAACACCACTTACACGTATGAAACTACAAGTAGAGCTAATGGATGATTCAGAAGAAAAAGAAGAACTGCAATATGATATTGAAAGCATGCAAAATATGATATTATCTTATTTAGATTTTGCACGCGGAGAAGGCGGAGAAGAATTTCAAGTACTCGATATAAATAACTGGATTAAAAATTATATAACTAGCAAGTGGCCTGATTATAATATCACAACTCAAATTTTTAAAAAAGCTGTTTATGTTCAAGTAAAACCACATTCATTTGAACGAGCTATTACTAACCTTATTAGCAACGCATTAAAATATTCTACAAAAGTTGTAATTTCTGTATACTCTAAAAAGTCTAATGCTTTTGTAAGCGTAGAAGATAATGGATCTGGAATAAAACCACAAGATAGAAAATTAGTGTTTAAACCTTTCTATAGAGGCGATAAATCTAGGTCTTTAGAGCATTTTGCAAGTGTTGGGCTTGGGCTGGCCATAACTAAAGAAATTATTAATGGTCATTATGGTAATATAAGTTTAGGTGATAGTAAAAAATTAAAAGGATTACTTGTAAAAATCCAACTTCCATTAACAAATAATAATAATAATAATAATAATGTTTAAATTAAATCACCTAGCAATAATAATGGACGGCAATGCACGCTGGGCAAATAAACATAACAAAACTAAGGCACAGGGTCACAAAGAAGGCGCAAACACAGCCAAGCTTTTATTGCCTTATGCCTCTAAGTTAGATATTAAATATCTCACTTTATATGCGTTCTCATCAGAAAATTGGCAACGACCTGCAAATGAAGTATCTATACTAATTGATTTATTGAGCCACTATATAAAAAATGAAGTCAAAACATTTGGTGAATATCAAATAAAATTAAATGTAATTGGGGATTTAAGCAAATTATCACCTAATTTACAGAAAAAAATTATCCAAGCAATAGAGTCTACAAAAAACCATTCTAAGATAACTGTTACTATAGCCTTTAGCTATGGCGGAAGAAATGAAATAGTTAATGCTTGCCAGCAAGCTATTGATTCTGGCGTTAAAACAGTTACAGAATCTAGTTTTCAAAAATTTCTTTATGATCCAGATATGCCAGATGTAGATTTACTTATTCGTACAAGTGGTGTACATAGAATAAGTAATTTTCTATTGTGGCAAGCTGCGTATGCAGAATTATACTTTACCGATAGATTATGGCCTGATTTTAATGAAGATGATTTGAAGGCAGCTCTAGAAGATTACTCGCAACGAAAAAGAAATTTTGGTGGCAGAAATGAATAAAGAAAACATTTTAAAACGTTGTGTATCCGGTATTATTATTGCTGCTATTTTTATGATAGCAATTTTTGTATTTCGCCCATTATTTTATATATTATGTTACATCATTGCAGCTTTGATGCTCCTTGAGTGGTATAATATGACACACATATCAAAGAAATGTAACTTGCTTGGGCAAATATTAATACCCGCTCCTATTGCCTCACTGCTATTTCTTTCGTGCATAGATCAATCTGGTTGGTTGTTATTTACTTTTTTTACAATAATATGGAGCGTCGACATAATGGCGATGCTTGGTGGAAAGCTTATTGGTGGTCCAAAACTAGCCTCAAAACTCAGTCCCAATAAAACCATCAGTGGCTTACTAATAGGGGTTTGTTTTGCAATTATCATAACAAATATAATAACTTATATACCTTCTTATTACCTACCATATAAAATTCTAGACTCGCATTTTGCGCTCAGCCTATTTTCTTTAATTATTGGATTAACCGCACAAGCTAGTGATTTATTAGTTTCATACTTTAAAAGAAGATTTAATATTAAAGATAGCGGCACTATAATACCAGGGCATGGTGGTATGTTAGATAGATTTGACAGTATAATATTAACAGCACCGCTTGTTGTTTTATTTTTTATTTTTTACTTATAAAGGGAACAAGGTATAATAAAATTATGACATATACAGAACAAAAATCATTTTCTTTTAATAAAAAAACCGTATTTAATGCCTTAGTGTTACTAATGCTTTTATATTTTGTATTTCATTCAATTTATGGTAGCCGTGGTGTTATAGCTTACTTTACATTACAATCAGAACTTGAAAGATCACATAAAAAACTAGAATTACTTCGCGCTGAAAGACTAGAAATTGAAAATAGAACAAAATTGCTACGTCCTGGTTCATTAGACCGAGATATGTTAGATGAAACAACGAGGAATGTACTAGGTTTTTCCTCACCAAAAGAGCTAATTTATAAAGCTACATCCGTAAAAAAAGAAAATTAATATTAAAAATTAGGAGCCTAATAGCATGAAAATTACAGTATATAAAAATGATTTACCAGATGATTTCGACATAGCAGGAGATTTAGCTATTGACACAGAAACCATGGGTTTGAGATTTCATCGTGATAGACTATGCGTGTTACAAATGAGTAATGGTGATGGTGATTCCTACTTAGTACAGTTTGATGGCATTAACTATAATTCACCCAACTTAAAAAAATTACTTTTAGATAAAAATAGAAATAAAATATTTCATTATGCTCGTTTTGATTTAGCGGTAATAAAAAAATATTTAGAAATAGATTTAACTAATATTTTTTGTACTAAAATTGCCTCAAAGCTAGTACGTACTTATACAGACCGCCATGGATTAAAAGATTTATGCAAAGAATTGTTAGATTTTACTATCTCAAAACAACAACAATCTTCTTACTGGGGAGCAGAAGAACTAAGTGATAATCAAAAAGAATATGCCGCAAAAGATGTAGTCTATTTACATTTGTTGCGTACTATCTTGATTGAGCGCTTAATTGCCACAGGAAGAAAGGAAATTGCTAATGAGTTATTTAATTTTTTACCGACCCGTGCCAATCTTGATCTTATCGGTTGGAATGACATTGATATTTTTTCACATGGTGAATAACATTTTATGACTCATTTAAAAATTGCTAAAAATGTAATTAATGATCAATCAAATGCATTAAGGTTGTTGGCTGATAATGTCCCTTTGGATTTTCCTGCATTGGTTAACCATATTCTAAAATTAAAAGGACGAGTTATTTTAGTTGGCATGGGCAAAAGTGGTTATATTGCAAAAAAAATTGCTGCTAGCCTAGCTTCCACAGGAACACCAGCATTCTTTATACATCCAAGCGAAGCAAGCCATGGTGATCTAGGCATGATTACTAATATTGATTTGATAATTATGCTTTCAAACTCTGGTGAAACAAAAGAATTGTTTGATACAGTAAATTATTGCAAAAGATATAATATACCTATTGCAGCAATTACTATGAATAAAAAATCTACTCTAGCTAATAATAGCAATTTCTTATTAACCCTGCCAATGCAAAAAGAATCTAGTGCATTGTCAGCCCCTACTACATCCGCATTAATGACTTTGTCCTTGGGTGATGCTTTAGTAACTGCTTTACATGAAGCAAAAGGATTTACTAAAGATGACTTTAAATTATTTCACCCTGGTGGAAAAATAGGAGCTAATTTATTAAAAGTAAATGATGTAATGCGTAGCGGCGACAAGTTACCAATAATTAAAGCCAACGATACTTTTATAGATACAATAGTAATAATGACAGAAAAATGTTTAGGATGCGCGGTTATACTAGATGATGATAATAACGTTGCCGGCATAGTAACTGATGGCGACTTAAGAAGACATATTAAAGACGAATTAACAACTCTAAAAGCCGAAAATATAATGACCCCTATGCCTCAAAGTATTAGATCTGAGGTTTTAGCTACTGAAGCCTTATTTATTATGAATGATAAATCTATAACCGTATTACCAGTAATTGATAATAAAAAATTGGTTGGAGTTATACATATACACGATATATTAAAAGCTGGAATAGGTTAAATGGAACATTTATTTAAAACCCAAGCAAAAATAAAACTCATAAAATATTGTTTCTTGAGTGCAGGATGCTGTGTTTTAATAGCTATTATTACAACTTTATATCTTAAAAACAACTCTATTGAGGAAGACATACAAGCAAGCTCTACTAAAAATGAGAAGCCTAATCTTCCAAAAAATTACACTCTTAATATAAATCGATCAGTTTTTGAAGGAGTAAGCAATGATCTTATACCTTACAAAATTGTAGCTAAAACCGTTACTAAAAATTTGGCAAAACAATATATACTTAGTGCAGTAAGCGGCAAATATTCATTAAATAATAGTGACTTGAAGATTAAAGCAGATAAGGGTACATTAGATGAAGATAACAAGTTTATGACGCTAACTAACGACGTAGAAATTACTCTAAATGGAATAATTTTTAATAGCGAAGAAATCAAATTAAACCTTAACAACCAAGAAGCATATAGTGATACAAATGTAGAAGTTAATTTTAATAAATCTAGTATTAAAGCTAATAGTTTTAATACTAGAGATTCGCATAATATTATAGAATTTAGAGGCAATGTGGAGTCAAATTTTGATATTAAGAATTTTAAATAACCACATGATTTTTAACTGTAAATCTATATTAATATTTTTTATATGTATAATGTTTTCTAATATATCTCATGCTACGTCCATAGATCAATTAAAAATTACTTCTGATAAATTAACTATAAATAAAGACACAGCGACAGCTACTTTTTTTGGTAAGGTAACCGTAATTTTTGATGATTTTAAACTCACTACTTCAATATTAAAAATCATTTATGATGATGCAAATAATACTAAAGAAATCAAGAAAATCATTATCCCTGAAAAATTAAAAGCGATTAAAAATTGTGGAACAGAAATAGTTACTGCTAATGGTGGAGTTTTTGATAATTCAACAAAAAAACTCACTCTAAAAGGAAATGTGCGCATGTATAAAGAAGGTAATGTACTCATAACTGACAAGCTGATATACTTAATCTCACTTTGATTAGATACATAAAACTATTATAATGCAGAATAAATTAATCATTCAAAATATATCCAAATCTTATGACAAAAAACCTGTCTTAAGAAATGTCACTTGTCATTTAACACAAGGCGAAGCTGTTGGGCTATTTGGCCCTAATGGTGCTGGTAAAACCACCCTCTTTAGTATTATTATTGGTCTTATAAAAACAGACATTGGACAATTATTATTAAATGACCAAGATATTACTAAACTTCCTATGTATTTAAGAGCGCGTCTAGGACTCGGTTATTTACCACAAGAATCTTCTATTTTTCGTGGCTTGACTGTTAAAGATAACATTAAAGCAATATTGGAAATTATTTACAATGATAATCAAGAAATAGATGCAAATGCTGAGGAATTATTGGATGAATTTTCCATTGGTTACTTAAAAAATAAAATGGCTACTACTCTTTCTGGTGGAGAACGAAGAAGACTAGAAATTGCTAGAGCTTTAGCAATGCAACCAAACTTTATATTACTAGATGAACCGCTTGCAGGCATTGATCCTATTGCTGTTCGAGACATTAAACAACTAGTATCACACCTAAAAGATCGTAATATTGGCGTATTAATTACAGATCATAACGTTCGAGATACTCTAGATATAGTAGATAGAGCTTATATTATATATGATGGTAAAGTATTAATGGAAGGGAAGCCATCAGAAATAATAGATAGCACAAAAGTGCGTGAAGTTTATCTAGGTCAAACTTTTTCTGATAAAAAATTTAAATAAAATATGTCTAACAAATCTAATAAAAACATAACTATATCTATTATAGCCTTGCTCTTTAGCATGATGCTACTTACATTGGCATCTGTACCTATTTATAATATTTTTTGTAAAGCCACAGGTTTTGGAGGCACAACGCAGCGAGCTAACCCTTACGTAAAAATTGCAAAAGGATCTCGTAAAATAAATGTAGAATTTGATGCTAATGTTGATAAAAATTTACCATGGAGGTTTGTACCTAAGCATCGTAGTGCCAACGTAATTACTGGTGAAAACACACTTATATTTTATGAATCTGAAAATCTTAGTAATCATGATATTATTGGTACTTCTGTGTATAATGTCACACCATTAAAAGCAGGAAAATATTTTGTAAAAGTACATTGTTTTTGTTTTGAAGAACAACTATTAAAGGCTGGAGAAAAAGTTTTAATGCCAGTTTCGTTCTTTATAGATTCATCAATGGAAAACGATCCAGAAATGGATGATGTTGACAGAATTACCCTATCTTATAGCTTCTTTAAGGTTAGGGATATTGAATAATAATAGACTTTAAGCAATAAATTTGTTTATAATGATAAATAATAAAATTAATAGTAACAATAAAAAATGAGCTCAAAACAGCAACATCCTTATCATTTGGTTGAACTTAGTTACTGGCCTATTTCTACCGCTTTTTCACTCCTAGCCCTTACACTTGGTATGGTGATGGTTATGCATGAATATGAAGGTGGTAAATTGGTGGCTAGCCTTGGTACCCTATCTGTCATTTTTTGTTCTTGGAGTTGGTGGCGCGATGTTATTACAGAAGGACGCGACGGCAAACATCACACCAAAGCGGTACGTATGGGACTTCGAATTGGTATGTCTTTGTTTATAGTATCTGAGATCATGTTCTTTTTTGCATTTTTCTTCTCTTTCTTTTCTGTGAGTTTATTTCCCGCTGGCATTAGAGAAGGTTTATGGGTTATAGCCGATGGTACATGGCCACCTGAAGGCATAAAAACTTTTGATCCGTGGGATATTCCATTTATCAACACATTAATCCTCTTATTATCAGGCACAACAGTTACTTGGGCACATCACTCAATTGAAAATAATGATCAAAAAAATTCAGTTCTTGCTCTTGGAATAACCGTATTGCTAGGTATTACTTTTAGTGCGTTACAAGCTTATGAATATCACCACGCAGCTTTTGGACTAGCTGACGGAGTTTATGCCGCAAATTTCTATCTAGCAACGGGATTCCACGGTCTACATGTGATAGTTGGTACAATATTCTTAGCTGTATGTTTTTTTCGTGCTAAAAAAGGTCACTTTAGCAAAGGTAATGGGCATTTAGGATTCGAGTTTGCTGCTTGGTATTGGCACTTTGTAGACGTTGTTTGGTTGTTTTTGTTTATATTTATATATGTATTGGGTCGTTGAAATTAATAACGCGCAGAAGATAGATAGTCTAATTAACCTATATCGTGGAGCTTTAAATATCTAACTAATAAATTAAAAGGTAATAACTGAGGTGGCCCAATTTGTCTAGACTAAAAATCAGAAATTATGAGATACAATCTTTATTACCTTTGATCTGTAAAATATTATATCCCAAGAATCCCCTAATCAGATACTGATGTAAATATAATATTTTACAGTTTACATTTAGTTGACATAATTTTGTAAAAATTCTGATTTAACTTTTTTGATAATCTGCAAATCAGTATTAAATATTATCTCAAGGTTGAACGTCTTTATTGATTGCATACTTGGTATCTTCAATACAAAAATCTGGTGCTAAAAATCTGTTGTTTTAGAATATGTTGTTTTAGACAAAAGCATAATTCATATTAGCCGGACGGCGGACACATGGATTAATTCCATAAGTATGTTCGTTATCCTCAATTGAAACACAAGGGCTTTTAATCTCGTAAGGTACCGAAGGTGTACAAGATAAAATGCCTAATAGCAAAAAGATAAAGAAAATATTTTTAAGCGAACTCTGCATAATACAATTCATTAGTTGCTAGTTTATATTTTTCAAAGATAACAGCACTACCTGTAAAAGCTCAAGATTTTCTGAGTTAGATAACATGTTTCTAGTAAAAATAGACAAAAAAGCGCAAGTTGTGTTGTATTTGTGCATTAATTCAAACTCTCTAAATGACTTTTATACTCAGATTGCCTGATTGTTAAAAAAAATATATATAATTCTGATTAAGACGTTATACAATCTATGTTGATATTAATTTTGCTGAATAATTTTGATGGACCCATTATATACTTCGTTACGCGAATATATTAAATCTGGAGATTATTATACAGATGCTAGGCATTGGTATAAGTATAAATATATACACCCATTTTCTCAAAGATCATTTATTCTAATGCTAAGTGTAATTATTTGCGTATTGTTCCTAGGAATTTTAGTTAATATTAACTCTTTATTCCCATCAGTAATTCAGGTCAAATACGCTATAAATGCTGATAGTTCATCTAATAAAACTGCTCAAATATTAAGAGCAAACAAGATAGATAACGATCCTCTAGCTTCAGTTGCTGATATTATAATTAAAAATTATGTTATAAAACGAGAAAGCTATAATTATGATGACCTAAAAAAACAATTTATTTTTATTAAAAATAATTCAACACGTATTGTATTTCGTAGATTTTATAATTTTATGAATATTGATAACCCTTCTTCACCAGTAATGTTATATCAAAAATATATTCAAAGAATCCCTGAAATAATATCTACAACATATCTCAATCAATCAAAAGTTATTGTTAAATTTAGCTCTAGAGCACAAAATTCTGCTGGAGAAAATGTAGAAAATATGGTCTGGCAAGCCACAATTGACTATGAAATTGATAAAATTAACCCTAATTTATCGAATGGAACACGATTTAACTTCACAGTGACTGATTATCAGTTAAAACTAATAGAAGATAAAAGAAGCAAATAAAACATGAACAAGCTCCTTACATTAGTTATTTTACTTTGTCTAACACAGTCTGCTCTAGCCATACGTGAATCAAGACCTACTCCAACTGACAGCAGGATTCGTGTTATGGTATATAATCCTAATGATGTTTTTAAGTTTACAGGATATTATGGCTATCAAGCAAGTATTGAACTTGGGGCAGCCGAAGAAGTTGTTAGTATCTCTATGGGTGATACTACATCTTGGCAAATTGTACCTGCAGGTAATCGTATCTTTATTAAACCTATAGAACAAGAAGCTACTACTAACATGACGCTTATCACTAATAAAAGGACTTATTTTTTCGAATTATATGCAGAAGAAACCCTTGATATTAGAGACCCTGGGATGGTATTTAATGTAAAATTCTTATACCCTGATGAAGATGAGGAAGATCATATTCGAACTTTTTCGACTAGCACAACAACCGGGCCAGATTTAACACACCCGGAAAAATTTAATTTTAACTATTATATAAGTGGCAGTGAAGAAATAGCTCCTATTAAAATTTTTGATGATGGTGATTTTACCTACTTACAATTTCGTGATAGAAATAATGAAATACCAGCTATCTTTGCAGTAGACGAAAATCTGCATGAATCTATGATAAATTTTCGCCTAGATCCAAACAATAGCAACATGGTAGTTATTGAACAAGTTTTTTATAAGCTTACTTTGCGAGCTGGTAAAAAAATTGTCTGTGTATTCAATGAGGCATTTAAACCATATTAATTATTCGCATAAATTATATAAATTCATTCCTTTGTTAATAATAATTGCTGTAGCCATTACTATTGGCATATCTGGTATTGATAAATATATTAGCCTAGATAATTTGCGTGAACATCAACTATTCTTACAAAATTATATCATAAAAAATACTTTTCTATCTATTACCATATATTGCTTAATATATTTTGTAATTGTCAGTTTATCTATTCCAGCAGCAACTATAATGACACTAATTGGTGGTTTTCTGTTTGGACAAATTACTAGTACAATATGTATTATATTCTCGGCATCTTGTGGAGCTTGTGTGGTTTTTTTGAGTACTAAAATGGCAACACGTAATACAACAAAAAAAGAAGCTGGTAAATGGGTTAAAAAAATGCAAAGAGGCTTTTCTAACAACGCATTTTCTTATATGTTAACCTTACGCTTAATGCCAATTTTTCCATTTGTACTAGTTAATTTAGTAGCTGGAATACTACAAATTTCTCTTAGAGATTTCTTTTTTGGTACATTAATAGGCCTCACACCAGGGACTTTCATTTATTCGTCTGTTGGTGTATCTATGAGAAAATTATTAAATCAACCTAGTTTTTCTCCTGATATTTTACTAGAACCACAAATTATCTTTTCTCTAATCGGACTAGGATTCTTAGCATTATTACCGATAATTTACAAACTCTTTAAAAAGAAAATTTATAATTGATGTCGTTTATTATATAGAATGCATAATTTTATCAGCCACCAGAATATAATCTATTGTAGTAATTAACTTCTTATTTTTTATGAAGAGGCCTAAATAAGTCCAATATTGCATCCCATTCTAGATAAGTTAATGGATCTGATGGACATAAACCAAAACCACATTCAAAAAAAGTAAATACCAGATTAATAAAAGCGATGATTATAAAACTGATCTTAAATATTGGAGTTAAGAAGACTGGATAAGATTGTAATATCTCAAATTTATCTACAACAAGATTAACAATAGTAGTTGCAGCCATTAATAGAATTAAAGCAAAAGACATTATTGCTGACCACGTATAGAAATGAAGTCCAAGAAACATAGAGCCATAACCCGGATCATGAGGCATAATATGCAGTAAAACTTGTCTGAGTCCTACTATTAAAGTAAAGATACTTGATATTATGATGATTAAATCATACTTCCATGAAGGTTTGTGGGCTATACTAGCTGTGGCACCAAAACCAATAGCTATAAATCCGAATCTTTGTAACAGACATAGCGGACATGGTATTTCATAACAGAAGAACTGAAAACAAAAGGCTATAATATTTGCAACTATGCATAGAATTGCGATAGCAGCGTATATGATAATAGGGCGAGGTGCTATTAAATTCATATAATCAATTCACTATTAGTTAAAATAAGATATTTAAATGAGAGGTTGTATGTAAACAAAAGTAAATACTAGCTACTAAAAGGCTTGTATAAAATAATGGAATTACAAAAACATTCTGTTTGTGAGTATACTCATCAAGTGTAAAGGCAAAAAATATTAAAATAAACATTAAAACCATAATAAGCCAATATATTAATATACTAATTATTGACACTATAATGTACCGGACTAAGAAATCAAGAAAAAATACACGCGCATATTATACTCTAACTATAGGAAGCTTATTGAAATCAGATAGAGTTACTCCTTAAAATAACTCTAGAGTCTTCATTCTTGATAGATGTAAATGCATCTAGTGCTCGATTTCGGGACATCTGCAAATCAACAATAGGATTGGGATAATCTTTTCCTAAAACAACCTCAGCAGCATTTAATATATTATCTGGCGCTTCCCAGGGGTTAAAAAGATATTTATCTGGTAATTTGGCTATTTCTGGAACGAACTTTCTTGTATAAGACCCTGTAGAGTCAAATTTCTGTCCTTGAGTAACAGGATTAAAAATACGGAAATATGGAGCCGCATCCGCTCCGCATCCTGCTATCCACTGCCAGCTTGCACTATTATTAGCAAGATCAGCATCAACTAGACAATTCCAAAACCAACGTTCGCCATATTTCCAGTGCAAGAGTAAGTTTTTTACTAAAAAAGAACCAACAATCATTCGCACCCTATTATGCATATATCCAGTTTCCCATAACTCACGCATTCCTGCGTCAATAATAGGAATTCCTGTTTTACCTTTTTGCCATAGCTCTAACATTTTCTTGTCTTCTTTCCATGGAAAGACATTAAATTTAGAATTTAAATTTTGTTTTGGTAAATAAGGAAAATGATAAAGTAGATAATATGAAAACTCTCTCCATCCTAGTTCACTACAAAAATGATCTATATCTTGAATACACCTTCTACTTTCTTGTGATTTGATTTTATACCAGATATAGTTTGAAGAAATTTCTCCAAAATGCAAGTGGGCTGAAAGGCGAGAGACATTATTTTTTGATGGAAAATTTCTACCTTCCTTGTATCCTTCTATTCCAGATTCTAAGAAAGAATCTAATTTATTATAGGCAGCCTCTTCACCAATGCTCCAATATTTTTCAAATTTCTTATCCCATGCTATTTTCGGAATTAATTTAAGATCATTAATATCAGTAGAATTTTTATCGGTTATATAAGATATTTTTTCTGGTGTAGGTAATGGAGATCTTGGGGTGAAAGTGCTTAAACAACTTTTTCTATAAAATGGAGTAAAGACTTTGTATGGTGTACCATCATCTTTTAAGATATTCCATGGTTCCCACAATAATGAAGCATTATAACTTATAACTTTTATTCCAGATTGCTCTAGAATTTTTTTTATATTTTGATCACGATTTATTTGCCAAGGTTCATAGCATCTATTCCAGTAAACACTATCAATCTTATTATCTCTTGCTAATTTAATTATAATTTTAAGAGGATCTCCTTTTTTAAATATTAGATTTCCTTCAAGAGTTTTATTTAATGAAGATAAAGAGTGGTGTAACCATACTTTACTGGCATTACCCATTTGATACTCACCTGAATTTGTATCATCTAGTATATATATAGGTAAGACTTTACCTTCTTTGGCAGCATTGTACAAAGCAGGGTTGTCATGTATTCTTAAGTCACCGCGAAACCAGTAAATTACTTTTTTCATAGTTTTATATATTTCTTTTTTATCTTTAGTAAATCTGAATTTAATTAATAATTACTATTACAGCATTTAAGTACAAAGCAAAACATATCCAGAGAAAATATGGTAATATAAGATACTTATTATAACTGCTTAATTGTAGTATAATATAACCGTTAATAATAACGATTAATATTAGAATTAGTAAGGCAATATAAGTAAGATGTAAATTAAAGAATATTGGACTCCATAGCCAATTAAGAATCATTTGTATGCAGTAAAGTTTAAATAATATATATATGTTAGGATTAATCTTTGATTTGTATAAACGGTATCCTAAAATTGCTAAACTACTATATAGTAATGGCCACACAATACTAAAAATATATCCTGGAGGTGTAAGGGATGATTTTTTTAAATTAATATACCATGGATACATTCCAAGGCTTGTGCTAAATCCGATAGCAGCGCTTATAAGTTCAAAAATAATAATCCATCCTATAACAGGAGAGAATAAAAAATTTATAATTTTTTTCATTATAGGTTTATTTTTAAGAGTAAATTAAAATTCCATAAATCACTGTTAACACTCCAATAATACCAAGCGTTTCAGCAAAGATTATTACCCTATCTTTAATCACTATACCATACACTAACCAATGAATTAACAAAATAAGACAAATAACATAAGAATAAAGAGAAACATCTGCTGCTGATTTAGTGGTGAATATTTTCCATGCTTGAATATAATGCATAGATTGCCCAAGATTTACAATCCATGACATATAAATATTGAAGATATATTTTTTATTATTCATTCATGAACCTAAACTAATTCATCAGCATATTTACTTTTAAAAAACAGAATATTACAATATAAATGCTAAAATTCAAATTATTATTGATAAAATCTTGTATAGGGGCTATTATTTTTACTAATAATTATCTGGGTATAAACTGAATATGTTAATTAACAGTGAATCTGCAGGAAAAACTCAAGCTGAAATATTAAGTCAATTATCGTCATTACCATCTAGCTTTCCTGAGTATTTAAATTCTCGGAAAGCATATATTCCTCCTCAAGAGGTTGGTAATTTATATAGTAAAGGTCAACAATTATTATCTGAAAATCAAACATAACAGGCTTTGCAGCAATTTCAGTCTGTGGAGCAAAAGACTCCTAAAGATCAACAAAATAATCCATTCTTAGTACACATATATTCTAATATTGCTTGGGTTCAGCAATCATTAGACAATTATAAAGAAGCTCAGGTGAGTCTTGAGGAAGGTATATTAGTATCGATGCAAGCCAAAGATTATTGGGGAGCTGAACGAGCTTATATAACTCTTTCAAATGTTCATAAAGCAAATGGTACTCTTGAAAAATACAAACAAGATAGCCAAACTTCTTTAGAAAATAGTTTAAAGAATAACGATCAATATGAAGAATTAAGCGCACAATTTGCACTTGGTAGCATTAACAGAGTTCAAGGTAATCATAAAGAAGCATTAAAGCATTATGCAGCTTGCTATGATTTGCAGCAAGGCACAGTTGATTATGAAGCAGATAGAGTAGAACAACATGAGGTGGTTTTCTCAAATAAGAAGATGGGCACCGGTAATATCCAATAATGTGTTGCTGTTATTCTGCACGACCCTATAACAAAAAAGACTGCTCTAGCACATGTGGATATACACACAACAGATCCCAAATCATTAGCACCTGTAGTTGAGAATTTTCCACAAGGTACAAAATTAAACGCTTATTTAGTCGGAGGGAGAGATAGATCATCACCCCAATATAAATCAGTATCAGATACCAATATAGCAAGAGTTTTGGAACAGTTAGAAAAATATCCAACAGTAGATATTAAGTCAGCAGATATAGGAGACAAAGGCGCTCCTTCAGGAATTGTATTTGACCCCGAAACAGCTGAACTAAAACATGCAATACCAGGTAAGCATCATGAGACCACAGATTCAAGAAAATTATTACATAATATAAATTTAAAACCCAACTTAAATTTTGCTTTTGATTTAACAAAATCTCAAGAAATTAAAGGACCTGAATTTAGCGACTCAGATAAAAAAATGTATGTAGCACATTATTTAGATATTCCTAAAACTGGTGTTGAAGGTAATGAAGCATGGAACGCAAATATATGTTATGACCCACTTTCTAAAGTAGTAGAAAAAATTAGAGAAGAGAACCCACAAATAGTTGAAACTGTTATAAAAGATGAGCTAGATTATAAGTTAAATTAAGATTTACAAAGACAGAATGTTAATCCTATTGATATTAATGCAAAAAAAAGACAAAAAATTCAAAATAATGTATTGAAGAATGTTCAAGATTCACTGAAAGATCCTAATAAAACTTTCTTTCAAATACAGCAAGAACTAGATAAAAATATCAAAGCTGGTACATCTAAATTAGTAAAATCATTAGAAGAGCAGCAAAAACCAAGTATTTGGCAGAAAATTAAAAGCGCATTGGTAAGTGTTTGGGAAGGTATTAAAAATGTCTTTTCAAAATCTCCTGTTCCAAGGCGCAAGAGACTTATATTGCACCACAGGCTGCTACTGTCCCACGGAACAGAGAAATAAATTCTCCTCAGTTAAATCAATTCAAACAAAAAGAGAAAGATAATTCTCATAACTTTCTTGAAGCTAAAGAGAAAGCTATAAAAATTCATGATAAACTCCAAGATCATGATAGACTTCAAGATATTAGCTCTACCAAGACAAATGCTCTGCCAATAAATAAAAATAGTAAACAAAAGCAAGATGATATATGCAAAAGATAGAAGTAAAAAGCAAAGAATATAAAATTGTGTCGCTGCAAGATGAATTAGCTTTATACACAGTTGAGCTAAATGAAGAGATAGCTTATAGTTTTCTGTCTAGTACATTAGAGAAGGTGGGGCTTGCAAGAAATTTAGACCAAGATCAACTAATTAAGTTTTTTGCTGAAATTAACCCTAGCAATATACAAGATGTAGGATTAATAAAAATTAATATAATTGGTGGTAATCAATCAGAAAATTCAAAAAAATCTTTAAATAAATTGCTATCACAATTACAGAATATTGATAATAATACTGATATTATTGACATCAGATCCTGTGATAGTTGCGATAGGATACATCCTAACTCATTTGAGGTGGATTGTTACCACGGTGGTATTCGTGGTATTAATGCACTGTCCATTTGATTATGTAAATTCTGATAAATTATAATAAATAAAAATTATAAGTTTTAAAAGAAAAAGAATATGACACAAAAAAATAGAAACTACAAAAATTGTAAAACTCTATACTTGATCTGACAGGGTGATATTTATTATCAATAATTTTTCTAACCCGGGAATCTAGCATATATTTATTTTGCAACCACACCTTTAGACGTTGAATATTCAAAATGCAAGGCTTTACCATCAAATACTCTAGCATAAGCATGATGTAGAGCTGAAGACACCTCTGAAAAACCCGTAAGTATAAGCTTTAGCTTACCTTCGTATGTAGCAACATCACCTACCGCATAAAGACCAGGGATATTAGTTTCGAAATATGGATGCTTTACTTTAATATGATGTCCTTTTTCTTCTAGTCCAAATTGACTTATCGGTCCTAAGTTTTGAGATAGTCCAAAGAATGGTAGTAATATATCAGCAGGAATATGCTTTTTGTTACCATCTAAATCAGCAACTATTACTTCTTTCAATTCACCAGAATCTCCATGCAATTCAGATAATTGAAAATTAGTTACCAAATCTATCTTGCCTAATTCTGCAAGCTTATATATTTTTTGAATAGTAGCGGGGGCTGCTCTAAATTTTGCTCTTCTATGCACCAAGCTAACTTGCGCTATTGATGATAAAGATATAGCCCAATCTACAGCAGAGTCACCACCACCAGCAATAACAATTTTTTTACCAGCAAAAGATTCTCTTTTTGATACTAAATAAAATACAGATTTTCCCTCGTAAGACTCAATATTTTTTAGAGGTGGTCTATTAGGACCAAATGCACCAGCACCTGCTGCAATAATTATTGCTTTAGCTTTGATTATATCCCCTTTAGAAGTAATGAGCTTAAACATATCAGAGCTTTGTTCAAAACCAATCACTTGTCGTGACATCAAATATGTTGGATTAAATGGCTTGGCCTGCGCTATAAGATTATCTACAAGATTTTGAGAAAGAATTTCTGGATATGCCGGAATATCATATATTGGCTTTTCAGGATATAGTGCGCTGCATTGACCACCAGGCACGTCTAATGCATCAATTATGCAAGCTTTCATTCCTAACATACCAGACTGGAATGCGCTAAAAATACCAACTGGTCCAGCTCCTATAATTGCAATATCTGTTTGCATAAAATCTCTACACTAAAAAAACTCATCCTACATTAAATAAGATGAGCTTTCTATAATAAAATAAGTTTATACAAGTTATCTAACCTAAATCTAACTCATTTTGGTTGCTTTCTTCTTGAAGTGAAACACCATGAGTTTCTTCATAGTCCTTCAACATATAACCACGCCCCCAAACAGTCTCGATATAATTCACACCGCCAGAAGCTTCTGATAGTTTTTTACGTAATTTACAAACGAACACATCAATAATTTTTATTTCAGGCTCATCCACACTGCTATATAAGTGATTAAGAAACATTTCTTTTGTAAGAACTGTGTCTTTACGCATAGCAAGTAATTCTAAGATTGCATATTCTTTGTTTGTTAAATGAACAGAATTACCATCAACTTCAACAACTCTTGTATCTAAATTAATTTTCACCTTATCAAATCTTATAACAGACTCGGAATGACCTTTCGAACGACGCACAATTGCTTGAATTCTTGCAATCAGTTCGCCTCTATTAAATGGCTTGGTTAAATAATCATCTGCACCAAAACCTAGACCTTTGATTTTTTGATCTACAGATGCAAGACCTGAAAGAATTAAAATCGGGGTTTTAATCTTTGCTGAGCGTAAACGTAGCAATACTTCATAACCATCAATATCTGGTAACATCAAATCTAAAATAATTATATCATAATCGTAAATCTTACCAATTTCGACTCCATCTACACCCACTTCTGCAGTGTCACAAATAATGCCTTCAGCTGCAAGAGCCAGTTCTATAGATCTGGCGGTAGAAGAATCATCTTCTATAAGTAATACTCTCATTTTTACTCTTAATCTTCCTTAAACAAAATTTTACTTTTAACAAAGCTCTCATTTTACATAGTAAAAATCAAGTGTTTTTACATATTTATTAGCAAACTATATTTAATCTTACAAACTTAACTATTTATAGATTAATCTTTTACCCTATAATAGCAATAGTTTCTTTGCTTGCATCACTTATCTACAATATTACCATTCATAAGCAGTTGTAGAATCAAGTTTTGTTTTTCTTTATCACACCCCTTTACCTTCTGTCATTTTTTTATTATACAAAACACCGAAATCTACAGGATCAATCATTAATGGTTGAAATCCACCATCTTGCGTTACGTCCGCAATGATTTTTCTTGCATAAGGGAAAATTATTGCTGGACAATGCACTGCCAACAACATTTTAATTTGATCTTCTGGTATATTAATAAGATTAAAAATTCCCGCATATTTTAAATCAACTACAAATAAAGTTTTCGTTTCTAAAACAGCTTTTGCGCTGATTGAAATTTCTACTTCATAATACCCCTCTTCTGGCATTTTTTGTACATTCAAATCAAGAGATAAATCAATTTGAGGAGTATTTTCAAGAGAGGCTAACGTACCTGGAGCACCTGGATTTTCAAATGAAAAATCCTTTATATATTGTGCATTAACAGATATGTGTGGATTATTTTGTTCTTCTGATGACATTTTAGTTATACCTATATTAATTATATTAATTCTAATCTTTTTATGTACGTGGTAATGTTACTCCAGTTTGCCCCATATATTTACCATTACGATCTGCATACGATGTGGAGCATTGCTCATTACCTTGAAAAAATAAAAACTGACAAGCGCCTTCACCAGCATAAATTTTAGCCGGTAGTGGAGTAGTATTAGAAAATTCTAATGTCACGTGCCCTTCCCACCCTGGTTCAAGCGGTGTTACATTCACAATAATTCCACACCTGGCATAAGTTGATTTACCAACACATATAACCAGAACATCTTCTGGTATTTTAAAATATTCCACGGTTCTTGCCAAAACAAAGCTATTAGGAGGAATAATACATATATCAGTTTCCCTATGTACTAGACTATCTTTATCAAAATTTTTGGGATCAACTATTGTTGTATTGATGTTTGTAAAAATCTTAAATTCATTAGAAACCCTGGCATCATAACCATATGAAGAAACTCCATAAGAAATTATCTTACCAGAATCTTTCTGCTTGACCTGTTTATCTACAAAAGGCAAAATCATATCGTTCTTAATTGATTTTGCTTTTATCCATTTATCAGACATTATGGACATATAAATACAAAACCTATCATTATATTGAGATTTATTTTAAGAAAACATAATATATAACACAATGAAAATAAATACCATTTATATAGATAAAACATGCTTAATTAAAATAATAATAAAGATGATTTTAATTAAGCCAACTCTAACTTTGTTTCTTATACTATATAGAGTCTCTCTAATATTAAAGATGCGCTATAAATAACACTTAAAATAATGTTATATAGAGGATAAGAATGGCTTTACACTCGTCAATAACTTGACATAAAGAGCAATAAAGCACTGTAGTTTGTTCAATTTAAAAACACTAGAAAATAAGATAGTGTGTCTTTTAAGTAGGCTGTTTAATTTAAGATTTATAATTTGATGATATTTAAGTTGCTTACCTTGTTTGAAATAGAAGATAATGTTAAGTATAATTAATTTGGGAATATAATAGTATATATTTGGATAAATAGAATATTTATTAAAATAAATTAAAATTATGAGTAGAATAATGAAGAAAAACTTAAAAAAATTATTGCTTATTACAGTTAGCACACTGACAATAGCGACCTCCTCTATTGCAGCCGAAATAGTTGCAGGTAAAACACCAGTAATATCAGGCCTTAAAGTAAATCTTTCTGGTTATGCAGATTTTCAAGCTGGCTTAAGAAATCAAAACCATTTAGTTGGCGATGAAAAAAATGTTTCTAAAAATAGAAAGGGTTTTGCATTTGATCATAGCACAGCAATAGTAGCCAACATATCAAACCAAGTAGATGAAGTTAAATATGGTGGTAAAATAGTATTAGTTCCTACTGCAAAAAGAAAGGGTTCAGCATCTTATAATGGCTCTCATATATATATGCAAAGCGATTTTGGTCGTCTTGAAGCTGGTTCGCCATTTTCCGCATCATCTACTATGATGATTAGCGGAAGCAGTATCGCTGCTGGAACTTTCAGTGATTGGTCCACGTATGCGAATCTTGCAACAGCGCATTTAATGCAAAAATCCCCTGTAAAGCCATCATTTGCAAAATCTGCAGAATTTTTTCTAAATAGCAAATTAACCACAAAATCTGACGAAAGAAAATATAGTAGTGAACCTGCACGTTCAGTAGCTTACTACACTCCAAATTTTCCTGTTACTGAATCCACTAAAGTTCAAGCTGGTATATCATATACTCCAGACTCTAGTAATACTGGTGCAGATTGTACCCATATAGAGTCTAGTGGGATTTCAAAAAGAACTGTAAATTCTACTACTAATAGTTACTTTGAAATTAACAGCAGCGTAAAAGATGCTTTATCTGGGGGCCTGGCTATAGATCAAAATATATCAGATGGTGTTGATTTTAAATTAGCAGTATCTGGTGAATATGGTAAGGCCGCTGGAAAAGCCAAACAATTTGCTACAAAAGATGATAAAGATCCAAAAATATCCAAATTAAGTGATCTTAGAACATATAATATTGGTGCAATTCTAAATGTTGGTACTTTTTCATACGCAGCCTCTTTTGGATCTTTAGGTAAAAGTCTTACAACTCCAGAATTTCATAAAACTGGACGTAAAACCGATTACTACACTGGAGCTGTGGCATATAAGCAAGGTCCATTTGCAGCATCTGTATCTTACTTTAAATCAAATCAATTCAAAAATACTGTAGATTCAGTATCTATTGGCACTAACTATCAGTTAGCCCCTGGATTTAAGCCTTATGCAGAAATTTCTGGCTTCAACTTAAAAGGTAGACCAGAATTTAATAAGGAGCTACCGAAGAAAAAGACTCGTGGTACTGTTGCTTTAATTGGTGCTAAACTTAGTCTGTAGTTAGACTTAAATTATATATTTTATAATACTCAAAACCCCAGATTAACTCTGGGGTTTTGTTATATCTAGCGTTTAAACCCTTTAAATATTATAAATCAGCCCACAGATTTAAGTAATTTTGATAACTGCTAATCAAGCTTTTTAGAATCACAAGAAAGTTTTATATGTGACAATTTATTGTAAAGCAAAAAATTGTTTTTTGTCTTAAATACATTTTAACCTCTAATTTAAATAATAATGCTCCCTAAAATAATAAAATAGTAACACCCCGCTAAAATTTAATACTAAACTTAAGTAGAAATTAATTATTATAAGCATCAATATGGACTATTTGAAACCTTGTCAGTATTCAACTAGATTAGTAGCAAGACTTAACTCATTAGATACAGAAAATACACTAGATTTTGATCTAATAAATAAGGCGATATACTGGGCTAAGAAATATCATGATGGACCGTATAGAAAGAGCTGGCAAGCCTTTTTATACTCACCCATTAGAAAGTAGCCTTATATGATATCTGAGTATAAGCTCAAAACCGATGTAATAGTTACCAGTATATTACACGATATAGTAGAAGATACAGCAGTTACAGCTAGCATGATTCTCGATAATTTTGGTCGTAGAATAGAAGAAATGGTAGATATGCTAACCCGCGTGCGACCTGATGGTAGCAAACTCAGCGTAGAAGAAATACTCAATAATGCTTATGCGAAAGATGATAAAGAAGTATTGCTGATTAAGGTTGTAGATAGGTTGCATAATATGCAGACTATTGGGAGTAAGTCTCATAAAAAAATTCAGAAAATTACAGATGAAACTATTGAGTGGTTTTTACTATTATCTATATATCTAGAGAATTGTTCTATAGAGAATTCTATATTGCAAGAATGTTATAACGCTCTATCTATCAAAATAGCCCCTAGATCATTAGTCAAAAAAGAATATAAAACTTCTATTCTAAATTCTACAGAAAGGGACAGTACTTACCAGCTTTTTTCTCAAGTCTTTGAAAATGAAGCACCCCATATGTATAGCATACTAGAACAGGAATAATTATTATTAATAATCCGTAATTTCCATATAAATTTGTAAAATAAACACAGCCAAATGAAGTAATAACAAACATAAAAGCTCTAGAAACAGCGTATAGAAAGGCAGCTGATGTAAACTTTTTCAAAACAGGAAAATAATCAAAGAAGATAGTTTTTGCTGGAGTATCTTCAAGTACAAAAAACATCATTAATGCTTGTACCAAGAAAATTTCAATTGGCGTGCTAGCATTATCTAAAATCCATGGAGAAATCAAAGATATAATACTAAAAATAACTAATTTAATTTTTAATATTAATATTGGGTGCAGATAATAGCTTAAAAGAACCATTAGTAAAAAAACACCAAGCATTTCACTAGCGGCAACAAAAAAGTTTTGATAAATTACTTGCTCTACACTATAGTCAAAGGACAACTGTAGAACACTTCCACAATGAACAAATGCAATATAAAAACAAATAGGCCATCCGCATTGAATTAAAAAGAAGTTTAAAGCATGTACTGGATCAATTTTTCTTGCCAAGGTTTTTGCCCATCTAATACTGTAATATCTTTATTCATAGTATTAAATGTTTTACTAATCTTTTTTTTAGCATTGACAAAATCAGGCGTTTCTCTCAAAGAAGTTCTTGCAACAGAGCCAACAATTGCCACTCCTGCTCCAAACCAAAAAGCATATCTCCAACTCATACTATAATTAATCACTAACGTAGTAAAACCCAAGGCTACAACCCCGCCTAGAGCAGCTAGTAACGATAATAGAGCTACAATTGGATATTGTTTTGGGCGTTTTATAGTTTCTGATAAATAAATTTGTGCACCTATTATTTCACCCATAGACGACATACCTTGAACTATACGGCATATAGTTATTCCCCAGGAGGCTGCTATTCCTATTTGAGCATAAGTTGGTAAAACTGCCATAACCATACAAGAACTAGCCATTAAAAAAGTTGTAATTACAACCGTATGTTTACGACCTATATTATCCCCCAACCAACCAAATATTAGAGCGCCAAATGGTCTAAATATATAAGTTGAACAAAAAGCAAATGCAGAAATCAATGAAGCAGTAAAAGGATCAGTTTTAGGAAAAAACAACTCATTAAGCAAAACCGCCATGTGAACATAAAGCATTAAATCAAAATATTCAAGAAATGTACCAATAGATAAAAGACCAACAGCTTCTTTTTGTTCTTTAGTAAATTTTTGCTCTGATGAATTCATTAAGACATAATATTTTTATATTTACAATAAACCAATAGTAATATTTTTATAAAAGCTTTTGCAACTAATATATAAATATATCAACATTAATCATTAGTTGAATTATCTGTGTTAAGGGTATCAAAGGTTTAAAAGACATGATATTAGCTAATTAAGCTATGTTGCATTAAAACAACTCGTATTATCAAAATTTTTAATATTTACCAATGATACTTTATTAGTTCTGGTCCGTTGTGTTGTGGCTCAACATCGTCTATAATAATAATTATAATATATACAACCGTAATATACGATGAATATTAAGAATTTGACACTTATCTCTCTTATTAGCGGCCTTTTAATTACACTAATATACACGAATTCCAATGCTAAAGACTTAGATCTGCAAGACATTGAACAGGCATTAGGAATTAAGACCAAAGCTTGTAGTACGCCTCCTTGTTCGGTAGAAATTGATTCTCTATTAGATAAATTAATTCATGAACATAAAAAAGAGCGCAAAAACTCTAATAAGCTAAATGACTCTCAACAAGCTATTGATTCCAGCCAAAATAACCCACTAGTGCGAATGAGTAGAGCTGAACTAATTATACTAAATAAGATTACTGCGAAATCTACTAAAGTCGTCTTTAATCTTGGTGAAATAAAATTTTTTGGTAATCTCTCTATAGAAGTACATAAATGTATTAAAAGTACTGACCCGTTTAATGCTAATAATCTTATGCTGCTTACTGTCTTTGATAATAAAATAGATGATGATGATAATCTTTCAGTCTTTCATGGCTGGGTATTATCCTCTAATCCATCATTATCGACTTTAGAGCATCCAGTTTATGAAGTTCTACCCGTAAAATGTATTCCCGCGGAAGAAAAATAAAACACTAATTTTTATATGAAACAATTCGCATTAACTTTAATTTTTATAATACCTATTTTAGGCTTAATAGCTGGACTATCTTTGGGACTTACAATCCCATTATTTATGATGGCAAGCTTATATTTAATAAAAGATAGCATCAATATTAGTTTTGCTGAATTTAAACTAGAACTAATATTCTGTTTATTATTATTCTTTAGCTGTTTTTGGTCGATTAATCCTATTATTAGTTTTTTATCCGCCTTTAAAGTTTTTAGTTTAGCTATAGTAACATATATTCTAATAACTCAGATTAAACATCTATTAAATAAAATTCCACTAAAAGAACAAATTCTAACTGCTTCTATCCTTGGTACAATTATATTATTTTATGTTGAATTAATAAGTAATGGTGCTATCAGCCTATGGTTTCGTGAGGCCTTTCAAAATAAAGATGGGCAACAATTTTATCTACATTATCTAGATCGTGGTTGTTCTCTACTTGCCATGTTTGCCTGGGTTGCAATTGCACAATTATTACAAAGTAACAAGCCTTTTATAGCTTTATCACTTTATATTATAACCTTTATCACTCTTGGTATCTCGGATAGTTTAGCTTCCTTTTTGGGTTTTTCTATAGCTGGAATAGTTTTTATATTAACTAAATATACTTTTTTCAAAAACCCTAAAATTTTATCATTAATATTAAGCATCAGCTCTATTATTTTTGTGTTCATAGCAATAAATCTTGATCCACATAAACTATCAAAAGATGTTGAGTCATTACCAATTTCAGCAAAACATCGCCTATTTATATGGGATTTTACTGCTAAAAAATCTATGGAAAAGCCTATCTTGGGTTGGGGACATGGTACATCTAGGCAAATTGAAGTGCCAGATAGTGCTATGATAAAATATCAAGGATATCAGCTACACCCTCTTCCAACGCATCCGCATAATAATTTAATGCAAATTTTATTAGAAAATGGTTGTATTGGACTAATTCTCTACATCTCTTTAGCTTGCAAATATTTATTCAAATGGAATCATCTTTTTGCTAAAAATGGCTTACAAAAATCTAATATACAAGCTGCTGGTTATGCATGCTTTGTAACGTTCTTTATCATATCTATGATATCTTTCAATATGTGGCAAAGCTGGTGGATGTGCAGCTTTTTATGGATTTCTATATTGTTTTCTTTAGTACAACAATCCGCAATTAAAGAAATATAGTTTCTCTATAAATTAAATTACTACAATTCTGCTAACTCTAGCGCGGCCGTCTCTAGTGTGTTTATCTGATCACGTATTTTAGCAGCTTCTTCAAATTCTAAATCTTTAGCAGCAATACGCATTTCTTTGCGCAGTCTTTCTATGTGTTTTTGGAGCTTAGCTGGATTAGCCAAAATTGCTTGAGCCGTTTTTGCATCACCTCCAGTAATTTTTTCTACTCTTTGTAATTCTATTAAAGCATGAATTTTACTAGTAATAGTTTTTGGTATGATGCCATGTTTTGTATTATATTCTTCCTGTATTGTTCTGCGTCGCTCTGTTTCAAATAAGGCTTTTTCAAGAGATTTTGTCATCTTATCAGCATATAGAATGACTCGGCCCTCACTATTTCTTGCTGCTCTACCAATTGTTTGAATTAACGAAGTTTCGGAGCGTAGAAAACCTTCTTTATCAGCATCAAGTATTGCAACCAAAGCACATTCTGGAATATCTAGCCCTTCACGCAGCAAATTGACCCCTACAATAATATCAATTTCACCGTTGCGTAAACTTTTGATTATTTCAATGCGTTCTAGAGTTTGAATTGCTGAATGCAAATATGCAACTTGGTGTCCTAGCTCTTGTAAGTAATTACTTAAATCTTCAGACATTTTTTTAGTTAAAGTAGTAACAAGAACTCTAAATCCCTTGGCAATAGTATTTTTAATTTCATCAACTAGATCTTCCACCTGATTTATAGCTGGCTTAACTATACATACTGGATCTAGCAATCCTGTAGGTCTAATGACTAGTTCTATCACCTCCCCAGCTGTCTCATCTAGTTCGAATGGTCCTGGAGTCGCAGAAACAAAGATCGTTTGGGGTCTATATTCTAGCCATTCTTCAAATTTTAAAGGTCTATTATCTAAAGCTGAAGGCAGTCTAAAACCATACTCTACCAACGAAGTTTTGCGCGCCCTGTCACCATTATACATTGCTCTAATTTGAGGAACCATAACATGTGATTCATCAACAAACAAAAGTGCATCATCTGGTAAATACTCAAATAATGTAGGCGGTGGCATACCAGATGCGCGACCAGTTAAAAACCTTGAGTAATTTTCAATACCTTTGCAGCTTCCTGTTGCTTGTAACATTTCAATATCATATTGCGTTCTTTGATTTAAACGATGTGCCTCCAATGGTTTATCTAATGTTTTTAAAATAGCTAATCTTTCTTGTAGTTCCTCGGCAATATTCACAATAGCTTTTTTAATTACAGACTCTGGGGTTACAAAATGTGAATTAGCATATAATACAGCTTCTTCAAGTTTACGATATTTCTCGCCCGTTAATGGATCAAACTCATTAATATATTCCAGTTCATCACCAAAGAAAGATAATCGCCAAGCTCTTGTAGAATAATGCGAAGGAAAAACATCGATATTCTCACCAAGAACACGAAAAGAACCACGCTCAAAAGCAATATCATTACGTGTATATTGCAAGTCAACTAGTTGATTTAAAAAATCCTGACGCTTATAATTCTTACCAGATTCAAGTTTTAATACCATTTGTGAATATAATTCAGGAGATCCTAAACCATATATACAAGACACAGATGAGACAACAATAACATCACGCCTTTCCATAAGCGAACGAGTTGCAGAGTGACGCAGTAAATCAATTTGTTCATTGATAGAAGAATCTTTTTCTATGTAAGTATCAGTCCTTGGCATATAAGCTTCTGGTTGATAATAATCATAATATGAAACAAAATATTCCACTGCATTTTCTGGAAAAAGCGCTTTCATCTCAGAATATAATTGTGCTGCTAATGTTTTGTTATGTGCCATAATCAAAGCTGGTCGACCAGTTTTTTCAATTACATTAGCCATAGTGAAGGTCTTGCCAGAGCCCGTTATCCCAAGCAACATCTGCGCTTTGCTACCAGAATTCAAACCAGCCAGTAACTTGGTGATAGCTAGAGGCTGATCACCGCTTGGCTGATAGTCAGATTGTATTTTAAAATCACTCATTGACATTAATTTGATACTGGATTAAAAATAATATTATAGTTTTTAAATATGAGATAACAAATGAAAAAAATTATAATATATACAACTCTTGTGTGTCCGTATTGCGTACGTGCAAAAGCATTATTAACACGCAAAAATTTTACCTATGAAGAAATAAATGCAAATGATGATAATATACGTGATGAAATGATTAAAAAATCTGGTGGAATGCGTACCGTCCCGCAAATTTTTATAGGTGATCAACATATTGGTGGCTGCGATGATTTATACGCTCTTGAAAAAGATGGAAAACTAGACCAACTTGTCACATAATTATTACTTTAATTTATCCACTCTTTGCTAGATTTTCTCTATCTCTAGCAAAGAGCTTAGTTTGAAATTCGATAAATTCTGAAAATTCTATTTCTAACGCATTTTTATTTGCTTGCAGTAATATTTCTAGATCTCTACCTAAATTTGCAAAGAAAAAATCTGGTTCACCGCTTTGTTTTGTCCCTAAAATTTCTCCACCGCCTCTAAGTATTAAATCTTGCTCCGCAATATAAAAACCATCACTGCTTTTTCGCATGATTTCTAATCTCTGCCGAGCCATACTCGAGAGCCTTTTTGGATTATACATTAGCATACAATAAGATTGTAGCTCGCCTCTCCCTACCCGTCCACGTAGCTGATGTAACTGAGCTAGACCAAATTTTTCTGCATTTTCAATAATAATCAGCGTCGCATCAGATACATCAATACCAACTTCAATAACAGTAGTTGCAATTAATATGCGTATTACTCCGGCTTTAAATTGTTGCATTACATGATCTTTGTCTGCCGACTTCATTTTGCCGTGCAATATAGCAACCATACCTGGGTATACTGATTCTAATTCTGCATAACGTGCTGTTAAATCGGCATATATTGCATCTTCTTCTTGTGCTAATATTTTGTCATTTTGATCAATCAATGGGCATACCCAATAGATTTTTTCATCTAATTCTAATTTCTTATGTAAAGAATGTATCACTTCATCCTTCTTTGTGTTGGAAGTAATAGTTGTGATAATAGGTAAACGGTTTTTAGGTTTAGTTTCAATACGTGCTATACTCATATCACCAAACATGGTTAATGTTAAACTACGTGGAATTGGTGTTGCGGTCATTACCAGCACATCAGGATGTGAAGCCTTTGCTATCAATTCAAGACGTTGCTCAACCCCAAATCTATGTTGCTCATCAATTACTACAAAACCAAGATCTTTGAATTCTACTGTGCTTTGAAACAATGCGTGCGTACCGATTAAAATATCAATTTCACCAGTCTCTAGACCTGCTTTTATTTTTTTTCTATCTGCAGCACTAATTTTTCCTGTCAATAATGCAGGTGTAATATTTGTACCTTCAAGCGCATGCTTAAAAAACTGAAAATGTTGCATACTGAGCAAATCTGTTGGCACCATAAGAGCTGACTGAGCGCCACTGCTAGCTACGTTAATTATAGTCAGTAATGCTACTAACGTTTTACCAGAACCAACATCACCTTGCAAAAGTTTAATCATCTGAATATCTGAGACTTGATCATCCTCTATTTCACTAATAGATTGTTTTTGCGCATTCGTTAATTCAAAACCTAATCTATCAAGAGTTTGTTGCTTTAAAGATTGAGAAATTGAAAATCTTCGTCCCAAGATTGCTTGCTCTTGGCTCTTTAATTTTGCTAAACTAACTTGATTTGCGAATAATTCTCTTGCCGATAAAAGCCCTATCACCTCTTCAATAGATTTTTCAATTAATGTTGTATTAGTGTTTAAACCAATTAAATGTAAAAGTTTAACTTCAGCTAATAAACTTTCTATATATAGTTTTTCATTATCACTGATTTTGCCAAATGATATACGAGCTTTAATTGCAGTTTTTACAGCATCAATCCCACTTAAAATATATCCGTATAATTGCTTATTAATTAAACCATAACTTAATGGATAGACTGGCTCTACTGGGGCAGACAACTCTTTTTTAAACAAAAATTCTGGATGCGTAATTTGCCAAGTACCATCAAAAAATTGTACCTTGCCAGATACAGTATATTTAGCTCCTTCCTTTAAACGAGTATATATAAAAGGTGGAATTTTATTGAAAAACACTAATGTTAAAGTGCCAGTATCATTAGAAGTATAAATCTTGGTCGGTGAACGCCTTGATGTTGATTTTACTATTTCGTCAATATTAATATCGACTTGCACTAATATACCATTTTGGAATTTTTTAAAGTCAGAAGTAACATTAATAATATTATAAGAGATAGGTTTATAAAAAATTAAATCCCGAAGCAAATAAATACCAAGTCTCTTCAATGCTTTTTCTGCCGTTTCCTTCATGGGAATAATAGTATTTACTGGCTGAAAAAATATACTATACATAAAAAAATTCTACCTACGAAATTTATCAAGAATCAACAAACAACTAGCTCTTAAATCAAGGTCAAACTCATTAGTTTTATCTATCATAATTTTTATCTCTTCATATTTCATTTGCAAATATTGCGGTGAATCAGACTTAAATTGAGCTAATAATTCCTGCTCCATAATAGATAAATTGACCTCAAGGCTTATCATTTTATGACAAAATTTTGCCAATAATGCCTCTACTGAAGAAGAAAAATTAATCCATAAATCACGATCCTTAGATGCAAATTCTTTAATAAATGCTAGTTTATTAACCAAAGAAGTTGATTTTAGCAATGGTTTAATAAAATATTCTTGAATATCAAATTTTTGAGATACGTCATAATGGTGATTAAGCTTAATGCAACGTGAGCGTATAGTTGGTAAGATATTTGTGGCATTTCCTGTTATCAAAAATAAATATGTATTAGCTGGTGGTTCTTCTAAGATTTTTAAGCAACAATTAGCTGCATTTATATTCATCTTATCAGCCGCATAAATCAACGCCACTTTTTGCCCAGATATAACTGAAGTTTTATACAAAAATTTCTGTAATTGACGAATCTGCTCAACCGAAATATTCTTACTTGTACTATCTATTTTTTGTACATACATATAGTCCGGATTGCTTTCTAACTCGCCTTTAGTTAGTATTTTATCTTTAATAAAACTCTGAACTTCTTCTAGAGCAAGATCAATTGCATCAATATTTACCAAATAACTATTATGTAGTTTATTGATATTATAATGCTCTTCCAGATATTGTTTGATCACAGAGTAAACCTAGCTAAGCTATTTGTCTTTCCTAATATTTCCATCATTTCAAATATGCTAGGAGATGCATTTCTGCCAGCCATAAAAGCTCTAATATATTTCATCAACTCACCTAGTTTTAAATTATTCTCGATAGCTACTTCTTTTAGAGTAGCTTGAATATTTTCTTTATTAAATTCTACTAAATTTTGTAGTGCATCTAGTGTTTTTGTCATAACATCACGATCAACTTCTTGTATTATGCTTTTTGCCTCATCAGTAATGATGAGTGGTTTATCTATAATGAACATAGAAGCCATATCATATAAATCTAACATTAATTCGGCTCTTGGCTTGAGCGAATCCATAGCTAGTTTTATGTATTTTTTTGACTCATCACTAATTTCATAGCCAATATTTTTAAATACCATCTCAGATAAAATGTTATTATCCATCTGACGTAAATAATTAGCATTCATATTCTTCATTTTATTAAAATCAAGTCGCGACGGAGATTTGCCCATACCTTCTACACCAAACCATTCTATAGCCTGTTGATTTGAGATAATTTCATCATCACCATGCGACCAGCCTAGCCTTAATAAATAATTATTTAACGAGCATGGCAAATATCCCATTTCTCTATAGGCTTCTACAGCTAATGCTCCGTGACGTTTTGAAAGTTTAGCTCCATCTGGTCCATGAATAAGAGGTATGTGTACCATCTTTGGTATATCAAACCCAAGCGCTTCATATATTAATTGCTGACGTGGTGCATTACTCAAATGATCATCGCCTCTGATAATATGTGTAATTCCCATATCATGATCATCTACAACTACGGCTAGCATATAAGTTGGGCTACCATCACTTCGTAGTAAAATCATATCATCTAGATGTGTATTTTGAACAATCACTTTGCCTTGTAATAAATCATCTACCGTTGTTTCACCTGTTCTTGGAGATTTCAAACGAATAACATATTTTTTCCCTTTTGGATGTCCAGCAACCGGAATATCTCGCCATTCTGAATGAAAAATAAAATGTTTGCCATCAGATTTTGTTTTCTCGCGCATAGTAATAATCTCTTCTTGCGGAGTAAAACAATAATAGGCTTTGCCAGCTTTAACTAAGTCCTCAGCTAGTTGGGCGTGCCTATCTGATCTTTGTGATTGATAAATAATCTCTTCATCATGCATAATTGATAGCCACTCAAGGGAAGTAAGGATTGCTTGCTTAGCACTTTGGGTTGATCTTGCTATATCAGTATCTTCAATACGCAATAAGAATTTTCCACCATGATGTTTAGCAAATAAATAATTAAACAAAGCGGTGCGCGCTCCGCCTATATGCAAATATCCGGTTGGTGATGGAGCAAATCTAGTTTTAACTATCATGTATATAATTTTTATGAATTTATAACATAATCATATTACCAGCTTGCCGCTTAGTCCAGCTCTTATTCAATGCTACCGTATACGATTAATAATTATCAGCGAGAATTTATGATAGGAAGCTTTTTATCCAGTATTGGCGGCAGTCTCGGCAAATGTTTTGGTGGCGGGATATTATCTACTATTGGACGCTATGGTGGGCGTATGATTGGTAACTATCTAGAACATAAAATGTTTCATCGCACTAACAACACTTATAGATTCACCAATATAAAAGATGGTTTCCATATATCAAAAGCGGAATATGGTACACCCATTCCATTGATATTTGGTAGGATGCGTGTACCTGGTCAAATTATTTGGGCAGGTAATGTACGTTCTGAATGTAACAC
The DNA here is from genome assembly GCA_963934885.1 of uncultured Rickettsiaceae bacterium. Taxonomy (GTDB): domain Bacteria; phylum Pseudomonadota; class Alphaproteobacteria; order Rickettsiales; family Rickettsiaceae; genus Megaera_A. The sequence goes on along the minus strand of CAWWAI010000001.1, from coordinate 18,208 downwards.
AAGCATTACTAAACAACATTTTAAAAATCAAAATTTAACTGTAAACAAAAACTCTATAGCATTAGAATATTATGCTAATTTTGCTATGGCACTATGCGAAGGAGAAATAACTGAAATTGGACGTGTATGGTTTAATGATCAAGTAATCAATCTTGGGGAATATAATTTTAGATTATATAAAGGTGATGAAGAACAAATAGCAGACCCACTAATTGCTAGCTTATCTGAAGATTCTGCACCCGCCTATCGTGGGCTTGCATATATTGTTTTTGAAAGATTACCACTGGCCGATTTTAATGATATGATTCCAAATTTATCATTTGAAATAACTAGGAAAGCAAATATAAACCAAGAAAATTCTGTTGAAGATTTAGTAAAGGCAATGGTCATGATCCCTGGATCTGGAGAATATGTTTATGATACAATAATTCAAAAAAAATCTGTTTTACTACCATCTAGCGCCGTGATGTCAACAACAATTCTAAATTCGCATAATCACTATAATATAGCTAATAGCATACATAGCCTAAATCAACTACAAATAACTTGTCAAAATATTGAATGGATATCACCTGTAGTTTGTTGGTTTGGTAATAACATAAATGCAAGAGATTGCACCATAAAACCAGCCGTGGAATTTAAGGATGTTAATTTATCATATAGCGAAGAATGGCTGGTCGGCGGATATAACCGTAATACTGCTTATGAAATCACTAAGGATAATTTTAATAACCCCCTATATGGCGGTAGTGTGAATGATGCAAGCGTGGTTCGTTACCTAACAGAGATCAAAAAACGAAAATTAAATATTATGTTTTATCCTATGTTTTTTCTCGACGTACAAAAAAAACCCTGGCGTGGACGCCTTACTACTGATCCACAATATATTACTAACTTTTTCCAGAAAAAGCATGGATATAATGATTTTATTCTACATTATGCTAACCTTGTCAAAGATCATGTGAATGCTTTTGTAATCGGCTCAGAATTAATTGGTCTTACCAAAATCCGTAATGGTGATAATTTTCCAGCAATCGATGAACTCATTAAACTAGCGCATTTAGTAAAACAAATAGTTGGGCCAAATATACTAGTTACTTATGCCGCTGATTGGTCAGAATATCATCACACTGAAGGAGGGTGGTATAATCTAGATCCATTATGGGCATCGTCTGATATAGATTTTATTGGAATTGATGCATATTTCCCAGTTACTAAAACTATTTCTTCTGTAATCACTCCAGAAGAAATGTATAATGGTTGGGCTAGTGGTGAAGGTTACGATTATTATGTTGACTATAAAGATAATTCTCAACATCCTCTAAAGCCAGAATATGCATGGAAAAATCTACGTTATTGGTGGGAAAATAAACATAAAAATCCCAACGGAAAAACTACCGAGTGGCAACCACGCTCTAAGCCTATTTGGTTTACTGAATTTGGCTTTCCCTCAATTAACAAAGCCTCAAATCAGCCTAACATTTTCTTTGATCCAAAATGTATAGATGGTGGTGTTCCAAGATACTCTAATGGCGCCATTGATTTTGCTATTCAAAGAAAAGCTATTCGAGCCTTCATTGAATATTGGAAAACTCAAGAATATATAGGCGAAATGTTTCTATGGACATGGGATGCACGCCCCTACCCCGCTTGGCCACACATGAATTTCTGGAAAGATGGAAATTTATGGGAAAAAGGTCATTGGGTAAATAATAAATTCGGTGCAAGTAGCCTTTCTTCTATACTTCTAGAAATATCATATCGATGTGGAATCAACACTATTAATGTTGATGTTAGTAGTGTTGATGAGGCCGTTGAAGGATTTGTACTTAGCAACCAAATTACTGCTATGAATGCTATTAATACCTTAAGGTCTGCATATTTCTTTGATATTTGTGCCAATAATGGTGAAATAATTTCTTTTGAAAAAAGAGGATATAAACCGTGTATTAGCATAAATTCTACATCTTGTATAAAAATTTCAGACAATAATTTTATAGAAGAAGTAGAAATTCCTCAAGAATGCACCTTAAGCGCCATTAATTTACACTTTATAAATAATCATAATGAATTTAACTCTGCTTATACATATATTAATAATGAAACAAATTCCTATATCAATAAAGCCCTAATCCGTCTGCCTATTGTACTAACTGAAGATGAAGCCAAGAATATTGGTAAATTAATACTCAAGAACGCTGCAATTGAAGACAGAATCATCAAATTCATTATTAATGCTAATATCGTTCAGCTAAAACCTGCTGACTTTTTAATAGTACAACATACACATAAACAATATTCAATTCGAATAATAAGTACTCAAATAGATCAAAATAAACTTATAATAGTAGGAATAATTGACGATAGGCGAAGCTATTTCAGTATACCTACAGCCAAAAATCAATTAAAAATAAAACATGATAATGTTGATAGTTCGCTAGTAATATTAGATATGCCATTTGCACTTTTGGACACACAGACACCCTTCTTGGCTGTATATTTACGCCATAATGCATCTGCTACTCTATTTGCTCATCTAGTGAGTGACTCTAGTAATAAATGGAATCGTATATCAACTCTTAGTCCTTCATATTCGGTTGCTAGCGTTATTGCTTTTGAAGAATCACCTATGGCAAATATATTCATGGTCGATAATATAAGCACCTTACTTATTAAAGGTCAGAAATTAGAGCAATATATATCTAATGATTGGCAATTAGCCATGGTCGGAGAAGAGCTAATACAATTCCAGAAATTAGAAAAATTACAAGACGAGTTATATCAAATTTCACTTATTACACGTGGTGAGATGGGAACAGAACGCTTCATAAACCAACATAGCCTTAACGAAGATTTTGTAATTATAAACTCAGGTGCAAATATTATTCCAGTATCCGAAAAATTAATGGGTCAACAATTATTGCTTAAAGCAGCAATGATTGAAAAGTCAATAACTTATACAAATAAAGCCAATTTATCAATAGAGCCCTATATAACTTGGCATTCTATTAATAATAATCAACTAGAGCTTAGATGGGTTACGCGTTTAAAAACAAGTAGTGACTGGTCTATAAATGAAAATCAAACAAATATTAAATTTACTATCTTAATAAATGATAAAGGACAAATTCACGAGCTCATCACAAGTAAGAATGAAATGATAATAGATATTAGTGAATTTGCACTTAGTGATGATTATCAAATTAGTATATTGACTTATGCCTAACTAATTTAAAGAAGAGCAAAAAATGAACACAACTAATTTTAATATGAACCTAATGGTGCCAAATCAAGTCAATAAAGATGTAGTGTTTAATGAATCACTACTAACTATAGATAATTTTCTTGGTATTGCGCTGAATGGATTCATAGATAATGTACCAGAGAATTTAGCTGCTGGTGAAAAATATATTATTACCATTGGTGGTTATAAAAATCATATATGTTATAAAGCCCACGAATCAAAAGGAATAACTTATTTTATACCACAAAAAGGAGCTTTGTTTTTCTTACTAGAGAATCGTAATTTTGTATTGTATAACGGTGATACGTGGGAAGATATTCAATTAAATTCCTCTGGAAATAATGATTTTACTACAATAGATGATATATTTAATGTCCCAAATCATATACAACACCTCTATTTATATTTAAACAATGACACAACCCTAAACTTTGAGCAAGTGACAATACCCGAAATCACTATTATAATTAAACAATGTTACAACGCATCGAAAAACCTTATCTGGACAGACAATATTCTATGGCAGAATAAGATATCGCATAAAATAACGCAAACTCCAAATGCTACTGATATCATTAAATTATATCGCTTGCCTAAAACAACACATTTCTTAGGTACAATAACTGCACAAAATTTTCAATTCTAAATATAAGAAAAATTATGATTACACTATTAGCCTCTATTGCAGGATTTATAAGTTCTATTATACCAGAAATTATAAAATATTTTAAAGATGTAAACGATAAAAAACATGAGCTAAACATACTAAATAAACAAATAGAATATAACGCTACAAATGCAGCCAAAAGCTTAGAAGAGATTCATATATCTCGAGATATACTTGAAAATGCATCGCTATATTCAACCTACCAAACCAATGTTAAATGGGTTGATTCTCTGAACGGCACTGTACGACCTATCTTAGCCTATAGTTTTTTTATTATGTATATGAGCATAAAATATTTACAATATCAGGCAATATCAGCCAGTGCTCATATTATTGAACATTTGGAAATAATCTGGAATATTGATGACCAAGCAATCTTTGCAGGTATTATCAGCTTCTATTATGGACAACGTACCTTTAAGCAAACTTGGAAAAAATAAATTTTTAGAATTTGATAATTTCAAACCAAACGCCCATATTTTTAGCGATGCATAGATATGCATCGCTTTATTCTGCTGCTCTATTTAAACGATCATTAATTGCTAAACCTATTGATTTATTAGGTATAGAAGATACTGCAATAGTTTTTATATCACGAGATAGCGCAAACTCATCTAATTCATGAAGATATGCAAATAAATTTGCTGCAGCCTCGGTTAAATCACCCCTAACACTTAAGTTCAGAGATCCATTCCCCTTGAGCTGGCTATTTGCAAAATTTAAACCCACCTCATTATTATATAGCTCCGTTGCATTTATCCTTAATTTGGTGCGAGGAGAATAATGACCATGTAACATACCTGGCGCTTTTACCAAAGATAACTTAGAGGCAATGGTAATTTTCTTACCAAGTGCAGATTCAATAACATCTGGAGTAATAAAACCATATCGCAAAATAGTAGGAACGGATGTTGTTAAATCTACTATAGTTGATTCTAAACCATAATTAGATTTACTATTAGACTCTAAAATAAATATTGCATCTGCAAAATTTTGTTTTACATGCTGATATGAAGTAGAGCTTAAACGCCCAGATTTATTAGCACTTGGTGCAGCTATTGGGCATGCACTTGCTTCTAACAACTGCAAAGCAATAGGATCAGATGGTACACGAATTGCAATAGTGCTAAGGCCAGCACTAACACTCTCTGCAAGCTGCGCACTTTCTTTTCTAGGCAGTACTAGAGAAAGTGGACCTGGCCAAAACTTTACCAATAATAGCGCATCATCATTAAAATCTGCTAGTAAAAAAGCTTCTTCAACAGATGCTACGTGTATAATTAATGGATTATTACTTGGTCGACCTTTTTTACGAAAAATATTAAGACATGCAGATTGATTACGTGCATCAGCGCCAAGTCCATAAACTGTTTCAGTTGGAAAAGCTACTAGTCCGCCGGACTTAATAATTTGCGATGCCTGTTTTATATCATTCATTAAAGCTTATCAAAATTAGCTATTTTATCAAAAACCTGTTTAACACTTGCTAATAACAACATACGGTTATTAGCAATAATAATATCCTTATCTTTAACCATAACATTATCAAAAAATTTCGATATTGGGTCTCGCATACTAGCTAATAACTGCAAGCTTTTAGTATAATTCTTAGCTGCAATAGACTCTATAATTTTGCTATCACAACTATTAATAATGGAAAATAAGGCTATTTCATTAGCAGATACAAAAGCGGATTCATCAATCTTTCCTTGTAATGTCGTTGTTCCTAAAATATTACTAGCTCTTTTATAAGCAATCAACAAATCATAACCATTAGAACTAGATAAGAACTCCTTAATGGCTTGCAATTTACTCTGAACTTCAATTAAATTTGACTCTATATTTAAGTCAAGCACAGAGGCTATTACATTAACTTCATATTGATCTTTGAAAAAATATTTCAAACGCTCTTCCAAAAAACTAATAATTTGTTGTTTTAGCGTATCACTAACTTCTAGTTTATCCTTAAATTCATTAGCTGCAAAAACAACTAAGTCTAATAAATTCATAGACAATTTATTTTCTAAAATAATACGAATTATTCCCAAAGCTTGTCTTCTAAGTGCGAATGGATCTTTTGAACCGCTTGGTTTTTCACCAGCTAACATTAGACCACAAAGACTATCCATTTTATCTGCCAAAGCCAATATTGCAGCACTATTAGACGGGCAATGATCAGCAGGACCTTGTGGCTTATAATGATCTCGAATTGCAATAGCTACTTCGCTATCCAACGATTCTGCCTTTGCATAATAATAGCCCATAATACCTTGTAAGGTTGGAAATTCATCGACAATTTCTGATACAATATCACTCTTACACAAAAGCGCAGCCTGCACTACATGCTTATTACTGGGATCTATAAATTTTACAATCTCCGCAAGACGCAAAGTTTTCTCTCTAACACTACCAATTTTTGCATGGAATATTACTTTGTCCAAACGCTGTGATTTATCTTGCAGGGATGTTTTTAAATCCTGATTATAAAAATATAATGCATCAGCTAACCTTGCAGACAAAACTTTTTCGTTACCAGAAACAACAACATCTTTATCTGTTGATACAATATTAGAAACAAAAAGAAAATATGGAGCAAAGTTACCCTCTTGATCAAACAAGCTAAAATATTTCTGATGAATGCGCATAGCATTAACCAAAATTTCACTTGGCACCGATAAAAATTGTTTATCAATTTTTCCTACCAAAATTTGTGGATACTCAACGAGTCCAACCACTTCCTCGAGTAATACAGGATCGTCTTTTATTATTAGCCCTAGTTTTTTTGCTTCTTTTTCTAACTCACTTTGGATATATTTCTTTCTATCCATAGAATCTAAAATTACAAAATTATCTTCCAATATTCTTTTATACTCGGCAAAACTACTAACCTCATGCACCTCTGGTGCCATGAATCTATGACCATAACATTGATTATTAGCAGTCAGATGCCCAAATTCAAATGGGATAGTTTGGGAATCAAAAATACATAAAATATTTTGCAATGGACGCACCCATTTCATCTTATAACGCCCCCAATACATTGACTTTGGCCAGACATATTCAGAGATCGGTACATGCAAACTATCTAGTAAAATATCTTTTGTATTCCGCTTAGGAGTTTTTTGTTCATAAACATATAATTCTATACCTTTAATTTCTGTACGCTTCAAATCTTTAGGAATTATATTATTAGAACGGCAAAACCCATCTATAGCCCCTTGTGGAGACGAAACTTTTGGACCCTTTAATTCCTTAGAACTAGCTGCTAACTGCGTTGCTACGCCAGTTATATGAATTGTTAAACGTCTTGGTCCAATATATACATCTATTTGATCAAAATTTATTGCATTATCTGTAAAATATTTTGTAAAGATATCTTTATACGCTATTGCAGCTTTTTGCTGCATCATAGCTGGTATTTCTCCAGAACATAACTCTAATAATAACTCACTCATAAATTACGCTTCTCCATCCATTTTTCACACGATAATTTTGCTAAATTACGTACCCGACTTATATATGCCGCCCGTTCAGTAACACTCACTACCCCCCTTGCGCAAAGTAAATTGAATAAATGACTGGCTTTTATACAATAATCATAGGCTGGCATAGGAAGATCTTCATGAATCAAAGCTATACACTGCGTCTCAGCATCTTCGAAATGCCTTAAAAGTATTTCAGTATCTGCAACTTCCAAATTAAATTTGGAAAATTGTTTTTCAGCAGCAAAATCAACTTCGCCATAAGTTAAAGCTTTTTCTCCTAATTGTCCGTTCCAATCTAAATTTTTAACAGCATCAACCCCCTGAATATATAAAGCCAGACGCTCAAGACCGTAAGTGATTTCACCAGCTACTGGACGACAATCAATACCACCAATTTGCTGCATGTAAGTAAATTGCGATACTTCCATGCCATTGCACCATACTTCCCACCCCAAACCAGACGCTCCAAGCGTTGGAGATTCCCAATCATCTTCAACAAAGCGTATATCATGTTTTTTTATATCAATCCCAAGATGTTCTAGGCTTTTTAAATATAACTCTTGCATGTTATCTGGAGATGGTTTGAGAATTACTTGAAATTGATAATAATGCTGCATTCGATTTGGATGCTCGGCATACCTACTATCGGTAGGTCTTCTAGATGGTTGAACATAAGCAACATTCCATGGCTTATCCCCAAGCGAGCGCAGAACTGTTGCTGGATGAAAAGTACCAGCACCAACTTCAATATCATAGGGCTGCAATATTGCGCAGCCATAATCCTGCCAATATCTCTGCAACTCTAATATTAATTCTTGAAAAGATAATTTTTTCATGGTTTTCTATTACTTGATTTTGTACTAATTTATAATTATTAATGGTCTATCAATTTAAAGTTATAAACTATCTTTTTAATTTAGTATAAATAAATTTATTAGTGCTAAATTCATCTAAATTTTTTGCATCTATTTTTTTCTGTTTCTCTAATTCTAGTTGTTCTTGTCGCTCTAAAGCAATTTCAAATTTCTTAAGCTCTGCATATTGTTTACTTAGATTGTGTCTTAAGGTTTCAATGTCTAATACATGCTGTTGAATTTGTGCTTCAACACGCTTTATCATTTTTTTGGAAGATTGCATATAGCGATCAAGCATATATGCATATTGTGTGCCTGAATGTTTTTTTATTTCATTTTCAGTTTTGTCTTCTAAACCTTGTTTCTTTTGTTCAAGCCTTGCTCTTTCGGACTCATTATACTCTAGCTTTTTGAGGATAACATCTAACTTATTTTTATTGAGTTTTATAAGAGTTTTAAGTGTTTTCATAACGACTATATTACTCCGTTATACCTAATATTTCACCTAATTTTTTATAAGTACTATCCATAGAACAACTTTCTTCTGGACGCTGATTAAGAAAGGTTTCAATTTTATTAAAATAACCAATTGATAGATCCACATCTGGATCAGTACCTTTTTTATATGCGCCAAGTCTTATCATTTCAGACATATCTTGGTAAATAGCTAGCATTTTTCTCGCGTAACTAATTTGTCTATTTTCTAAATCATTATTACATTTAGGCATTGCTCTAGATACGCTTCTAAGAATATCTACAGCCGGGAATCTACCACGCTCAGCAATAGCTCTATCTAGAATAATATGACCATCTAATATACCACGTACAGCATCACTAATTGGCTCATTTTGATCATCGCCTTCCACAAGAACTGTAAATAAACCCGTGATATTAGCAGAATCAACCCCTGGTCCTGCTCGCTCAAGGATTTTTGGTAACTCACTAAATACAGATGGAGGATAGCCTTTAGCAGTTGGGGGCTCACCTACTGCTAAACCAATTTCTCTTTGCGCCATGGCAAAGCGTGTTACTGAATCCATTATGCACAGAACTTCTTTACCTTGATCACGAAAATACTCAGCCACTGCCATCGTAACATAAGCTGCGCGTTTACGGAGTAGGGCCGACTCATCACCAGTTGCCATTATTACTACAGCTTTTTTTAAACCTTCTGGTCCTAAATATTCCTCTATAAATTCTTTCGCTTCGCGGCCACGTTCTCCAATTAATCCTATTACTTTAACATCAGTGTTAGCGTATTTCGTAAGCATAGAAATTAACACAGATTTACCAACACCACTTCCAGCAAAAATTCCCATTCTTTGTCCAAAACAACAACTAGTAAAGGCATCTATAGCTTTTACTCCAAGGTCAATTTTACCACCTATACGCTTTCTTTTATTGGCTGGTGGAGGATTTGTTTTAAGCAAATAACTTTTCTCTCCTGACTTCATTGGACCTTTATCATCCACTGGCTCACCAAATGCATTTATTATCCTACCCAACCAACTTTCATCTGGATGTATAGTATTTTCATGCTGATAAACTTCTACTTCTGCTCCAGAACCTATACCCTCTGTATCATCAAATGGCATTAATAATACGGATTCATTTTCGAATCCTACCACTTCACATAATATTTGCGATTTGCGAATTGCGTTATTAATTCGACAACGAGAACCAATCGAAACAAATTCATTAATGCCACGGCACTCTATTACTAAACCCTTTACTGACACTACTCTGCCAGATATTTTGATCGGCTTAATATCATCTATTTCAGCATTTAAAGCTTCTAAGTAAGTTTTAAAACTCATTGGTAATTATATCCTATTAATAATGAACACGATTTTCAGACGCCGGTAAAAAGAAATCACCCTGCATACTGTCAATCTTAATATCAACCAAAAATCTAGCAATTTCTCCGTTTTCTACAAATTCGGCCACCGTCTTGATGCCAAGATCTTTTGCTAAACCAATTAAAGCTTCTACAAAAAATTTACTATGATTATTGCTTAATATATCACGTATATAACTACCATCAATTTTAATAATATCAATAGGTAAATTTAAAAGTTGCTTAAAAGACGTGAAACCTGATCCAAAATCATCTAAAGCAAATTTGCATCCATATTTATGTAATGTATCTATAAATTTTTTAGTTGTGTTAAAATCACGATTCAATGCGGTCTCTGTGATCTCTATAATTAACCTATTAGCAACATTATATTTTGTTAGTAAGATCTCTATTCTCTTGAGCAACCGATTATTTAAAACACCAATATTTGAGATATTTACCGATAATTTTATTTCTTTATCTCTTTCCAGCTCTTTAATTGCCATCTCTACTACCGTAAAATCAATAACATTAATTAATCCTTTTTTCTCTGCATCTTCAATTACCGCTCCAACAGGAATTAAATTATTGTGTTTATCTGTTACGCGTAATAAACATTCATAATATTCTATATTACCTGATTGGCGATCAATAATAGGTTGATATACAAATTTTGCTTTCTTATTAAACAACGAGATTCTTAATAAATTTAATTTTATATTACACTCTCTTACTATCTCAATATTTATTGGGTTGTCATTATGTGAGTAATAATAACTACTATCTCGAGAAGATAATATACCATAAGCCAACATGGATAATAATTTATCTGCCTTCAAATTTAATTCCGGAAAGAATTTAATGCTACCAACTAAACATTTTAGATAACTTTCAGGAAATTCTTCATCAAAATATAATTGAACCTGAGAATTAATAGTATAAGCCAGTCTCGACGCAGCGCTAGCATCCTCTGGAAGAATAATATATATTATGGTAGGATCAGGAGTTTTCAATACAATATAACCACCTGATTCCTCAGAAGCTGTGCGAACTATAATAAAAAACTTATCCATAATAGCGCTAGTATCTTCAATCATAATATTTAATTCATCCTGATTCAAAATATTTACCGATAGCAAGAGACCAGTTTTCATCTTATCCATCACCTGCTGTAAACTAGACATGATCCTTGCATTTCTTACCATAACTTCTTATACTCTACTTATAAAAATATCAATTATATGATAGCAATAATTTTAATATTTTAAAACCCTAAACAATTTTATGACCAGAAAAAAAATTATTGAAGAAAAGCTAAGTGTACTAAATCCACATATTCTTAAAGTGATCGATAATAGTTCAGCCCATGCTGGACATGCTGGCAATCCTAACAACGATGGGGAAACGCATTTTACTATACAAATCTCTGCTATAAAACTTGATAATTTAAGTAAAATAAAACAACATAGAATTATAAATAACCTACTAAAAGACGAATTTTCTAGCGGATTACATGCCCTTTCTATTAAAATTATTATAAAAATATAGGTTTATCATGACCCAACAAAACATTATTAAAATATTAGCAGGAGCTAACAAAATAGCTCGCCAGTCTAAAAAAATTATGAAAGAAGCTAGTGCAAATTATATAGAGAAAAACATCGTAAAGGGTCAGTATGTGACCCGCGAAGAATACGAACAACTACAAAAATTAGTACTAAAACTGAAACAAGAAATCACAGAATTAAAAAACCAATAAAATGAACAGTGCCTATACAACATAACATGATCATTCCCCTTGTGCCAAAGAATAACCTCTTTTTCCATTAAATTCGTACAAATTTTCGACTTTAATAAAATCAATATTAGCAGTAGATAGTTTTTCTAATAAGGCTGATATTTGTGTATGAGTAATTGTCCCAGCGTCTGGCATAAAACGACAACACCAATGATCTGAATCCATAAAATAAGCATCATCATGTGGCCATAATTTTAAACCTTTACATGCAATTGTTTTTAAAATCATACTGCCAGCATCAATTTTATTAATCTTATCAGCCACTTTATCTACAGAGTTAACATGCATATCAATGAATATATCGACACCTACCAAAGTTTTAACTTCAGAATTATCTATTTCATAGCTAAATTCTTTAGATACAGATTTTTCAGTACTATAACTAGCTATTTTTAGCTTAACAGGTTTTTGTCCCAACCTCTTGACAACTTCTTCTGCAAACTCTTGAGTTCCAACCTTTTTTGATGATGTTTTTTCATCGTATATATCAACTGTATGGACTCCATCTTCTATAGTTTTTTTCCAAGCATTTTCGATAGTATTTGCAATATCTCCTTGACCAATATGCACTAGCATCATTATTGCACCATGTAACAATCCAGATGGATTAGCTATATTTTTACCAGATATATCGGGCGCAGAACCATGGATTGCTTCAAACATTGCATAATCTTTACCCACATTTGCAGAACCTGCCAAACCTACAGAACCAGAAATTTCTGCAGTTACATCCGAGATAATATCTCCAAATAAATTTGAAGTAACTACGACGTCGAAAATCTCAGGATTATTAGCAATTTTTGCAGTGCCAATATCTACTATATAATGCTCATTTACTATCTTAGGATATTCTTTAGCAATTTCATCAAATACTTGATGAAATATACCATCAGAAAATTTCATAATATTATCTTTACTGAAGCAAGTCACTTTTTTACGATTATTTTTAACCGCATATTCAAAAGCATATCGAACAATTTTCTCACAACCAGTGCGACTAATTAACTTCATTGACTCACGCATATTTCGGGTATGTCTATATTCTATACCAGCATATAGATCTTCTTCATTTTCTCTTACAATCACTACATCTAGTTGAGGGTGCATTGTAGATACAAACGGTGAATAAGAAATAGATGGACGTATATTTGCATATAAGCCCAGAGCTTTACGTAATGTAACATTCAAGCTTTTATAACCACCACCTTGCGGGGTAGTAATTGGCGCTTTTAGTAATATTCTAGTGCGTTCTAATGATTCCCAAGTATCTGCCGCAATTCCAGAACTATAATTTTTTGCGTAGAGCTTTTCGCCAATTTCTATGACCTCCACCCGAATATTTGCTTCAGCCTTTCTTAGAATCAGCATTACTGCATCCATTATTTCTGGGCCTATTCCGTCGCCATAAGCAACTGTAATTGGAACTATATTAGACATATCCGCTCTCTTAATTTTTATTATATTTTATAATAGTGATAATATCATGACTAATACAAGGCTATAACCAAATTTATTATAAATAGAATTATTTATAATTCACCTGCTGTTTTAACATCTGTTTATATTCATGATTCAACATTTTAACTCCAATAATCCATACTACGCAAATAACTATAAAAACACTCATTAAGAAACCAGCTATATCTTCATGATGCGCTGTTGGAAAGATACTAAATGTTATAATCTGGACAGATGCGCCTATTGACTTACCAAGTTTTGGTCCAAGTACATCAACTGCTGCTTTACCTTTTACCTTCATCTCTTTGTCTAAAGGAATATACACCATCTCTTTTGTTGCATCAAAAAGAGAATATTTTGCCCCTTTGCCTAAAACATTTTGTAAACCACCTATAAAAACAACAATAGCTAATGGTGATAAATGTACTAAACTCATCAAAATTATATCTAGATAATCTTCTAACAAAACAAAACAGAAAAACATCAGGCCTGCCAAAAATATCATCATTGGCGGCAACATAGCACCCCAAATCCAACCAAGTTTACGTACTATTATATTACCTATAAATATGAAAATTAATGTTGAAACACCAGTCCAATATAATACATGCCCCATATATGCCATAAAGTCCTTGGTTTCAGGATATAAAGCTTTAGCGCGTGACATCCATAATCCTTCCACAAGATTTACAGAGGTACTGTAAGAAACCATCAATATACAAATAACTGCCAAATATTTAGAGGTAAAAACCATCTTTATACTATCTTTTAAGGATAATTTAAGAATATCTGTACGCTCATTCTTAAACTTAATGCCTTTCAAATTTTCAATATTTTTTAATTCAATAAAACGATGCAACACTAAACATACTGCTCCAGATGCTAATATAAGTATCGTCATGGATTTCAAAACAATTTCTGTATTATCAGTAATTCCACTAAATAAAGGTAATAGAAAATGCTGACTTTGCGTAATATAAAGTATAATAGTACCAGAAAGGAGTAAGTTCATTTGTCCGAACAAACCAAAAAATATATAAAATCTTTTTGCTTCTTCAGTCTTAGTAATTTTATTAGCTAACTGCCAAAAAAATAGGAAAAACACAATTACCTGCCATAATTCTCCCATTACATAAAATAAGACAAAACTCCATTTACTCCACATAACTATAAACCATTTCAAATGCGGTAACATCTCAATGTAATGTTCAATTATTAAAGGATCGGGGTGAAAAAATTCCTGATTAGGATAAATAACAAAAGCAAATAAAGCAAAGACACCTAGAAAAATAGATACAATCAAACGAAAGACTTGTTCTGTTGTCATGATATTACAAAGCCCTGTATATAAAAGGACAAACAATACCCCAATTGGCATCTCTACCCATAGCTTAATAAAGCTTAGGATTTCTGTACCTATCATGGTTACAATAAAACCATCTTTAACACTGCGAATAAGATTAAGACTAAGTAAGATGAATAACATCAGAAAAGCCATAGGTAAAAATTTTGTTAACTCATACGACCTAATCGGCCATAAAGCATGCCTAAATTTACTATGCCTAATTTTACTAAACCAACTAATGGAACTAGAAAGATCATGCATCAGATAAGATCTCCTTAAAAAATGTTAAGTTATACTAATAATTTGGTATAAACTAGAACAATAAGATCATTGTGTCAATGCGGCTTTATATAAGAAATATTTCAGTATTTTACTTAAACACTCCCTGCAATTTGCCCTGGGGCAAACCCTACCATTTTGCTATTTCAGCAAATATGCTTTCTATTATTGTTGCTTCATTCTCCAAGTTAGGGTTCACGTATAAATTAATATTTGTACTTTCTTCCTCAAAATTCTCTTTAATAAAAACGATAGCATGAACTCTTTTTTGAAGGATTTTAGCCTTTAGGTTACTATGATCTGGATCAAATACTCCTTTTATCATCTCATTGCACTTTTTTTGTTGATCATACCAGCATCTAACATGTACTCCGTCTTCAATGTCACGTAATCTCGTGCTTCCATACACAATATTTATGTAGTCATATTTATCCGACACACCACTATTAAATGAGTTTATCGAAATAACGATTATATGATAAGCTTCAGAGTCTGTTATCAATGGAAATTTGATAGGCTTTCCTTTGTCATTGGCAACTTTACTCAAAATAACACTTTGAGCCTTTATGATATCTCTTACCTCAGGAGAATTTGTTTGATCCGTAGGAGATGTTATAGATGAATATTGTTGTATACCGCTTTCTAAGATTTCAGTGTTTTCTTTTACCGCAATACTAGTGCTAGGGCTAGTAAGCTCAATTAACCATTCTTGTTTCTTAAGATCAGTTACTTTAAAATCTACATCTGTATTACCAATACCAGCCTTATATTCATTTTGTACAGTACAGCCTGTTTTGTTAATTGCTGCAGCAAATCGTATCTCAAACATGATTTGTTTTAATTGTAGCAACTTATCTTGATACTTTTTTATAAGCCCTTGTGCCTTTTTTAATTTACTTAGGTTATCAATAGCACTCTTGCTTAGTGACCACTCCGCTTCAGTTAACGTATCTGCATACGACGACATTTTATCTGCTCTTAGTTTTTTTGATGCAAACTCTAAAACAATCTCTTTATCTGCTCTTAGTTCTTCTGATGCAAACTGTAAAGCATCACCATCTTGTTTGACTGCTTCTAAAACAATCTCTTTATCTGCTCTTAGTTCTTCTGATGCAAACTGTAAAGCCCGACCATCTTGTTTGACTACTTCTAAAACAACTTCTTTATCTGCTCTTAGTTCTTCTGATGCAAATCTTAAAGCATCAGCGAAAGCCCAACCATCTTGTTTGAGTGCTTCTAAGAGACTCTCTTTATCGTAATTTACTGTCATTTTAATTATCCTTTTTTAACTATTAACAATCGTAAATGTTCATATTTTTTTATTAACTTAAACTAACATCCAAGTACTAACTTTACCGCTTAAATTGTAACCTAGGTTGCATGAATCAGTTTTCAGACGAGTTTTTTCATTTTGTCGAAATTAGGCGATTTTTTTGGCAGAAGCTCTGCCGAGTTTTGTCATGATATTTAAGATGCTTCTCCAATCATATCTTCTGGTACTACAAATTTATCAAACTCTTCCGCTGATATAATTTTTAATTCTAATGCAGCTTCTTTTAAGCTAGTACCATCTGTAAAAGCTTTTTTAGCAATCTTGGCAGCATTATCATAACCAATATGTGGATTCAGTGCAGTTACTAACATCAACGATTCATCACGCAGCATATTAATACGCTCAATATTCGGCTCAATACCATCAATACAATTATCAACCAAACTCACCATAGCATCACTAAGTAAGTTAATTGAATGCATGATATTCTGTATGATTAATGGCTTAAATACATTAAGTTCAAAATGCCCATTTGAACCACCGACAGTTACCGCTACATGGTTCCCCATGACTTGCGCAGCTACCATAGTCATAGCCTCGCACTGAGTAGGATTCACTTTTCCTGGCATAATCGAAGAGCCAGGTTCATTAGCTGGCAAGTTCAGCTCACCAAAACCACATCTGGGTCCAGAACCTAAAAGACGTATGTCATTAGCAATTTTCATCATGCTGACAGCTAATGTATTCAGCGTACCAGAAAATTCAACAAGAGCATCATTACATGCTAAAGCTTCAAATTTGTTTGGCGCAGTTTTAAATGGTTGCTTAGTAAAACTTGCTACCTCTTCAGCAAATTTTATAGCAAAATCTGGTTTGCAATTAATACCAGTACCAACTGCTGTACCACCTTGAGCAAGAAAATATATTTTTTCGAGAGAAGTTTCCACTCTATCTATAGAATACTGCACTTGATATGCATATCCAGAAAATTCTTGTCCTAATGTAATTGGGGTTGCATCTTGTAAATGCGTTCTACCAATTTTTACAATCTTCTTCCAGTCTTTTGATTTATTCTCTAAACTATTATGCATTTTTTTTAAAGCTGGTATTAGTTTTTCATGAACTTGCATTACCGTTGCAATGTGCATCGCAGTTGGGAATACATCATTTGATGATTGCCCCATATTTACATGATCATTAGGATGAACTGGACTTTTTCCACCTTTTTGACCAGTTAAACTCTCATTTGAGATACTAGCTAATACTTCATTCATATTCATATTAGACTGAGTACCAGATCCAGTCTGCCAAACAACCAAAGGGAAATTATCTTCAAATTCTCCCGCAAGAACTCTATCTGCTGATTTGATTATTACATGAGCAATTGATTTATCTAAAACACCAAGAGCAGCATGCACATTGGCTGCAGATCTTTTTAAGATAGCTAATGCTCGAATCACCTCTTTAGGCATTTTTTGTTCAGTAATTTTAAAATTATTAAGCGAACGCTCTGTCTGAGCACCCCAATAATATTTATCTTCAACCTTAATTTCACCTATAGAATCCGTTTCAATTCGATATTTTGTCATAATACTTCCCTATTATTTCTTTAATAATTTATACTCTATCATATCAATTTTTTTCTGAACCAACACTCTATAACCTTGATTCATGCATATCTTATTAATATAATATTCACGACAATTATTAACATTTATAGATTTCATAGTCTCACCCTGCAACACCTGTAAAATCTCATCTTTTATAATTAAGTTTTCACCTTTTCCAAATAGCCTTACTGGGCTATCTTGATCTTTATGCAAATAAAGATCAATTACTCCAGAATAATTTATATTCTCAGAAGCTATAATAACCAAACAAATTGCTGATTTTGCTAGACTCTCATCTATATAGAGCAAACCTGTTTCAAAATGTAAATTCAACTGCACTTGAGTATTATCAAAAAAA